>JAQWOR010000001.1 GCA_029245785.1 Polaribacter sp.
ATTGGGTGAATGGTGTAATGTTGGAGCAGATACAAATACGTCTAATTTAAAAAATAATTATGCAGCGGTAAAACTGTGGAGTTATGCCACCAAACGATTTGCTAAAACAGGGCTTCAATTTTGTGGTCTGATGATGGGAGATCATTCTAAATGCGGAATCAATACCATGTTTAATACAGGAACCGTAGTAGGGGTGAGTGCCAATATTTTTGGAAGTAATTTTCCAAGAAATTTTATTCCGTCTTTTAGCTGGGGTGGCGCTGCTGGATTTACAACCTATCAAATGGGTAAAGTAGCAGAAGTAGCCACTGTAGTAATGCATCGAAAATTAATGGTTTTTGATGAAAAAGAACAACAAATTCTTGCACATGTTTTTGAAGAAACGAAACAATTTCGAAATTATTAGTGAAACTCAACATTGCAAGTTGAGCTAATCCCACTTTTTAGCTGGGTATTGGCTTTAATACCTCGTACCCTTGGTAGCGACGTAGTTTATTCACAAAAAAATCCTTGAAATACTTCAAGGATTTTTTTGTGAAGCCTCTTTTTTAATTTCTATCTATAACATCACCTGACCCAATAGATTTGCTTTTAATATGTGTGGCTTTTCCTTTGTAATAAATATTACCAGAGCCTACAACTTTTGCGTCAATACTTTGATTAGCGGTTGTTTTGATGTTTCCAGAACCCGTAACTTTAACTGAGGTAGCAACAACTTTTAATCCATAGGCATTGATGTTTCCAGAACCCGTAATAGAACAAGTAAGGTTTGTAGCGTTTCCTGATACATTGATGTTTCCAGAACCTGTAACAGAAGATTTAACCGTGTCTGCAGCTAGGTTTAAATGGATTGATCCAGACCCTGCAACATTCATTGAAAACCGATCAGCTTTAAGAGTTTCTGAACTGCGGATGTTTCCTGAACCTCCTAAGGATATTTTTTCTAGATCTTTATAAGGTACTGTTACTACTAATTTTCGGGTTGTTCTGATGTTTACATTTCTTTTGAATCGTATTTTTAATTTATCGCCAGAAACTTCTGTAATGATGTGCTCTATAAGATTCTCTTCTCCTTTAATGCGAATATCGCCTTCTTTGCCTTTTACAAGAACAACATCAAAAGAGCCTCCAACACTAATGGCGTCATAATTTGCAGTGTTGCGTGTTTCGGTAACAACGTTTCCATTTCCTCGTACCCTTTTGCCTCCCCACCAACTTTGAGCATTGATAGAAAATACGATTGTTAAAAGAATACTTGTAAGAATTATTTTTTTCATGATGGTATGGTTTTTAAATTATAGTTCGGTAAGACTTACGCTACCGTATTGCGATTTGATAGTTAATTTTGAAGAAGAACTTCCTTTTCCGTAAGAACCTTCAAAGTGTTTTTTTGATGATTTTTGAATGTCTCTTCTCAAGTCTACTAGGTCTTTAGGATATCTAAATCCAGCGTAGCTTAAATCGAGTACAAAATCAAAAGAATTATGAGTGCTTGTTCCTACTTTGATGCTCGCATATTTCCCAGTGATATCGATTTTCTCAAAGCCTTTGGCAATTTCTTCGATTCTAATAGATCCATAATCTGTCTTTAGGTTCAAGTTTTTAGAAACTGTTCCTATTCGAACGCTCACATAATCGGTGTTTCCTGTAATGTTATCGGCATTATCAATAGTAATACTCCCGTAATCACTATTAAAAGCAATGGTGTTTGCATTGTCAACATGTAGGGTAGAATAATCAGAGTCTATTTTTACAGTTGCTGTTTTGTTTACGGTTAATTTTGAATAATCAACATCTATAATACCTTCTTTTATAAAGTTAATGGTAGATCTTGAACAATAGTCTAAATTGATACTATTGTCCTTGTGGTTTAGTTCTCCAATAGTAATTTTTCCATAATCACAATTGATGTCTGTGCTACCGTTTAATTCATTTAAAACAATGCTCCCGTAATCATTGTCTAATACTACGTTATTTGTTACGGGCATTTTAATGAAGTAATTTATTTGAAAACTACTATTTCTATTGTTTCCCCAAAAACTCCAGCTTGTGCTGTTTTTTTCAATAATAGTTTTAGCACTTACCTTATCAGAAGTTGCGTAAAACTCTACATCAATGCCTCTTAATCTTTTTTCTACGGCACCTTCATTGTTTCCTTTTACGGTAATTACAACTGTAATTTCTACACGATTTTTAGTCCAGGTAGTAATATTAATATCGCCATATTTATTGTCAATATCAACCGTTGCATTGCTATGCACGGAATATTCTTTCTTAATGGTTTTGCTTTTACGTTGTTTTGTGGGTGTTTTGTTATTCCCGAAACTCATAAGTGGGATAAGGAATAAGGCAATTGCTATATTATAGATAGGTTTCATCATCTTGGTTTTTTGTTGGATTATTAATTTCGTCTACTTGTTTTAATACATTTTGAAATATTTCTATTCTACTTTTATAATTATTGATCATCGCATAAATAAAACTTCTGTCTTTATTGCTATTGTTCAATTCTTTTACAAGCTCTTGGTACTTGTCTTCTAAGTTTTCTAATTGATTTAAAGCATCTTCAATAACGTGTTCTGTTCTTGGATTTCTAAATCGTTCTATTTCTTTAATTTCTTGTGAGATTGTTGCTACAAAAAAGTTCTCTGCTTCTTGCATTTTCGGAGACACATCAGCAAGCACAAGGGTACTGTTGGTTTGGTTTGTTCCTAGCCAAAAGCCAAGGAATAAAACAATTGATGCGGCAATGCTCATCCATTTATAAGAGAAAGCCTTCTTTTTTTCTGTCGGATTCAACCGGTTTTCAAATCGTTCTAGATGGCCAAACCTTGGCACATCGGTGTCAAAATTGGTATTCTCGAAAAAGGTTTCTAATTGATTTTTCATTCTTGGTTTTATTTATGCAGTTTCTAATAGAAGTAGCTGCTTTAATTTCTTTTTTGCTCTAGAAATGGTTGTTCTTACATTTTCATTGCTATATGCTAATATTTGCGAGATTTCTTCATAATCGTATCCTTCTATTAGGTTTAAGGTTAGTATTACTCGATAATTATCTTTTAAAGAGTTTAGTTTTTCAAGTACTTTAGATGTTTTTAAATCTGAGTAATTGATGCTATCATCAACGGTATCAGTATGATCTGAAAGTACTTCCATTTTTACCTCTCGATATCTGATGTTCTTTTTAAGTTGGGTTAAACTTTTATTAATGACAATTCTTTTTAACCAAGCTCCAAAAGTAACCTCACCCTTAAAGCTATCTAGCTTTGTAAAGGCTGTTAAAAAAGCCTCTTGCATAATGTCTTCTGCTTCAAATTCATCTTAAGAATTCGCAAAGCAGTGTTGTACATAGCTCTGTAATAGTCTTTGTAAATCTGCATTTGTGCATTCTTATCAGACTTTTTACAACGTGCTAAAAGTTGGTTGATATGTTGATTGTTTTCTTTCAAAGAAACGTTTCTATACTATAGACAAAAGTGATTTCGTTTTGTGACAGTTTGTAAAAATAAAGGTACGTTTTTAATTTTTTCTTTTAGATGATGACCTATCGGCAATTGGCATAACAATTGAACTTATAGCATGAGATTTTATGATAATTACAACATAACTAGCTGCTTGTTAGTTTGTTGCGTTTTTGTTTTGAAGACTGGTAAAAAAAAGAATTAAAAAACAATGTCAATTTGACAGCATATAAAAGAAATGGGTAAAACAAAAATTTTAGGTTTAGACAGTTTGTCGCTTCACGGCATGTTAGACGAGGATTCGGAATTAATTCCGTTGATGACGCCAGAAGATGAAGAGATTATTAATAAAGAAGAAATTCCGAGGGTATTGCCAATTTTACCATTGCGCAATACGGTCTTGTTTCCTGGTGTTGTAATTCCGATTACTGCAGGGAGAGATAAATCCATTCAACTGATAAAAGATGCCAATGCAGGCGATAAAATTATAGGGGTTGTCACTCAAAAAAATGAAGAGGTAGAAAACCCTTCAGGAAAAGATGTTTATAGTATTGGTGTTGTTGCTCAAATTTTACGAGTTTTAAAAATGCCTGACGGTAATACAACGGTTATTATTCAAGGTAAAAAACGTTTTGAAATTGATGAAATTGTTCAAGAAGAACCTTATTTAAAAGCCACCGTAAAAGAAGCGCTAGAAGATAGAAGTGTAGAAGATACCAAAGAGTTTCAAGTTGTTATAGACTCTGTAAAAGAGTTGGCATTACAGGTAATTAAAGAGAATCCGATGCTGCCAAGTGAAGCTTCTTTTGCTATTAAAAACATACAAAGTAATTCGTTTTTGGTGAATTTTATTTCATCAAATATGGATTTGGGTGTAAAAGAAAAACAAGAATTACTAGCAAAGAGTAATTTAAAAGAACGTGCGCTGTTAACATTGAAACGATTAAATAAAGAATTACAGCGCTTAGAGTTGAAGAATGATATTCAGTCGAAAACACGCTCTGACATGGATCAACAACAGCGTGAATATTATTTAAATCAGCAGTTAAAAACCATTCAAGAAGAATTAGGAGATACTTCTAATGATTAAGAATTGGAAGAGATGAGGGTCAAGTCAAAGTCTAAAAAATGGAATGAGCAAGTAGCAAAAACATTTGCAAAAGAATTAGGGCGTTTGAAACGAATGAATTCGCAAATGGCAGAATATGGCGTGCAACGTAACTATTTAGAGTTGTTGCTAGAATTGCCTTGGGGAGAATATTCTGAAGATAAATTTGATTTAAAGAACGCTCAAAAAGTGTTGGATAGAGATCACTTTGGGTTGGAAGAAGTAAAAAAACGAATCATTGAGCATTTGGCTGTCTTAAAGTTAAAAGGCAATATGAAATCTCCAATTATCTGTTTGTATGGACCTCCGGGAGTTGGTAAGACTTCTTTGGGGAAATCAGTTGCAGAATCTTTGGGGCGTAAATACGTTCGGATGTCTTTAGGAGGATTACGAGATGAGGCAGAAATCCGTGGACACCGAAAAACATATATTGGAGCTATGCCAGGTAGATTGATTCAGAATTTAAAAAAAGCAGGAACTGCGAACCCGGTTTTTGTTTTGGATGAAATTGATAAGCTAAGCGAAAGTCACCAAGGAGATCCTTCTTCTGCTATGTTAGAAGTCTTAGATCCTGAGCAGAATACAGAATTTTATGACAATTACTTAGAAGTGGGTTTTGACCTGTCAAAGGTGTTGTTTATTGCAACAGCAAACAATCTAGGTCAAATTCCATGGGCATTGAGAGACCGAATGGAATTGATCAATGTAAGTGGGTATACCATTGAAGAAAAAATAGAGATTGCTAAAAAACACTTGTTGCCAAAACAACTTGAAGCGCATGGCTTGTCTTCTGAACATTTAAAGTTGGGAAAAAAATCTATCGAAAAAATAGTGGAAGGGTATACAAGAGAGTCTGGTGTGCGTGGATTAGAAAAACAAGTAGCAAAAGTAGTGCGTTTTGTTGCAAAATCTATTGTCATGGAAGAAGCTTACCATACTGCAATAACAGTAGAAGATATAGAAGAAATTCTTGGCCCTGCGCGTATGGAACGTGATAAGTACGAAACCAATGATGTTGCAGGTGTAGTTACTGGCTTGGCATGGACAAGTGTTGGTGGCGATATTTTGTTTATTGAATCGATTTTATCAAAAGGAAAAGGCGCTTTGACTATTACAGGGAATTTAGGAAAGGTGATGAAAGAATCTGCAACCATTGCAATGGAGTATATCAAGGCAAATGCAGAAAATTTTGCTGTTGATGCTGAGGTGATAGAAAAATACAACGTGCACATTCATGTGCCAGAAGGCGCTACTCCAAAAGATGGACCAAGTGCTGGTATTACCATGTTAACATCTTTGTTGTCTGTATATACACAGCGTAGAGTTAAAAGCAAGTTGGCAATGACCGGCGAAATTACGTTGCGTGGAAAAGTGTTGCCTGTAGGCGGAATCAAAGAGAAGATATTGGCTGCAAAAAGAGCGAACATCAAAGAAATTATTTTATGTAGAGAGAATGAAAAAGATGTTTTAGAAATCAAAACCAGTTATTTAAAAGGTTTAAAATTTCATTATGTAACTGAGATGAGCGAAGTGATTGAAATTGCGCTCACCAAACAGAAAGTAAAAAACGCAAAAAAATTGGTGTAAAAAACAACAGCTCCTTCTAGTGCTTCCTAAAATTATTAGGGCATGAAGGAGGAGCTGTTATACATCTTATAAGGTGTTGTGTTTACTTATTGAGATTCAACTTCAGGTCTTTTTCCAAATTTCCACATTAATATTCCGCCAGTTATAAACATCCATATCGAATAGGCAACTGTTGGAATTCCCATTTCTATATTGTTCAAGATCGTGGTAGCAATTACAAAGGCAAGGGTTCCGTTTTGGATACCGCTTTCTACAGTTATTGAAATGGCGTTTTTTAAGTTCAATTTAAACAGTCTAGCGGTTAAATATCCGAGTCCCATTGTAATAGCATTTAACAAAAGAGCAACTACCCCAACACTTTTCATGGCACCACCTAAGAGGCTGTAGTTGGCAGCTAATACTGCAAAAAAGATGAGAACAAAAATTAAGGTAGAAGCAATTCGCATGGGTTTTTCCATTCTTTTTGAAAAATTGAGTCTAAATCTGCGGATAATCATTCCGATTGAAATAGGGATGACTGTAATTGCCATTA
>JAQWOR010000004.1 GCA_029245785.1 Polaribacter sp.
AAAACACATAGCATTCTGTTTTTCAGTGTTTAATCTAAAAACAAGACTGTTTTGCAGTTTTTATGATTTCTTATTGAAGCTTTTTAGACAATTTTTCTACTTCTAAACCAACTTTCTTCTGAACAATTTTTCCATAATAATTTTGGATAGCGGAAACAAAAAAGCACCCCAATTGTATTGAGATGCTTTATTTCGGTTTTATATACGTGATTGTGGCTTGTATTATTTCGGTCTATTTTCTTCTATCCACTGTTCTAAATTTCCAATTTTATGTTTAACAAATTCTTTCCAATCGGTTGTATCAGTCATTCCTAATTTCTCAAGTTCTTTAAGATACCATTTCTTATGACCAAACATGACCATGCCATAAAAATCAGGGTAATCAGCACCGCCAAACCATATTGAATCAATATACTTTAAAGTTTCTTTTATTGTATATGTATTATTTTTCATCTCATCGTGATTTTTCCCCCAATGAAAGACATAGATTAAATCTAATTTAAAAAGCTCTTCTATTACAAAAAGCCCATCTTTTTTTGCCTTTTGAGAAAATAAGCCTTTATATGTGTATCCCAGACTAAATAGGACAGAATGTAAGAATTCAATACCATCTCCTGGGTAACAAAATAAATTTACATGTTCTTTATCAAAAATATTTATTCTCTTCATTATTTAAATTTTAAAACTCTAGGAGTTGACCATATTGTAGAAAAATCTAAATTAATACTTGCAACATAATTTGATTGAGATTGTGCTATAGTCCTATATGTAATATAATTACCATTACCCATATTAGCTACGATAGCACCATTTGACTGTGTTGTTTTTGAAATTGCATTTTTTATATACGTGGTTTTGGTTCGTATTAATCTATAGGTCTATTATCCTCTATAAATTTTTCTAAATCTCCTATTTCATTTTCTATAAATTTTTCCCAATTTGTTGTTTGGGTTAATCCTTTTTTTTCAAGTGCTTCTGTATACCATTTTTGATTTTCAAACATAACTATACCATAGAAATCAGGAAAAGTTGCATTATTAGACCATAATTTATCTATTGTTTCTATTGTTTCTTTGATTGTCATACCCTTTTTTTCTAACTCAGGATGATTAGGCCAACTGTATACATTAATAATTTTTAGTCTAAATAAATATTCTAATACAGATAATATAACAAGTCTAGGTTTCCAGTTTTTAGAATCAATATCTTTAAACCCTAACGCATATATATAATCAAATAAATATTCATTTGAATTGGGGCAAAATAGATTAATATACCCATTTTTAAATATGTTTTTACTTATCATTGAATGAATTTTATTGATTTAGGGGTTGTTCCAAAAATTGAAGGAAAGTTTAAATTTATTGTAGATGGAAAGCCACTACTTGAGACGGTTCTATAAATAATATAGTTTCCATTACCCATATTTGCTTGAAAAACATTTGGAGCAACTTCTATAACATTCCCTATTTTATTTTTTGTCAAAGTAGCGAATAAAGTTTCTGCTTTTTGTACAGGGTTTGTAGTTGTAATAATTCTAACGTGAGCCTGATTTCCTTGTACTCCGAGCTTAGCTACATTTCTTACCATTTTATTAAGTCTCGCTCCACGAAGCACCATACTTAAAGGAATTCTAGAAAGTAGTGGTAAAGCCACGCCAAGAGTAGCGTCAGTAATTGCATAGACAATAAAAGGGTACGCTGCTTCTGCAAAAGGAATGACAACAGCTTCTAAATATTTTATTGTAAGGTTATGTACTTGAGTTCGAGTAAGATGATAAATGTCATAAACGTCTCCGACAGTCATGCCGTTAAAATCAGGAATTATACTTTCAATATAATCTGCAAAAAATTCATCTTCTGGATTTCCCCATTGTTTTAAATGGGTGGTCATTTTTAAAATTTTTGTAGTATAACCAGATATATTTGAAGTGATTATTGGATCTGAAAGAATATCAACAGCAGCTTTAGCAAAACGAACCGCTTCAGAAAAATACACACCATCAATCTCATTCCTTTGCAAGAAGGCATAAATACTTCTTGCTTCTGTAACATTATTGTCATGTGCTACCCAACCAAGTTCGGCCCCTCTAAGATTTAATACTTTTTTTAAAGTAGCTCTCATGGTTAGAATAGATATGGTGTTGATGCCTATTCCTCCATCAATTGAAGTGGTACACGGAGGGCAATCGGTAGTGTTTTTGTTTTGAAAAGCACATGAAATATCAATGATAAGTATTCCTCCAGTACCTGCTCCACAACTTTCTACTGAATGAGGCCCTGTGCCTCCCGCAGCACACCACCAGCTATATGTAGATGTACAGCCACTATCACCTATAGGACTTCCAGAACCAGTTCCAATACCTGAACCTCCACCATTAGTTCCTGACCCTCCTCCGCCTGTTCCGTCAATGGGGCTTATATCGCAAGGTATTGGGTCTCCAAATTGGTCGAATTCTGTACAATCATGATTTGTGGTTTTAGAAAAATAATCTTTTTCAAAATAATCGGTGTACTTATGTAAAGAAATAGTCCCCTTAAAATGACCGAAATCATAATTATTGGCTATAAAATCATCTACATATGCTTCTTCACAGGTGTATTTTAAAACAAAAGGCGTATTGAGTTCGCCATAGGCGTTTTTACCAATAATTAAATTAAAAAGCTGCCCTTTAGGAGCGGTTGGCAGTAAAAAACTAAAGGAATAATTGGCATTGTTTAGGGTATCTATGACTTCTAAAATAGTGCCTTCATCAAAAATAGCGTCGTTGAGTTCCGCTGTTTTTCTTTGATAGATGCTTTTTAGCTTTTTAGGTAAGAGTTGTTTTACCTTAGGTATCTCAGAAAGGCTTACAAATTTTTGAGCAAAAGGGCTTTTAGTAGTTTCAATTTCAGGCTCAAAATTTTGTTTTTCACAATTCCATAGCAATATTGAAGCTCCAAAGAGCAGCAATCCAAATTTTAAATAATCGACAAGTTTTTTTGTGTTCGTTTTCATAACTAAATAGGGATTAAGTTAGTAAAAAAATAGCGAGGGAGAAAAGTATAGCAACTTTTAGCGATTTCTTGAGATAAATATACGTAAAATGTTTTAAATGAGAAAGCCCTTGTTTGTTTTTCTGAATTCCGAGCAGGTTTCGTTATTAAGTATAAAGACAAAATATAATTAAAAAAGAAAATACTTTGTGTGAAAAAAATCCGCAACAAGATAATTATTTAGAACTACTATAAATAACCAAAAACAGATAAGATAAGAGCATTTTTATTCGAGTAGAGCTATCAAAATATTTAAATTTGCATGTTTTTTCAAGATAATTAAAAGTCATATTTACTATGTCAAAAGACATCCGTATAAAAAAAGGTTTGGACATCAAACTGGTTGGCGAAGCAGAACAAAGCACCGTTGAGCTTTCAATTGGTGGTGTGTATGTAATAAAGCCAGATAATTTTCACGGAATTATTCCTAAGATTGTAGCAAAAGTTGGTACAGAAGTAAAAGCAGGAGACACTCTTTTTTATTCAAAGAGTGATGAGCGTATTTTGTTTCCAAGTCCAGTTAGTGGTAAAATCGAAGAAATAGTTCGTGGTGAAAGACGTAAAGTATTAGAAATTAGAATACTTGCCAACGCAACTCAAGAGCAAACAGATTTTGGTAAAAAAGAGGCCTCAAAAATGTCTTCTGAAGAAGTAAAGAGCTATTTGCTTTCTTCTGGTTGTTGGCCATTTGTAAAACAACGTCCGTATGATGTTGTTGCAAATCCGAATCAAGCACCAAAAGCAATCTTTGTTTCAGGGTATGGAAGCGCTCCTTTAGCAGCAGATTACGATTATGCATTAAGAGGAAAAGAAGCCGAATTACAAGCAGCAGTTGCCGCCTTAGGAAAATTGACTGAAGGCAGCGTGCATGTTTCTATTTCTGAAAACGCAACCATATCTCCTTTTGCTGATTTGAAAGGCATTGAGCTTCATCGATTGTATGGGCCACATCCTATTGGAAACGTAAGTACACAAATTGGACAGATAAATCCAATTAATAAAGGAGAAGTAGTTTGGGTGGTAAGCCCACAAGATTTGGTGGTTATTGGAGAGTTGTTCTTAACAGGAAAGTTCAATGCAAAAAGAACCCTTGCCTTGACAGGTTCTCAATTTTCAAAACCAACTTATGTGACAGCCTATCCAGGAGCTGCTATTAAAAACATCGTAACAGATAATTTAAATGCAGAAAACACACGAATTATTAGTGGTAATGTATTGTCTGGAACACAGGTTTCTTTAGAAGGTAGCTTGGGGTATTACGACAATCAAATCACGGCAATTCCAGAAGGAAACGATTATGAATTGTTTGGTTGGACAAAACCTGTTTTTAATAAGGTTTCTCCTTCAAGAGCATTGACATTTTCTTGGTTGAACCCGAAGAAAAAATACAATTTAACAACCAATACAAACGGAGAACACAGAGGATTTGTAGTTACAGGTTCTTATGAAGAAGTGTTTCCGTTAGACATGTACCCGATGCAATTATTAAAAGCATTTTTATATAAAGATTTAGACGAAATGGAAGCTTTAGGTGCCTATGAAGTAGCACCAGAAGATTTTGCATTGACAGAATTTATTTGTGTATCAAAACAACCACATCAACAAATTATTAGAGAAGGGTTGGATTTAATGATCGAAGAAATAGGATAATCATGAGCTTAAAAAACAAGTTACATACCTTAAAAGAAAAGTATAAAGGAACTAAAATGGCACCTGCATTTAATGCAATCCATACCTTTTTATACCTGCCAAATGAGACGACTCACGGAGGAACTCATATCAAAGCAGCAGACGATTTAAAACGTACCATGAATATTGTAATTATGGCTTTAGTGCCATGCCTACTATTTGGGATGTTCAATGCAGGATTTCAACACCATGCTGCAGTAAATGGATTTACAGAAGGAATGTCTTTCTTTAGTAGTGAATTTTGGAACCTAGAAAATTTCCTTATTGGAGCAGCAAAAATTTTACCTTTAGTGATAATTTCTTATGGAATTGGATTGGGAGTAGAGTTTCTTTTTGCCATTATTAAAGGGCACGAAGTAGAAGAAGGATATTTGGTAACCGGAATGTTGGTACCGTTAATTGTGCCAATTGATATTCCACTTTGGATGTTATCAGTAGCGGTAATTTTCGGTGTTGTTATCGGAAAAGAAGTTTTTGGAGGAACCGGAATGAATATCTTAAATCCAGCATTAACCATTAGAGCCTTTTTATTCTTTGCCTATCCAACTTGGATGAGTGGAGATAAAGTTTGGGTAACAGGAGCTGTTGAAAAAACAGGAGCTGTAGATGCTATTTCTGGTGAAACCATTCTAGGAAGTTTGGCACAAGGAAAAGAAATGGTCTATTCTACTTGGGACATGTTCTTTGGATTTGTTCCAGGATCTGTAGGAGAAACCTCAACTTTATTAATACTAGTTGGCGCCTTGTTTTTGATTTTTACAAAAATTGGAAGCGGAAAAATCATGCTAAGTGCTGCTTTAGGAGCTTTGGCAATGGGACTTATATTTAATGGAGTTGTAGACCAAGGATGGATTGAAGAAAGCAGTAAGTTTTACAGCTTAATGAGTACACCATTTTGGCATCATTTACTCATTGGAGGTTTTGCATTTGGAGCCGTGTACATGGCAACCGATCCTGTAACAGCATCACAAACAAATAAAGGAAAATGGATTTACGGATTCTTGATTGGTTTTTTATCGATTATGATTCGTGTGTTCAATCCAGCCTATCCAGAAGGAGTAATGTTGGCCATTTTATTAATGAATGTGTTTGCACCAACCATTGATCATTACGTAGTACAAGGAAATGTGAAAAGAAGAAAGAATCGTTTAAAAGTTAAAACTGCATAAAGATGTCTAAAAAAACAGATAGTAATCTATATACACTACTTTTTGCCGTAGGAATGGTGATTGTTGTTGGAACAGTATTGGCTTTTTTCGCGTCGTTTTTAAAGCCGAATATTGACGAAAATAAGCGTTTAGAAAAGCAGCAAAACATTTTGTATGCAATGGGTATTCATGAAAACGAAGAAGGTACTGTAGCATTGATATCTACAGATAAAGTAGCCGCAGAGTTTTCTAAATACATTGTAAAACAATTGGTTATTGAAGGAGATAAAGTAACAGCAAATGACAATGCCTATTTGATCGATATCAAAAAAGAACAAACCAGAGCAAAAGAAGGAAAAGTAAGAAAACTACCATTGTTTCTTGGCAAAAAGGATGGGAAAATTTACTACATCGTTCCTGTAAGAGGAAAAGGATTGTGGGATGCCATTTGGGCTTATGTATCCATGGATGAAAACATGACCGTTCAAGGAATTTTCTTAGACCATAAAGGAGAAACTCCAGGGCTAGGAGCCAATATCAAACAACGTTTCTTTATGGATGATTTTATAGGAGAAAATTTATTGAACGCCGCAAATGAATTTGAAGGAATTACCGTTGCAAAAGGAAATAACGATCCAAAAAATTTAGAAAAAACAGACAATGAAGTAGATGCAATTGCAGGAGCAACAATTACAGGTGATGGCGTGTCAGCCATGATCAAATCTGAGTTGAGCGCGTATGCATCTTATTTTATAGATTTAAAAAAGAATTAATATATGGGACTTTTTAAAGACAGCAAATTAATAACCGACCCATTAGCAGATAACAATCCAATTACAATTCAAGTATTGGGTATTTGTTCTGCCCTAGCCATTACTGCAGAATTAGAAGCGTCTATTGTAATGTCAGTAGCAGTACTATTTGTATTGGGAGTTGGAAATGTGGTCATCTCATTGATGAGAAATATCATTCCATCAAAAATTAGAATTATTGTACAATTAGTAGTGGTTGCAACCTTAGTAATTATTGTTGATTTGGTACTAAAAGCGTTTGCCTACGAATTAAGCAAAACCTTATCAGTCTTTGTAGGATTGATTATTACCAACTGTATTATTATGGGACGTTTTGAAGCTTTTGCCTTGGCAAATGGTGCTTGGCGTTCTTTCTTGGATGGACTTGGAAATGCTGCAGGATATGGATTGATTTTGGTAATCGTTGGGTTTTTTAGAGAACTATTAGGTTCTGGAACCTTATTAGGAATTAAAGTATTAGGAGACCCAATCGAGAAAACAGGAGCCTATGCTTACGGATATGAAAATAATGGATTTATGTTGTTAGCACCAATGGCACTGATTACATTAGGAATCATTATTTGGATACAGCGTAGTAGAAATAACGCATTAATCGAGGATTAAAAACCCTCTTCAATCTTCCAGAATAGTGATGCTAATCTGAGAAAAGAGGAAAAAATATAGAATATGGAACATTTAGAATTATTTTTCAAATCGATATTTATAGACAACATGGTGTTTGCTACATTCTTAGGAATGTGTTCGTACCTTGCGGTTTCTAAAAAAGTAAGTACCGCTGTTGGTTTAGGAGCAGCTGTTATATTTGTATTGGCAATTACAGTACCTTTAAACTGGATATTAGACCAATACTTGTTGCAACCAGGAGCTTTGAAATGGCTTGGATCAGAATATGCAAGTTATGACTTAAGCTTTTTATCATTTATCATGTTTATTGCAACCATTGCAACCATGGTACAACTGGTAGAGATTGTTGTAGAAAAATTTTCACCATCGTTATACAATTCATTAGGAATTTTCTTACCATTAATTGCCGTAAACTGTGCAATTTTAGGAGGATCATTATTCATGCAATCACGTGAAATTCCAACGTTTGGATTGGCAATGACCTACGGAATTGGTTCTGGAATAGGTTGGTTTTTAGCTATTTTGTCAATTGCTGCCATTCGTGAAAAAATTAGATACTCAAACGTTCCCGCAGCATTAAGAGGATTGGGAATTACATTTATCATTACAGGATTAATGGCCATTGGATTTATGAGTTTTGGAGGGATGTTGACCGGAGGAGAAAAAGGAAATGATACGGGTAAAATTTCTAAAGAAGCGATTGAGAAAATCAAAAAAGAAGTACAAGAAATTTCAAAAAAATAATTGGTTAAGATGATAGTAGCAGTAGCAAGTACAGGTGGAACAATAGCAGTAACAGTCGTTGCTTTTCTATTAATTACATTGGTGTTAGTAGGATTATTATTGGTTGTAAAGCAAAAATTATCTCCATCAGGTCCTGTAAAAATTACTATTAACGGAGAAAGAACAATTGAAGTGGCCTCTGGAGGCTCCTTGTTATCTACGTTAGGAGGTGAAAAAATATTTTTACCATCCGCTTGTGGTGGTGGTGGAACCTGTATTCAATGTGAATGCCATGTAAACGCTGGTGGAGGTGAAGCCTTGCCAACTGAAACACCACACTTTAGCAGAAAAGAATTACAAGACGGTGTTCGTTTATCATGTCAAGTAAAAGTAAAACAAGACATGGATATTTCTATTCCAGAAGAAATTTTTGGAATTAAAAAATGGGAAGCAACCGTTGTTTCTAATTACAATGTAGCAACCTTTATCAAAGAATTTATCGTTGAAATTCCTGAAGATATGGGATATAAAGCTGGAGGGTATATTCAGATTGAAATTCCAGAAACAGAGATAAAATACTCAGAAATGGATGTAACGGCACATCCAGAAGATCATCCAGGAGAGCCTGATAAGTTTAAAGGAGATTGGGAAAAGTTTGGGTTGTGGCCCTTGGTTATGAAAAACACGGATACGGTAGAAAGAGCCTATTCGATGGCTTCTTACCCTGCAGAAGGCAGAAAAATTATGTTGAACGTACGTGTTGCAACACCTCCTTTTGATAGAGAAAAAGGTGGCTGGATTGATGTAAATCCAGGAGTAGCATCTTCGTATATATTTAATCAAAAACCAGGAGATAAAGTAACTATTTCTGGCCCTTATGGAGAGTTCTTTATCAACGATTCTGAAGCAGAAATGCTATATGTTGGTGGAGGTGCAGGAATGGCGCCAATGCGATCGCATTTATACCAATTGTTTAGAACATTAAAAACCAATAGAAAAGTAACTTATTGGTACGGAGGTCGTTCTAAAGCAGAACTGTTTTACATACATTACTTTAGAGCTTTAGAAAAAGATTTCCCGAATTTTAAATTCTTTATCGCCTTATCAGATCCTGCAGAAGCAGATAACTGGACCGTTAAAAAAGACGTGAACGATGAAGAAGGTGACGGTTTTGTTGGTTTTATTCACCAAGTGGTTATCGATCAATATTTATCAAAACACGATGCGCCTGAAGATTTAGAATTGTATTTCTGTGGCCCTCCATTGATGAACAATGCAGTACAAAAAATGGGTGAAGATTTTGGTCTAGATGATGAAAATATCCGTTTTGATGACTTTGGAGGATAGACATTAAGTTATCACTAAGAGAAACATTGTGACGAAGTGATCTTTCCAAACAAATGATTTCTTTTTCTTGACAATTATCAAGATTTGGAAATACAATGACAAAACAAAGTAAAAAAACCAGCACATTGTGTTGGTTTTTTTACTTTATAAAAAAATCAATACAGTATAGAAACAGTATCTTTGCAACTTAAAACAACGGATAATGACCACTTTTGAAGATTTAAATTTATCGAAACAACTATTCAATGCTATTGAAGACTTGGGGTTTGTACAGCCTACACCCATTCAAGAACAAGCGTTTTCTGTAGTTAGATCTGGGAAAGATGTTGTTGGAATTGCGCAAACAGGTACAGGAAAAACCTTTGCCTATATGTTGCCTGTTTTGAGAGATTTAAAATTTTCTAGACAGCAACATCCAAGAATATTAGTGTTGGTGCCAACAAGAGAATTGGTCATACAAGTTGTTGAAGAAATTGAAAAATTAGCAGCGTATATAAACGTGCGTGTATTAGGAGTGTATGGAGGAACCAATATCAACACTCAAAAGAGTGCCATTGCAGAAGGTCTAGACATTATTGTGGCAACTCCAGGGCGCTTGTATGATTTGGCCTTGAGTAAAGCATTAAAGCTGAAATCTATTCAGAAATTGGTAATTGACGAGGTAGATGTAATGTTAGATTTAGGGTTTCGATTTCAGTTGTTAAATATTTTTGATGTCTTACCAGAACGCAGACAAAATGTAATGTTTTATGCAACCATGACAGAAGGAGTAGCGGCCTTAATTCAAGACTATTTTAAATCACCAGAAACAGTAGCTATCGCAGTAAGTGGAACACCTCTAGATAATATTGCACAACAATGTTATGAGGTTCCTAATTTCTATACCAAAGTAAATCTCTTAAATCACTTAATTCAAGATAAAGAAACCTTTACAAAGGTGTTGGTTTTTGTATCGAATAAAAAGAGTGCAGACAGATTGTTTGAAGCTTTAGATGAATCTTTTGCTGATGAGATTTGTGTGATTCACTCCAATAAAACACAGAATTATAGAATTCGATCTATTCGTCAGTTTGATGATGGAATGAACCGGATATTGGTAGCTACAGATGTCATGGCTCGTGGATTGGATTTGGATGAAATTAGTCATGTAATTAATTTTGATACACCCTCTTTTCCAGAAAATTACATGCATCGAATTGGAAGAACAGGAAGGGCAGAACATGAAGGGAAAACCATTTTATTTTCGACAGAAAAGGAACAGGAAGATAAAGTAGCCATTGAAAAACTAATGAAACGGGAAATTCCGAAAATGGAATTCCCATCAGAAGTAGCAATTGCTGAGCGTTTAACACCTGAAGAACGTCCTGTAGATTTTGAACACCATAACCCTACGAAACGTAAAACAGACCAATTTACTCCTGGAGCTGCCTTTCATGAAAAAAGTGAAAAAAATAGCAAAACAAATCAAGGCGGTTCGTACCGAAGAGAAATTGCCAAAAAATACAAGAAACCTAAAACAAGAGGCGATAAAAATTACAATAAACGCAACAAACGAAAGTAAATGCGAGTATTAACAGCACAAGAACTTCACAATTTAGGGATGAACATTGCAGGGAAAAGGCTGCAAGAAATGGGTTATGAATTTGTGTCGGTAAACAGTCAGTTAAAAAAACATCCGCAGTTTGTCTTGTTTAAAAAAGGAGAACCTACCATTTTTGTGTTGGTAAAAACCTCGAATAATATTCAATCTCCAGCAGATTATGATGTTTTATGGATGGAAACTTTTAAAGCACACGCCAAAAAACAAAAGGCTCATATTTGGTTTGCAGGTATCGGAATTGCCAATGCAGAAAGTGTTGGAGGTCCAGTTTTTAAAGACCAGCCTTATTATGTGGCTTTTGATGATTTTATAAAAGTGTTGGAATAAGGATTGCATTAACTTTAATAAAAAAGGCTGTCTTTTTAGACAGCCTTTTTTAATGGTATGTTGTAAAAAATTACTCCGCTTTTTCTTCCAACAAGTCAAAGAACTGACCTAGCTTAGGAAGAATGATAATTTTAGTTCTTCTGTTTTTAGATCGGCTTGCATTGGTGTCATTTGGGCCTAATGGCACATAGCTACTTCTACCCGCGGCAATCAATCTACTTGGCTCAACCTTGTATTTATGCTGTAAAATTCTTGCAATAGAGGTTGCTCTCATAGCGCTTAAGTCCCAGTTGTCTTGAATGAAATCTGTTTTAATTGTTTTAGAATCTGTATGGCCTTCAACCATTACATCCATATTAGGTTGCCCATTAATAACGGTAGCTACTTTTTCTAAAACGTCGTATGCTTTTTTAGTTACATTATAGCTTCCACTTTTAAACAATAATTTGTCAGAAATAGAAATGTAAACAACTGTTTTTTCAACATTAACTTCAATGTCTTCATCATCGATGCCATCTAATAATTCTTTCTTTAAGTGAAAGGCAAGAACTAGGTTTAAAGAATCTTTTTTGGTAGTTGCTGCTCTTACTCTATTGATATACGCATCTTTTTTGCTTAATTGAACCAAGGTTTCTTTAATGTTCTCATTGGCTCCTTTGGTAAGAACCGTTAAATTATCAACAAACTCTAAGGTTCTCTTTTTGTCTTTTTTCAACTCTTTAACCGTAGTTTCTAGAGTTGCGATAGTTGCACCATATTGTGATTGATTTTTTTCATTTTCAATGGTACACTTTGTCAAACTAGTGCTAACAGCAAGTAGTTCATCTTTTGTTTTTTGATGCGTGCTTTTTAAAGCTACATACTCTTTTTTAGAGACACATGAGCTCATTAAAAGAACGACAGATAAGGGTAGTAATATTTTTTTCATTTTATATAAGAATTAATGGTTCTACAAATCTATACAATAGATTGCAAAAAAAATCAGATTAATAAGAATTTATGATGTTTTTGTGATGATTTTATAGTTTATCTTTGTTTTAATTAATTTTTTTACGATGAAAAGGTATATTCTCCTTGTTTTTTTAAGTGTTTTGATTTCTTGTAATCAAAAAAATATAGATGCAACTGTTCGGTTAGAGGGCTATATTTTTGGAACCACGTATCATATTACCTATCTGAGTGCTCAAAATAACAACTATCAAAAATCTATTGACAGTTTGTTTTCTTTAATGAACAGGTCGCTCTCGACCTATATACCAACGTCAGATATTTCTAAAATCAATGCAGGAGATACAGCTGTTGTGGTTGATGCGTTGTTTGAAGAAGTCTATCAAAAATCAAAAAGAATTTATACAGAAACCAATGGCTATTTTGATCCTACGGTTGGATTTTTGGTAAATGCGTGGGGTTTTGGGCCTGAAAAAGCGAAAAAAAACATGGATAGTGTGGCTGTTCAAAAAATGATGCAGTTGGTAGGATTTGACAAAATACAATTGGAAAAAGGTAAGATTAGAAAGCAAGACGCTCGTATTTTTCTCGATTTCAATTCCATTGCAAAAGGTTATGGAGTAGATCTTATTGCCCGTTTTTTAGAAAGTAAAAACATTCAAAATTATTTGGTTGAAATAGGAGGAGAAATAAGAGCCAGCGGAAAAAGCAGCAAACAACAGCATTGGAGAATCGCCATTGAAAAACCGAACACTGACGGAACACAATCTTTTCAGAAAACAATTGAATTGTCAAACCAATCAATGGCAACTTCTGGGAATTATAGAAAATTTAGAATTAGTGATGAAGGAAAAAAATATGTGCATACGGTAAATCCAAAAACAGGTTTTGCAACAGAAAGTAATTTGTTAAGTGTTTCTGTAATTTCAAGTTTAGATTGTGCAGATGTAGATGCCTATGCGACCGCTTTTATGGCCATGGGATTTGAAAAAACAAAATTATTTGTAGAAAAATACCCGCACTTAAAAGTGATATTAATTTATACAAATGCTACAGGAGAATTGGTGGCATATAGTTCAAAGTAAAAAAATCTCGCTGCCGCTATGTCAAAGCGTAGTGGTAAGTAGGAGAACGCGATACAATCGCGCACCAGCGGGAATTGTCTGAAAAGCCTGCTCCAAAAAATCAAAATCAACTCAAAGAAAATGTTCAAAACCATATGGGAATGTTACAAAAAAAGAACCAAAGAGTAAAAAAATATTTTAAACATAAAGAAATCAAATATGCAGCTTAATAAAATTACGGTAAAAAATCGTCAGGTTAATAAAATAATCCAATAATGAATAGCATAATTAACTATAAAGTAAAAATATTAATAATCATAGTTTTGTTTTTTGTTAGCTGTGGTCAGTCTACTAAGTATTGCCCACATTCTCATAAAAAATATGATATGAGTACATGTGAAGTAATGTTTAAAGACGCTTCAGTAGTTTTAATTCAACATTCGGAATTAGATATAAATAAATACTATTTTGAGTTAATAAATTTAAAAACAGAAAAATCAACGCTCTTCTTACTGCATAGTGATATTACACAATTAGGAAAAAAAGGGTATCAAGTAAATATAATTGACACTAACAAAATTATGATAAAACTTCATGGGTCAAATGTATGGGTAGCATCTGATGGTGTGGCAATAACAGGGCATTTGTATTAAAACATTTTTACTGTTTTGTTTTTAAACAAAATTGATGATTAAGTCAGTTTTTACTGGCTTTTTTATTGATAGAATAATAGTGCTATCTTTTTAGGATTGCTTATTTTTGCAGAAATTTTATAATAAATTATTACATAAAAATGAAAGTTACAGTAGTAGGAGCAGGAGCCGTTGGAGCAAGTTGTGCGGAATATATCCTCCTCTATGAATTTAAAAAACAAGTAATAGGCTACTTATAGCAAACAGGTAAAATTTCTCCTTTAGATAAACAAAATCGTTCTACCATTTCTGGAGCAATTTTTTGCGTGTAATCCACTTCGTCAACACGAAAACCAATAGTGCGTAGCTTGTCAAAATAATCTCTTCCATACACTCTTACATGATCGTATTGCCCAAATAGTTGAGTTCGTTCTTTTCGGTCTGTAATACTATTGTCTTCAAAGGTTGTTGCTCTGTTTAGATCTTGCGGAATTTGAAAAATCCCCATTCCGCCGGGTTTTAGCACACGATACAGTTCTTGCATGGCTTTGGTGTCATCAGCAATATTCTCTAATACATGATTACAAAAAACGATATCAAAAGAATTTTCCTCAAAAGGAAGGTTACAGATATCAGCTTTTACATCAGCAATCGGCGAATGTAAATCTGCTGTTACGTATGCTAAGTTTTTTTGTTTTCTAAAGCGGGATAAGAAGCATTGCTCTGGCGCCATGTGTAATACTTTTTTCTCTGCGGAGAAAAAATCGGTTTCTTGTTGTAAAAACAACCATAGTAAGCGATGTCTCTCTAAAGAAAGTGTGCTTGGAGACAGTACATTTTTTCGTTGTGTCTCATATCCGTAAGGTAAAAATGTACGAAAATTTTTTCCGTCTATTGGATCGGTATATACATCTCCTTTTAAAAAAAAGGCAATAACAGGTCGTGCCAAATAACTCAATTTGATAAGAATTGGACGAGGAACGGTATTCAATATGAGCTTGAAAATGGACACTGTTGCTTTAAATAAGGTTTAATGTATTAGCGGTTTTTGACGAAATTCATCTTCTTCATTGCTTTCTATCCCTAAGGCTTCGTAAACATATTTAAAGGTAGAAAGCAATTCTGGTTTTCCATTTACAATGGCAACATCATGTTCAAAATGAGCGCTTGGTTTGCCATCTCTGGTTAAAATGGTCCAGCCATCTTTTAGTTGATTGATTTTATGAGTTCCTAAATTTATCATCGGCTCAATGGCAACAACCATTCCGTTTACAAACTTTTTTCCACGTCCTCTTTTTCCATAATTTGGCATTTCAGGATCTTCATGCATTTCTCTTCCCAACCCATGGCCTACCAGTTCTCTGACCACTCCATAACCATGTTTTTCTGCGTGTTTTTGAATGGCAAAACCAACATCTCCAACACGGTTTCCAGCACGTAGTTCTCGAATGCCTTCGTACAAACTTTCTTTGGTAATCTGTAATAATTTTTTGGTTTCTGGAGCTACTTCTCCCACCTCAAACGTATAGGCATGATCTCCATAAAAACCATTTTTAATGCTCCCGCAATCAATAGAAATGATATCGCCTTCTACAAGAGGTTTTTTATTCGGAATTCCATGTACCACCTGAGCATTTGGACTCATGCATAAGGTATTTGGGAAATCATACAAACCTAAAAACCCAGGAATCGCTCCTTCAGAGCGGATAAATTCTTCTGCAAGTTTATCTAACTGTAAGGTGGTTACACCAGGCTTCACTTCTGCAGCTAATATTCCCAACGTTTTTGAAACAACCAATGCGCTTTCTCGCATCAATTCAATTTCTTCTAAGGTCTTTATTTGAATCATTTTCAGTAAAAAATTAAAGCGCAAAGATACTTTAAAAAAAAGACTTTAAAAGAGAAGGTGCTTGTCAAAATAAGAATCAAAAAAAACAAGAATAATATGACTTTTAGCAGGTTTTATATAAATTTCTATCAGTAAATTTGCCTTATAAAAACAAGGAAATGTACAAATCAGTAACGGCAGCACAAGCCGTAAAAATAATAAAATCAAACAACAGAGTATATGTGCAAGCTGCAGCAGCTGCACCACAAGAATTAGTTAATGCCATGTCTGCAAGACATGAAGAACTTAGAAATGTAGAGGTATGTCATTTGCATACAGAAGGCTCTGCGCCTTATGCAGATCCAAAATATAGAGATAGCTTTCATGTGAATTCTTTTTTTATCGGTAAAAATGTACGCCATACATTAAAAGCAGGAAACGGTTCGTATACTCCTGTTTTTTTAAGTGAAGTTCCGCAACTGTTTAACCGAAATATTTTGCCCATTGATGTGGCATTGATTCATGTTTCTCCGCCAGATAAGCACGGCTATTGTTCGTTAGGGGTTTCTGTAGAAGCCACTTTGGCAGCCATTAAAAATGCAACACATGTAATTGCACAGATAAATCCTCAAATGCCAAGAGTTCATGGAGAAGGAATTATTCATGTTTCTGAATTAGATACGTTTGTAGAAGTAAATACCGCTATTCCCGAAGTGTTTTTACCAGCACCTACCGCTATTGAAAATACCATTGGAGATTATGTTGCAGAATTGATTGATGACCGAAGTACGTTGCAAATGGGAATTGGAAACATTCCGAATGCAGTATTGTCAAGGTTAGGAAATCATAAAGATTTGGGTTTGCATACAGAAATGTTTTCTGATGGAGTGATTGATTTGATTTTAAAAAATGTGATTACGGGAGATTTTAAAGGAATCAATCAAGGAAGGGCTTTGAGTACTTTTTTAGTAGGTACAAAACGCTTGTATGATTATGTAGATGATAACCCTTTTGTAGAAATGCGCTCTTGTGATTATGTGAATGATGTTTCTAATATCAAATTAAATCCTAAAATGATTGCGATAAACTCAGCAGTAGAAGTAGATGTGTCAGGACAAGTTTGTGCAGATTCTATCGGAAGAAAAATGTATTCTGGAGTAGGTGGTCAAATGGATTTTATAAGAGGTGCATCATTGAGTAAAGGAGGAAAAGCAATCATCGCTTTGCCATCTATTACAAATAAAGGGGTTAGTAGAATTGTTCCCTTTTTAAAACCAGGAGCAGGAGTGGTTACAACTAGGGCGCATGTTCAATATATTATTACTGAATATGGCGTTGCCAATTTGTATGGAAAAACAATAAAACAACGCGTAAAAGAATTGGTAAAAATTGCGCATCCAAATTTTAGAGAAACGATAGAAAGAGATTATTTCGATGCAATAAAATAAAAAGGATAACAGCTATTTCTCGTAGGAATGTTTGTAAGGTTTTCCACTCACAATGGTTAAGATGTCTTTTTCTAAAGATGCTCTCGGAAACTCTACATAGCGTCCAATTTCCTTTCCTTTTTTATAAAAAATAAACGTAGGAACTCTTTTAATGTCAAATCCTTCTTGTAGATTATCTGGAGTTCTTTTACCTCTATTTACAGTGATCATTTCTATGTTTTTAAGGTCGAAATTTGCAGCTTCTAGCACCTTGTAAAACCTAGGCACTTCTCTTCTGCTATCTTTACACCAAGTGCCCATAAATGCTTTGATGGTTACCCGCTTTAACTTTTTTTGTAGTGCTTTAATGGTTTTTGTATCTAGAGTATACGTATCAAAATTTTTTGTAAACCATGTTGCGTAAGGTTGTTGATTGAAATCAGCTTTAGTTACAAGGCCAATTAAATGGCCTGAAGCGCTTTTCGTTGCTGCGAATTTTTGTTGTGCATTGCTCGTTGTTAATAAAAAAAAAGCAAGTAAAAAGAATACGTTTTTCATGTGCAAATAAAGATAGGTTATACCAAAGGTTGTTGTGTCATTTCTGAGGGTTGCTCAATGCCCATTAATTTTAAAATTGTGGGTGCAATATCGCCTAAGACACCATTTTTTATTGATTTTAGTTCTGGATCAATAAGAATCATTGGAACTGGATTTGTTGTGTGTGAAGTGTGAGGGCTTCCATCTGGATTCATCATGGTTTCACAGTTTCCATGATCTGCAATTAAAATGGTGGTGTATTCATTTTCTAAGGCTGAATGGATCAGGTCTTTGGTGCAATGATCAACAGCTTCGCACGCTTTTACGGCAGCATCAAAAACGCCGGTGTGCCCAACCATGTCTCCATTGGCAAAGTTTAAACAAACAAAATCAACAGCTCCTTTTTTCAATGCTGGAATAATAGCATCTCTAATTTCATAAGCGCTCATTTCGGGTTTTAAATCATAGGTGGCTACTTTTGGAGATGGACATAACAAGCGTGTTTCTCCATTAAATTCTTTTTCTCTTCCGCCAGAAAAGAAAAAGGTAACATGTGGGTATTTTTCTGTTTCGGCAATTCTGATTTGAGTTTTCCCTGCTGTTTCTAAAACTTCACCCAGCGTATTTTGAATGTTGTTGTTGTGATAAATTACATGGACATTTTTAAACCGAGCGTCATAGCCTGTTAATGTTGTAAAATGCAGCGGCAATTTTTTCATTCCAAATTCAGGAAAATCTTGCTGACTCAGTGCATTGGTCAATTGTCGTCCTCTGTCAGTTCTAAAGTTGAAGAAAATAACAACATCGTCTTTTTTAATATTTGCTTTTGGTTGTTGCTTATGATCAACCAGTATAATGGGTTTTATAAACTCATCTGTTACTCCAGCGGCATAACTTTGTTCCATGCTTTTTGAGGCATCGGTAGAAAAAGTTCCTTTTCCATTTACCAAAGCATCGTATGCCAATTGAATGCGTTCCCACCGGTTGTCTCTGTCCATTGCATAATACCTTCAAATAACAGAAGCCAAGGTTCCTGTTGTTTTTTGCATGTACTCTTCAATCTCATTGATAAAGAATTTACCAGATTTCGGATCGCAATCTCTGCCATCTGTAAAGGCATGTAAAAACACATTTTCTACATTGTTTTGATCTGCGGCATCTAGCAATCCTTTTAAATGATTGATGTGGGAATGGATACCTCCATCAGAAAGAAGCCCCATAAAGTGTACGTTTTTTTTGTGCTTTTTGGCATGATCAAACGCTGCTAAAAGAGTGGCTTCTTTCTCCAAAGTTCCTTCTTCTACAGCATTGTTTATTTTTGCCAAGTTTTGATATACAATTCTACCGGCGCCTAAATTCATATGGCCTACTTCTGAATTCCCCATTTGCCCAACAGGCAAACCAACATGTTCTCCATCAGTTCGTAAATTTGCGTGTGGATATTTGTCGTATAACGAATTGATAAACGGTGTTTTAGCATTGTAAATTGCAGATACTTTGGGGTCTTGGGTAATTCCCCAGCCATCTAAAATAAGTAAGATTACTTTTTTGTTCATATCAAGAGTTAAAATACAAAAATAAGAAAGATTTTTTGGCTGTGCTTAAATAGTTACGAAACCGATACCGTAATTTTTTTAATACTTAAAAATCACTACAAATATAAAGATAAAAGCACCCTTGTAATAAAACAATGGATGCTTTTTACTGTATTCCTTTTTCAAAAATAAGGTTGTAATAAAAGATGTGCGCGGGGAATAATTCCTTACATGAGGAACACAAATTATAGACGCAAGTTAAAAAATAGATTACAATTTGTGGGGAGTTTTAGTCACTATCAATTGTATATACAAATAAATAGAGAGGGTAAAAATTATGTTTAATTGCAGCATCATAATAAGCGAATAGATGCTTTGTGTATCATTTTAAACTGTTTTTGTTAAAATCGATAAAAAGAGGTTTTAAAATTGTAATTTTACCTAGTTAATATTTAGCGTTAAAACCTATGAAACCTCATTTTGAGTTGAACGAAGTCACCAAAAAGCTCCCTAAGCACTTATACAAATTTATTGTACAACAGCCCTATGCTGCATATACAGCACAAAACCAAGCGGTATGGCGTTATGTGATGCGTATGAATGTTGATTATTTGAGTAAAGTAGCGCATACGTCTTATCTAAAAGGCTTGGAAAAAACGGGAATTTCGATTGAAAATATTCCGTATATGGCAGGCATGAATAGAATTTTAAAAGAGATTGGATGGGCGGCCGTTTCTGTAGATGGATTTATACCTCCAAATGCATTTATGGAATTTCAAGCCTATAATGTATTGGTAATTGCTTCTGATATGAGAACGATTGATCATATTGAGTATACGCCAGCGCCAGATATTATTCATGAGGCAGCAGGGCACGCTCCTATTATTGCAAATCCAGAGTATGCAGAATATTTAAGACGCTTTGGAGAAATAGGAAGCAAGGCCATTTCATCTAAAAAAGATTATGAAATGTATGAAGCCATTCGATTGCTTTCAATTTTAAAAGAAGACCCTAATGCCAGCTTAAAAGAAATTTCTGATGCGCAAAACTCTGTAGAAATGTTGCAAAACAACATGGGAGAATTGTCTGAAATGGCCCAAATACGAAATTTACATTGGTGGACTGTTGAGTATGGTTTGATAGGAACTGTTGACGCTCCAAAAATTTATGGAGCTGGACTGCTTTCTTCAATTGGAGAAAGTGCATGGTGTATGCAGCCTGAAGTTGAAAAATTACCCTATACTGTTGAGGCCGCCAATGTGAGTTTTGACATTACAAAACCACAGCCACAATTATTTGTAACACCAGATTTTGCGCATTTAAGTTTGGTGCTAGAGCAGTTTGCAAATAAAATGGCCATTCGAAAAGGAGGCTTAAAAGGCGCTCAGAAATTAATCAATTCTAACAATTTAGGAACAATTGAATTGAGCACGGGCATACAGATTTCGGGAGTTTTTACGAATGTGATTTCTGATGAAAATGAGCAGCCTATTTACGTGCAAACCACAGGAAAAACAGTATTGTCTACTAGAGATAAAGAGCTAATTGGTCATGGAACAGAATACCATTCTGAAGGATTTGGAAGTCCTGTTGGAAAATTGAAAGGAATCAATATTCCTATTGAAAATATGAGTCCACGTGATTTGGAAGCCTATAAAATTTATGAAGGAAAACAAACCTCGTTAGAATTTGAAGGCGGTGTAAAAGTTGTTGGAGACGTTATTACTGGAACTAGAGATCTACGGGGAAAAATTCTATTAATTTCTTTTAAAAACTGTACGGTTACTTATAAAGATACTGTGTTGTTTGACCCTTCTTGGGGAATTTACGACATGGCAGTTGGTAAAGAAATTATTTCTGCATTTTCTGGCCCTGCAGATGCAAATTCTTTTGAAGACTTAGGGCAAGTTTCTGAAATAAAAACTCATAAAATTGACTATTCTTCACTCCAAAAAGAATTGTATGGTTTGTATGTTGATGTTCGAAAAATGAGAGAAGACAATTCTGTAAACGAAGAGAAAGTCTCTGCGATTTTCAAAAAGGTTTCTGTTGGTTTTTCTGAAGATTGGCTGTTGCCATTAGAATTGTATGAGCTATCACAAGAATATGACTTTTCTTGCCAAACAGAAATTTTACAGCATTTAAAGAATTTACAAAGCAGTAGTAAAAAGCATCAAAAATTGATTGAAAGTGGTTTGGATTTACTTCCGAATACTTAAATAAGGCTCCGCCATTTAAGTTGCAAAATTTAGAAGAATACTAATATTTCTTTTCCTGCAAGGTTTTCAAAACCTTGTAGGTATTTACATTGAAATGAACGTTGTCGGTTTTGTTATTGTTAAAAACCAGTGCTTTGAGAATCCAATGGCTAGCCCTGTAATTAAAAAACTCCTTACTCGAATACAATAGATGGAACTGCTTTTTGAAGTGTTTCCATTTTTTCTTGTAGCGTTTTTAAGAACTGTTGATGTTGCTCTGAGTCTTCATTAAAAGGCCTGTGTGCCAATCCACGTTGAATCGTTGCGACTTCTTGCATGGTAATTTGTGCCTCTTCTGAAATCCAAGAATTGGTAAAGTTTTCCCAAATATAATTGATTGCCGTTTGGTTTGGATGTAGCATGTCTTCTGCATAAAATCGGTAATCTCGCAATTCATCCATCATCAGCTCATACGATGGAAAATAGGAAGCATTACCTCTGTTTAATACTTGATGAATTGCAGCAATTAAGTGTGCCTTGCTCTGTTGGTTTTCTATAAATCCATCTTTTAAATGCCGAATAGGAGAAATTGTAAACAAAATGTTTACCTCATTATTTACACTGTTAACCAAGGCAATAATTGCTTCTAAACTTTGAGTAATTTCATCAATAGAAAGTACTTCTTTTAAGAATTTCTTCTGTGGAACTTTATGACAATTTGCAACAATAGTATCAGTTTCAATATGTCTGTACACCCAAGAAGTGCCAAGGGTAATTATAAGGTGTGAAGATTGATGTAGTTGTTTGTTTGTGGAAACAATGGCATGATTTAACTGCTTTAACAATACTTCTTTGTTTGGACTGCTAACTACAGAATGCGCGTCAAAGCAATGCCAACGTTCGTTGTAAAAAAACACATCCTCTTCGGTATATGTCTTTTCATTAATGGTATTGCAAATAAAATTTTCTATAGCAGTTGGATGAAATAAAATACCCAACGGATTTTGAACCGCCTGAAATTTATAATGGTCTAATTTACCACCAATGTTCTCTGAAAAACAAGAACCAATTAGCAACAACTTCGAGGTATAATCTATTGGGTTTTGAGACTCTTGCTGAATGGGTATGTGGGTTTGTAAGTTCATCTCGAAAAGGCGCTAAGGCGCAAAAGTTTTATAAATTATGTACGGTTCTTGTTATTTCATTTTTGATTAAGACTTCGTTGAAATTTATTTCTTAGCAAGTTAAAGATTTTTATTTTAATTTCTTGTAAAGTCGCATAGGCGTAACAAAAACGAAGAATTAATATTGGTCAAAGCTTTGCAGCTTTACGTCTTTGTGAGAGAAAAACCATATAGAAAACTACCTCAAATAATCAACAGCGCGCTCTAATGCTTCTGCAATTCCGCCTGGGTTTTTACCACCAGCAGTTGCAAAGAAATTTTGTCCGCCTCCGCCACCGTGAATTAGTTTTCCCAATTCTCGAACTACTTTTCCAGCATCATACCCACGCTCGTTTGCCAATTCTTTCGAAATATAGCACGTCAACATGGCTTTGTCTTTCTTTTCAGAAGTTGCAAATAGCAAGAACAAATTTTGAAATTCTTTTCCCAGTGCAAAAGCAAGGTTTTTAATTCCGTTTTGATCTAAGTCTATTTTGGTTGCCAAAAACTGTACTCCATTTACTTCTTGCAGCTGATTTCTTAAGTTGCCAATTAAATGTTGGGCTTTTTCTTTTAGCAATTGTTCAACATGTTTTTTAAGAGCTGTGTTTTCATCTTGCAAAGATTGTACTGCTTTTATAGGTTCTTTAGTGTTGTTTAAGAGTTTTTTTATTTCAAAAATCGCCGTATTATTGTCGTGATAAAAGCCTTTTACAGCGTCATTTGTAATGGCTTCAATTCTTCGAATTCCTGCAGCCACGGCGCCTTCAGATTTGATTTTAAAGTGCCAAATATCTCCTGTGTTTTTTACATGTGTTCCTCCGCACAACTCCATTGATTGTCCGAAGCGAATTGCTCTTACAGTGTCACCATATTTTTCGCCAAACAAAGCTACTGCTCCTTCGCTAATTGCCTGTTTCATTTCTATATTTCGTTGTTCTTCTAGAGGTAATTTTCCTGCAATTCTTCTGTTTACAAAATTTTCAACCTCTTGTAATTGCTCAGCGGTTACTTTAGAGAAATGAGAAAAATCAAAGCGTAAGTATTTAGAATGCACAGCAGATCCTTTTTGTTCAACATGTGTTCCTAAAATTTCTCGCAACGCTTGATGCAATAAGTGTGTTGCGGTATGATTGCACTCGGTTCTGTAGCGTTGCTTTTTGTCTACAACTGCTTTTAAATTTTCATTTAAATGTTTTGGCAGGTTCTTTGAGTAATGAATGATGACATTGTTTTCTTTTTTGGTGTCTAAGATATATACAACATCTCCATTGGGAACTTCTAAATAGCCTTTGTCGCCAACTTGTCCTCCACCTTCAGGATAAAAAGGAGTTTTATTAAAAACCAATTGATATTGTTCGCCGTCTTTTTTTGAAACCACTTTTCTATAACGAGTTAATTGTACTGTTGCTTCTAAATGGTCATAACCGATAAATGCTTCTGCTTCATTTTTTAATAACACAATCCAATCTCCAGTTTCGCTTGCAGAAGCGGCACGAGAGCGATTTTTTTGTTGTTCCATTTCTGATGAAAATTCGTTTTCATCAACCGTAAATCCTTTTTCTCTGGCAATTAATTGTGTCAAGTCTAACGGAAATCCGTAGGTGTCATATAGCTCAAAAGCTTTGCTTCCAGAAATTACGTTTCCTTTTGTAGTTTTAAGAACTTTGTCTAATAACATCAACCCATTATCTAAGGTTCGTAAAAAAGAATTTTCTTCTTCTTTGATAACATTCTCGATCAGCTGTTTTTGCCCCATTAATTCTGGAAAAGCTTCTCCCATTTGCGCACTTAATACATCAACCAATCTGTACATAAAAGGTTCTTTTTGGCCTAAAAATGTAAATCCGTAACGAATGGCTCTTCGTAAAATTCTCCTTATTACGTAACCTGCCCCGGTATTGCTTGGCAATTGCCCATCAGCAATAGAAAAAGCAACAGCTCTTACATGATCTATAATAACACGAATGGCAATGTCTGTTTTTTGGTCTTTGCCATAGGTTGTTTTTGTAATGGTTTTAATTTCTCGAATTAAAGGCTTGAAAACATCGGTGTCATAATTTGATGTTACACCTTGTAAAACCATACATAAACGTTC
>JAQWOR010000035.1 GCA_029245785.1 Polaribacter sp.
GTTGCTGGTAAAGAAGCTGCGTTAACTACACTTCCTTGAATGGCTACCGAAGTTCCATTAGCTCCATCGTTACCTTGTGGACCTGTGGCTCCGGTGGCTACGGTGGTTCCGGCTACACCTTGTATTCCTTGTGGGCCTGTGGCCCCTACTGCGCCATCTACCCCATCAACTCCTGATGTACCTTGAATACCCTGAATACCCTGTAAACCTTGAGCTCCTGTGGCTCCGGTTGCTCCGGTTGCTCCGGTTGCTCCTATTATTCCTGATGCTATTGCAGTAGTGTTTGCCGCAATGTTTGCAATATTGGCTACATGTGCATCATATATTGCTGTTGACATCACACCACTTGCAGCACTACTCGCTACAGGAATTGTAGCGTCTGTTCCATCGGAAGAAACAATGGTTCTTGCATCTGTAATTCCTGTAATGGATAAATCCGTTGTTACATTGGTGTTTTTTAAACTATTCAGAGCAATGGCTGCAGTATTATTAGTAATCAAGGTCATCGTTGCCTCGTTTGTGGGATGTGGTATATACCTAAGTATTTGTTCATCCAAGAGCGTAAAATCAAACCCTCTTGCTGAAAAATCTATCGCTACTTTTAATGTCTTTTTCAGACCGTCCCAAACAATGGAATCAAAAGCGGTTCCTCCTGTTACACTTCCGGAGCCTATTATTAGATTAATCATTCCATACTGATCTGTAGTTGTCTGATGAGTTTCTTGGTACTCACGATTTCCAAGAGCATTTATAATGGTAAATTGAATGACTACATTTTTGTTGACTAAAAGATTCTCTGAAGCATTTACGCCTGGAATTTCTTGTGAGTCTGGATTTAAAATTACTGCTTGATAACTCAATCCTTTAGTTTGCGAAAACCCTTGAAATAAACTGGTTAATAATAGGGTTAAGAGTAGTAGTTTTTTCATGATGTTATTGTTTAATTATGAGTTGTAAATTCTTAGTTCTTAGTTGTTGGTTGTTGATTGTTGTTTTTCTTTGTTTTTCCTTTTTTAGCTTTCTTTTTACCAGAAATATCTATAAACACTCCAATACTTAGATTACGGCCTATAATTTTCAAAACCTCTTGGTCTGCAGTATTCGCGGTACCTTCTTTTAGTGCTTCACTTTTTCCGTACATATAGAGTAAATACACAGACATCTTCTCTGAAATTGGACGTACAATACCTGCTCCATATCCATAATTAATTATGGTTCTCTCAAAGTCATCTTCATTTTTTAGGTTAAAAACCTTGTTGTTTAGAGTCTGTGTTCCTTGTACTAAAAAACCCCATGAATAGCTTACTTTTGCATAAAAAGAAAATTTATTAATGGTAAATAAATTATGCTCCAAACCTAGCTTTAGTGTTGCATAATTAACGTTCCATTCCATAAAGTTCCCTACTCTATCATCACTTCCAATAGCGCCATAACCAGCATAGCTGGCACCTATAGAAGCATATAGCTTTTTAGTTATAAACTGATCTCTATATCCAACTTCTAAAAAACTATGGGGACTTTCTTGTAAATTATCAAGTTTTTGCCCTTGAGAATTGGTGTAATCAAAAAATGATAGCGTTTTTCCTGTTTCTAAATACAGCTCTTGTGCAAAGGTCAGTGAAGTGCTACTTAGTATTGCTGCTAATAAAAAAATCTGTAAGTGTTTCATATATTATTTTTTAAGAATGTTTTTGATAATTTGCTGTTGGTTTCCCTGTATTTTTAATAGATAATTTCCAATGGCTAAATGCCTTAAGCGAAGGTGTATTGCTTGTTGTGGTGTATACTTTTTTGAAAATAACACATGCCCCAATACATCGTAAAGCACAATGTTAATATCTGTAGTCACTTCATCAATAAAAGACAGCGTGATTCCTTCCGTAAAAGGATTGGGATAAGCATTTACTTGTAAGGTAAGTGGAATGTTTTTGTCTGTAATTTTTGCCAATATATTGGGTTGTATAAATCCTTGACGAAGCGTGTACTTGCCATTAGTTGCCAGTCCAATAATACTGTTTTGACCTATACTTTGTTGTACTCTGTAGGCTTTGTTGTTGACCATTACTTTTTTAGAAGATCCCACAACCGAGGTTGTGCTTCTTACTAAAAGGGTACTGGAGGTGCTTTGCGCTACAAGAGATAGAGCTCCAAAAACTACAAAAAATAGAAACATGTTTTTTCTCATAATAACATTCTCATTTATAAAGTTTATTTTAATAATAACTTTTATTTGTGGGGAACATCAATGTGAAAAATCACATTTATTTTGTGGGGAACATCAATGTGAAAAAATCACACGTATTTGTGGGGAAACAAATGTGAAAAAATCACACTTATTTTTGGGGCAAACTTATCTACTTATTGGGGGAAAAAACAATGTAAAAAAATTACATGTCTAGTGGAGGAGCCACAAAGATATATTATATTTTATTATAAACAAAGCAAAAAATCTAAATTCAACTTAAAAAAGAGTTTCGCTACAAAAAACTTTGAATTGCCAATTCATAGCTTTTTAATCCAAATCCCGCAATGACACCTTTCGCATTTGGCGCAATAAAGCTAGTCTGTCTAAAGTCCTCGCGAGCGTGCACATTTGATATATGTACTTCAACTACAGGTGTATTGATGCCTTTTACAGCATCTCCAATTCCAACAGAAGTATGCGTGTATGCCGCAGCATTTAAAATAGCACCGTCATATTCAAAACCAACTTCGTGTAATATATCAATAAGCTCTCCTTCTATATTTGATTGAAAATAGGTCAATTCTACAGCTGTAAACTTTTCCTGTAAGCTTATAAAATAATCCTCAAAAGTAGCAGTGCCATAAATTTCTGGTTCTCTTTTTCCAAGTAAGTTTAAATTGGGTCCGTTGATGATGATGATTTTCATGTGTTTAAAATTTTGTAATTAATAAAAATATTTCAAAACCTGAGAGCCTATGCAGCCCTGCCTTTGGTAAGCAAGTTATCGCAGCTCTCATTCTCACATAAATTTATTTTAACCATACCCTTTGGATGTGTTTTTAGTTAAAAAAAATCATGTTCGTTTCATCTTTTATTTTCAAGTTGTAAATATAAACTATATTTTTAGCAAATGAAATGGCTACCAACAATAAAAGAATACCAACTTTTTTTAAAAATAGAACGCGGTCTTTCTAACAACACCATTGAAAGCTATACGAGAGATATTCAAAAATTGTTGTTCTTTTTAGAAGAACATAAAATTTCTAAAACTCCTATTAGCATTGACCTAGGTACCTTGCAACAATTTATTTATGAGCTTGCAAAGCAAGTTTCTGCTACAAGTCAGGCAAGAATTATTTCTGGACTTCGTAATTTTTTTGAGTTTCTGATTTTTGAGGACTATAGAAAAAACAATCCTACTGACTTGATAGAGACTCCTAAAATTGGTCGAAAACTTCCAGACACGCTCTCTGAAGTTGAAATTGATGAACTGTTAGCTGCCATTGATTTAAGTCATCCACAGGGAGAACGAAACAGAACTTTACTTGAAACTATTTATAGTTGTGGATTGCGGGTTAGCGAAGTCATTAACCTACAGCTCTCTAATTTATTTTTTAAAGAGGGCTTGGTCAAAGTACTAGGAAAAGGGAATAAGGAGCGATTTACTCCTATTCCTTATAGCACTCAAAAGTATATCAATTTCTATATCAAAGACATTAGAAGTCATATTACACCGCAAAAAGGCTATGAAGATACACTGTTTTTAAACAGAAGAGGAAAAGGATTGACACGTCAAATGATCTTTATTATCATCAAAAATTTAGCTGTCAAAATACATCTAAACAAAAAAATAGGGCCACACACATTACGGCATTCTTTTGCGACTCATTTATTAAAAGGTGGTGCTGATTTAAGGGCGATACAACAAATGCTTGGGCATGAAAGCATTACAACTACAGAGGTATATGTGCATCTTGATACATCGTATTTAAAAGAGGTGGTAGAAAAATTTCATCCTAGAAAATAAAAGAGAGATGATGCTCATCTTCTCAACAAAAATTCCCGCATCCCAATAATTATCGGGATGCGGGAATGACAATTCTTTATACTCTACAAGCGTCTTTTATTTTGCAATATTTACAACTCTCGTTTCTCTAATAACCGTCACCTTTACTTGCCCAGGATAGGTCATGTCATTTTGAATTTTTTGAGAAATACTAAAAGATAGCTCTGCTGCTTTTTCATCATTTACCTTTACACTTTCTACCATAACTCTCAATTCTCTACCAGCCTGAATAGCATATGCTTTTTGAACGCCTGGAAACCCAAAGGCAATTTCTTCTAAGTCTTTTAAACGTTGTATGTATGAATCCAATACTTGGCGTCTTGCTCCTGGTCTTGCCCCAGAAATCGCATCACAAACTTGCACAATCGGAGAAATTAAGCTCTTCATTTCTATTTCATCATGGTGTGCTCCAATTGCGTTACATACATCTGCTTTTTCTCCATATTTTTCTGCCCATTGCATTCCTAATAATGCGTGTGGCAATTCGCTTTCTGTGTCTGGAACTTTTCCAATATCATGTAACAGCCCTGCTCGTTTAGCCATTTTTGCATTTAAACCAAGTTCTGATGCCATGATGCCACATAAGTTGGCAACTTCACGAGAGTGCTGTAATAAATTCTGCCCATATGAAGAACGATACTTCATGCGTCCTACAGTTTTGATCAACTCTGGATGCAATCCATGAATTCCTAAATCAATGACGGTACGTTTTCCTACTTCAATAATTTCTTGTGTAATTTGTTTTTCCGTTTTCTTTACAACCTCTTCAATTCTTGCAGGATGAATACGACCATCGGTAACCAATTTATGCAATGACAAACGGGCAACTTCTCTTCTAACAGGATCAAAACAAGATAAAATAATTGCTTCTGGAGTGTCATCAACAATGATTTCTACCCCTGTTGCAGCTTCAATAGCTCTAATATTTCTTCCTTCTCTACCAATGATTCTTCCTTTTACATCATCAGATTCTAAATTAAAAACAGAGACACAATTTTCAACAGATTGCTCTACACCTACACGTTGTATAGTGCTTAAAACAACTTTTCGAGCTTCTTGTTCTGCAGTCAATTTTGCTTCTTCTAATGAGTTTTGAACAAAAGCCATTGCATCTGATTTCGCTTCTTCTTGTAAAGAAGTTACCAACTCTTTTTTAGCTTCATCTGCAGACAAACCAGAGATTTGCTCCAATAGGTCTACATGTCTTTTGTGCATTTTATCTAAATCTTCTTCCTTTTTGTCAAGGATCTCTAATTTGTAAGTAAAATCTGATTCTTTTTGTTCTAAAGACGAATTTAATCTTTTAGTCTTATCAGCTTCTGACGCTACCTGAGATTCTCTATCACGTGTTCTTTTTTCTACTTCAGAAATCTTTCTTTCTCTTGCTAAGACAACCTTCTCATGTTCAGATTTTAATTCAATAAACTTTTCTTTTGCTTGTAAAATTTTATCTCTTTTTAAAGATTCAGCATCAATTTTTGCACCTTTTAAAATAGCATTTGCTTCTTTCTTTGTGCTGCTTAATACTTTTTTTCCTTTAAATTTCTCTACTATTTTTGCAATAATAAAACCTATAACTACTCCTATAATGATTCCCAATAAAGCGGGAAATGTTATTTCATCCATAATTTAAATTTATATCTATAAAAAAAGCCTACATCAGTTGCGGTTTTTAAACTCCATTATAGTATTCATAGGACTAACTAACTGGTCAAGGGTCCAAGTAATAAAATAATTTTATCACGGTGGCATGCTTTTGCAGTTAAGACTCATCCTTCATAATTGAATCGTGTTGAGTTTAATAAACAAATTACTAACGTAGGCAGTGTGTTTTAATTGTATTTTAAAGAACTTACTCTAAATGAGATTTTAACAACTCATTTAGATCTTGTATTTTTTGAAATGCCATTTCTGTACTTTTTTCTGTGTCTAAAGACGAAATCTCTACTTGAGATGCAAAACGCAATGCGCACATTGCCAATACATCTTGTTTGTCATTAACTGCATAGTTTTGCTCGTATAAAGAAATTAATTGGTTGATATTTGCCGCTGCCTTTCTCATTCCTTCCTCTTCTTGAGTACTACTCACGCTTAATGGATAGGATCTTCCTGCAATGACGATATTAATTTTTAATTTTTCTGACACTGTTAATGAACGTTTTTTATTCGCTTAGTTGACTAATACATGTATCGATTTCTCGAATTAAAGCATTTATCTTGAGTTTTGTTTCTCTTGTACTTTCGTTACTGCCATCTATAGTTTTAGCAATTTTTAATACATCAAATTTTTGTTGCTGATCTATTAATAATTGCTCATTTTTATGTATTTGAGATTGCAAATTCGCAACATTTTGAAGCAGAATCTCATTTTCTTCCTTTAAAAATTCATAATTGGTAAGCACTGTTTTTAAGGTATCTTCCAATGAATGAATTGCTTCTGCTATTTTACTCATCTACATAAAGAATCAAAACTATACCAACAAAGTTACTACTCTGATTCTTAAATCACAAAAAAAATAACATTTTTTACTTTATTATTTATAAAACATTGTTTTCTAGTCATCTATATAATACTTTGTATACAGCTTTATTTTTTTAGTACATTAGCCTAAAAAATTACACAATGAAAAACTTTAGCTTCCTTTTTTTATTGCTTTTCTCTTTTATTTCTTTCGGACAAAAAAAATATCCACAGAGCTATTTTAGAAGCCCATTAGACATTCCACTTGTCTTAGCAGGAACGTTTGGCGAGTTGCGAAATAATCATTTTCATTCAGGAATTGACATTAAAACTCAGCAAAGAGAAGGTTTAAATGTATACGCAGCTGCTGATGGGTATGTTTCTCGAATTCGAGTTTCTTTGTGGGGATACGGAAAAGTAATCTACATCACACATCCAAATGGGTATACAACAGTATATGCACATGTTCGTAAATTTGGAAAAGGAATTGAAGAATACGTCAAAAATATTCAATACCAAAAAGAACGCTATGAAACAGGAAACATCTATTTGAAACCTGGTGAAATGACTGTCAAAAAAGGACAAATTATTGCATTTTCAGGAAGTACAGGTGGCTTTGTTTCTCCACATTTACACTATGAGATAAGAGATACCGCCTCTGAAAAAATCATCAACCCAATGCTCTTTGGCCTCTCTATAAAAGACACTATTTCTCCTATATTTAAAGGGCTTTTTATATACCCAACAGGAGATTCATCAAGAGTAAACAACTCATTAAAAAAAGCGTTACTACCCTTTAAATCGAAAGGCGCCAACAACTATACAACACATAGAGTTTCTGCAAATGGAGCCATTGGATTTGCAGTGCATGTCTATGATAAATTAAACGATGCTTATAATAAAAACGGTATTTATAGCTTAGAAATGTTTGTAAATGGGCAAAAAACATACCATCATAATCTAGAGACTTTTTCTTTTGCAGAAAGTAAATACATCAACTTATTGATTGACTACAAACAGCATTCAAGATACAAACGCAGATTTCAACGAACACATAAAATTACAGGAAACAAACTTACCTTGTATAAAAAACTTATAAATAATGGTGTTTTACAGGTACAAAAAGGGCTCAACTACAAAGTAGCTATTGTAGCTACCGATTTTAAAGGAAACAAAAGCACTCTCAACATCCCTATTCATGGAGTAGCAAGTAATAGAGTGTTTAGAAAAAAGCAAGACACCACCGCATTTAAGATCAACGCAAAAGCGTTTCATAAGTTTCAGCAAAAAAATGTGACCATTGCTTTTCCTAAAAATACTTTTTATCAAGATTTGTATTTAGATTTTACACTAAAAAACGGAGTTGCACAGATACACAAACCTACCATTCCTTTGGATAAAAAATACACGTTAACGTTTGATGTTTCTGCCTATACTGAAGAAGAAAAAAATCAATTATACATTGCTAATATCAACAACAAAAAGTACCCAAGCTATCAGGCTACCGTAAAAAAGGAACAAAAATTTTACACCACAACAAAAACTTTAGGTAACTACACTTTGTTGATTGATAATCAGAAACCTACAATAAAATTAAAAAACTTTAAAAACAATCAATGGATGACTAAATCCTCGAAACTTATTGTAAAAATAGCAGACAAAGGTTCTGGTATAAAATCATATAGAGCAACCATTGACGATCAATGGATTTTAATGGAATATGACCTAAAAAGAAAGCAATTAGTTCACACTTTTAAAGACAAAGACCTGGTTGGAACCAAGCATAAATTCAATATTGTTGTTTCTGACAACGTCGGAAATACGAATATGCTTAATGCTACGTTCTATAAAAAAACAATAAATTAGCCTTTTGATAATTCATTATAGTTATTTTCTGTGAAAAAACTTCTATTTCTAGCTCTACTTATTCCATCGCTTGTATTTGCTCAACACACAGCTAGCATAAAAGGAATTGTTAAAAACAACTTACAACAACCAATTTCGGGGGTTTCTGTTAGTTTTTTAAACAAAGGAACCACTACAGATATCAATGGATTTTACGAATTAAAAATCCCAATAAGAAAAACAATAAGCATTGTATTTAGTCACGTTTCCTATAAAAAAAGTAGCAAAAAAATTACACTAAGAAGCAATAGAACCATAAACTATTCACCTATTTTAATTTCTTTGACACAAAAATTGGAGGAAATAACTATCAAAGACACTAAAAAAGCAGCGCAAGGCATTACAAAAATTACCGTTAAAAACGTAAAACGATTGCCTGGCGCTAATGCTGGAGTAGAAAATTTACTAATGACCTTTGCAGGTGTTAACAATAACAATGAACTAAGTACACAATATAATGTACGAGGTGGTAATTTTGATGAAAACCTTGTCTATGTTAACGGAATTGAGATTTACAGACCTTTCTTAGTACGATCTGGACAACAGGAAGGCTTGAGCTTTATCAACTCAAACATGATACAGAGCATCAATTTTTCAGCAGGTGGATTCCAAGCAAAATATGGCGACAAATTATCTTCTGTACTGGACATCACTTACAAAAAGCCTTCTACCTTTGCAACACATACCGAACTGAGCCTTGTTGGAGGAAGTGCCACTATTGAAGGCGTGACATTAGAAAACAAACTGAGTGCCATTGTAGGTCTCAGATATAGAGACAATAGCTTATTTGTAAATAGCAAACAGATAAAAACCAATTACAAGCCGGTTTTTTCTGATGTTCAAGCATTTTTAAGCTATCAAAAAAACGAACAACTGCAGTTTTCTTTTTTAGGTAATTTTTCTTTGAACAAATACAATTACAAACCGGTTTCTAGAAAAACAAAATTCGGAACATTGGCTAACCCAATTGAATTGATTGTTTTTTACAACGGACAAGAGAAAGACACCTATTTAACTAGTTTTGGCGCCTTTGGCGCAGACTACAAAATAAACGACGAGCTTACCCTAAGCGCAACCGCAACAGCCTATAACACACAAGAAGAAGAGTATTTTGATATACTGGCCTCTTACCATTTGGGCGAAGTAGATAGTAACCTAGGCTCTGAAACCTTTGGAGAGGTTGAGTTTTCACAAGGAATTGGTTCTCAACTAAACCATGCACGAAATGACTTAGATGCCTTGATTGTTAATCTAAAAGTAAAAGCCAACTATAAAAAAGGCAACAACCAACTTGAGGCCGCGATTAAATACCAACTGGAAGACATCAAAGATCGCATCATTGAATGGGAAGTGATTGACTCTGTCGGCTTCTCTATAAGACCTCCACATCATAACGTTAACAACCAACCTTACGATCCGTATCAAGGAAGTATTCAACCATATCAAAGCATTAGAGCTACTAACAAAGTACGCATTAGTAGGCTTTCTGGCTATCTGCAATTCAGCAGAAAAGACAACTGGAACCAACATTTAATTTGGTACAACATAGGTATTAGAGCGCAAAACTGGGTTGTAAAAGCAACTGAAACCACTTCGCAACGTCATTTTATATTCAGTCCCCGTGCACAGTTTGCTATTAAACCCGACTGGGAAAAAGATCTATTATTTCGTATTTCAGGCGGATTTTACTCACAGCCTCCTTTTTACAAAGAGTTAAAAGACCATCTAGGACGCATTCATCCCGAAATAAAAGCACAACAATCTATTCATATGGTTCTTGGAAATGATTATAGCTTTACCATGTGGAACCGCCCTTTTAAATTGACCACAGAACTCTATTACAAACATTTAACGAATGTAAACCCATATACTGTTGATAATGTTCGTATTCGATACCAAGCCAACAACAATGCAACTGCTTATGCAACTGGAATTGACATACGTTTAAACGGAGAGTTTGTTCCTGGAAACGAGAGCTGGGTTAGCTTTGGATATCTAAAAACAGAAGAAAACAGTAATGGAAGAGGCTATATTTCTCGCCCATCTGACCAGCGAATAAAATTGGGCGTCTTATTTCAAGATTATGTTCCAAATTTACCTGACTTAAAAGCGTATTTAAACTTAGTATACAACTCTGGTGTTCCTGGTGGATCGCCCTCCTATTCAGATCCGTATCAATTTCAAAACAGATTAAAAGCTTATAAACGTGCTGACCTAGGAATTTCGTATGTGTTTGTAGACCTTAATAAAAAAACAAGCAGCAAATGGCTCTCAAATTTTAAAGAACTCACCGCAGGATTGGAATTATTTAACTTGTTTGATATTCAAAATTCTATTACCAACACATGGGTTCGTGATGTGTATTCAAAAACCATGTACGGAATTCCCAATTATATGACAGGACGCGTACTGAATTTCAAAATAGGAATGCAGTTTTAAATACCTCTTGGTTTTTAATGTAAAATCTGTGCTGTATGCACTTTCGTTTTCACCTTCGTAATCACCTCTTCTATGATTCCATTTTCATCAATCACAAAAGTCACACGATGAATACCATCATAGGTTCTTCCCATAAATTTCTTTTCTCCCCAAACACCAAAAGCATTAATCACTGTTTTGTCTTCATCTGCCAATAAAGGAAATGGTAATTGATGCTTATCAATCCACTTTTGTTGTCGTTTAGCAGCATCTGCACTAGCACCTAATACATCATACCCTTTTGCTAAAAACGTTTGGTAATTGTCTCGCAAATTACAGGCCTCCATAGTACAACATGGTGTACTTGCCTTTGGATAAAAGAACAGCACTAATTTTTTTCCTGCATAGTCAGAAAGTTGTATGGTATTTCCTTGTTGATCTTTTGCTTTAAAATCTGGAGCTTTATCGCCTATTTTTAGTGTCGTCATATTTTATGTTTTAATTACAAAGATACAAAGGTGCAAAGTGTTTATTATTATAAATCCAAATTCTGTTCAGTTTTTACTTTGTAACTTGCAAACTTTGCAACTAAAATAGACAAATGACCAAAGCAGAAAAAGCACAATTTGTAATAGACACGTTAGAAAACATCTATCCTGAAACCCCTATTCCACTAAACCACAAAGACCCATATACTTTACTAATTGCAGTATTGTTATCAGCTCAAAGTACTGATGCACGAGTAAACACCATCACTCCGCTTCTATTTGCTAAAGCAGACAACCCATACGACATGATTAAATTATCTGTGGATAAAATTCGAGAAATCATTAAACCTGTAGGTTTATCTCCAATGAAGTCAAAAGGGATTTATGGTTTGTCACACATTTTAATTAACAAACACAATGGAAAGGTGCCGCAAAGCTTTGAACACCTAGAAGCATTACCAGCAGTAGGGCATAAAACGGCAAGTGTGGTTATGAGTCAAGCCTTTGAAATCCCTGCTTTTCATGTAGACACACATATTCACCGCTTACTATATCGTTGGAATTTGACCAATGGAAAAAATGTAATTCAGACCGAAAAAGATGCAAAACGCCTCTTCCCAAAAGAACTATGGAACAAATTACATTTACAAATCATTTTTTATGGTCGTGAATTTTCTCAAGCGCGTGGTTGGAATTTAGAAAATGACCTAATTACAAAAACGATTGGCAGGAAGTCTGTTTTAGACGCGTATTACAAAAAGAAGAAATAATTAGACATAAAAAAACCCCCAACGCAGTTGAGGATTTTTCACTCTTAATTCAAATTCAATTCAATGACAAAGTCTGATTTGGTTTTAATTACTTTTAGTGATTTGGAAAAATTAATTAAAAATTGAATTGTCTCTTTCGTGGGTTGCTCCCTATAAGAGGAAGACTTTTTAAAGTAAGTTTGCATCATATAAAATGGTTTTATTACCTGATTGTTAACTTCATAACGATGCGTTTTTTCTTTTAGTATTTAGTTTACCAAAATAATATTATTTTTTTCTATCAACTTTCTTAAATTAATCAGCGCATAGCGCATTCTACCTAATGCTGTGTTGATACTAACTCCTGTATTTTCTGAAATCTCATTAAAACTCATATCGTTATACATGCGCATCACCAACACTTGTCTTTGTTCTTCTGGGAGCCCATTGATCAACTCTTTAACATCGGCATGAATTTGTTTTTTGATAATTGCGCTCTCTGCATTTAGAGTACCATCTCCTAGCACAGAAAAAATATCAAACTCATCGGTGTTTTTAAACGTTGGCATTCTGTTTGATTTTCTGAAAAAATCAATTACTAAATTGTGAGAAATACGAACCACCCAAGGTAAAAACTTACCTTCTTCGTTATAGTTTCCTTTTTTAAGAGTTTTAATTACTTTGATAAAGGTGTCTTGAAAAATATCTTCGGTAACATCTCTGTTTTTAACTTTACTATAAATAAAACTAAACAAACGTTGTTGGTGTCTTTTTATCAATATTTCAATGGCCTTTTCATCGCCATTAATGTAATTGCTAACAAGAGTACTATCAAGAAGTGGTTTTTTACGCATCATATATCACTTTTAAGAAAGCAAAGTTGCTTTCTGTTTCTATTTTAATAAACAGTTAAAAGTAATTTTAGGCTATATGCGTATTTTTTGCAGTTATTATGGGTCAAATATGAGTTAATATTCTGACAAAAGCAAATTTTTATATAAAAACAATTTTATAAGCATCCTCATTTACTGTTAAAATATAGACTCCTGAAGGGATTGATTTTGAAACAATAATTTCTGTACTTTGATTAGCAGAGAGGTGTCTTTTTGATTTAATTTCTACCTCCTCTCCCAACATCGTTGTCAATGCAATTGTATCTGTACCTTTAGTATTGCTTATTAGTATCACATTACTAACTATAGGGTTTGGATACACTATTCTTTTGGTTGTATCGTAATCTACCACAGACAAAGTTTTGTTAAAATATGCTTTTCCAAATTCAAAAGCGTCAATTCCAATCTGTTCACCTATAATTCTTCCAGGAATATCATCAAACGGCGGATGAATTCCTCCCCAAATTCTTGACAAACTACACTGATCGGACGCATCTCTATAAGTTGCCCATTGCAAAATCACATCTTGACTCGGGCCTTTTTCAAATACTAAAAATTGCCCCTTTTTAGCCACAAATTCTCCCATGCCTCCTGGAAAATAAGCATCTCCTGTAATTCTGGTTAACATTTCTGCTGCTGCTCTAGAATATGTTGAGTGCCCTGAAACATAGCCTGCAAATGGAGGTGTTACAAAGCTTGATCGTTGGTATGGCATCCAATTCTCTGCCAAAATCCAACCTACTCCTGCAGCATCTGTGCTTGAGTCAGCAATAAAATCATGTCCTTTCCAAGTATACAGCTTAACTTTTCCTACATGCTCATTTGACGCTCCTGCTAAAACATCTCCTATCTTTACAACTTCTACCCTTCCTGCCACTAAAGGAATTCCTCCTATGTGATAATTTGACTGACTAGTGTCTGTACTCTGACCTAATTCTGCCATATAACGAATTGCGGAAACTGGACGAATATAATCATACCAACCTTTTATACTCCAAGACGCTATAGCTGCATCATGCATTGCTCCTCCTAAAAGAAAATAGCTCTTTATATCCCATTCTAAATCAGACAGCACTGCTCCAGTTCCTTCAAACTTTTTTTCTATTGCATCATGATCACTCACATAATTCATCAATGTGAACCAATGTCCAGGTGGAGTTTCTGAGTCTGGTCCATCAGCCCAAAACTCTGCCAATACTCTTGTATAATCTCCTCTTGGAACTAATTGTTCTTTATAGGCTGCATTCGTTTTTGGATTTACTGCATAGCCCGTTCCAATATCCCCTCCTTCTAAGGTGTCGTAGAAATCTGGATAATCGCTAAAATTTGACGGGAGGTTTTCTATGGGAATATTCCCCAAAGATTTTGGAGAGATATCCAACATCACTCTATCTTCAGCATCTAGGTGCCCTCCCCAAATTGAAACTAATGAAAAGCCCCACTTGTACTGATCTCCTGATTCTGTTTGAGCAGTTATATCCATGAAAGGTGGTGTTCCTGGATCATGATACACCTTATAAGTATCACCATCTCTTACAAAAGTTTGTTTGTTTGAGTCTTGCAACGAAAACGGAATTACATTTCCCCATTCTGGACTTAAAAAATCGGGGGTAGAACCTGATATCAAATTCCCACTTTGATCAATAAAGGTTTCAAAACTTAACGGCTGCCAACGATTAGGGTATGTAAGATATGTATTTCCAGGAAGATCTATAGGAAGCGGTTCGTTAACAGCTTGGTAATACCCGTTGTCATATCCTGTTACTTCTCTAGACCCGTCAACAAATCCAAAATTAATCAAACTCTTTCCAATATAGTTACCCATTGCTGCAGGATCATTCGTTGAATAATCTGTTGATGTAAAATCTTTATCATACCCCATTTGATCCATTAATAAATCAAATAAAGCCAAAGACTTTATTGCTCCAGGAGAATTTTTAAAACGATGATTCAACAAACGATAAACTGCATAACTCAATGTTTTTGAGCGGTTTTCAGAAATATTTCCCAAATTAGTAAATCCACCAAATGAAGTAAAATAACTTCCCATAGTTTTCCCCAATAGAAACGTATCACTAATACCTGCATTATAAATAGCCCAAGAATCATACATGGCAATCCCTGCATGAAACAAGTTTCTTGCATGAATTGTTGGTCGTGCAAAATCTTTTCGAATGGCAGATAACAATACCTCATTCCATAACCTCGCTATTGAGGCATTACCATCAACAGAAACATCAGCAGCTGACAAAGAAACTGACAATTCAACTGGAGGGCTTGAACAGTTATCTGTCTCTACAGCAGTAACTTTTCCTTTATCTGCAACTTCCCAATGCACTGTAATAGCTTCAGTACCTTGCCCATCTATAAGCTTACCTCCTTCTACTTGCCAAACAATTGTTGAGGTAGTTCCTAATGGATATGTATAGCTTTCTTCCGTTAAATAATGAGCTGCAGTATTTCCGGTAATTTCCTTAACTGCCAAATAAGTACACGAGCCATCATCAATAATAGCTTCCGGATTAAAATTACAACTCGTAGAGTCCATACAGCCAACCTTTTTTACGCTTGGGGAAATAGAAAGAATCTCATAACTATTTCCTTCAATAGCTTTAATATGCTGATTGACAGCAATATTTGAGTAGGTGTCAATAATGCCTGAAGGCCACTTTATTCGTAATTCTAAAACAGAAGTATCTGCGCCAATACCAAAATGGACTGACTGTTGGTTTTGAGAATACAGACCTACACCTGTGTAATATCTAATTTGAGTACCGTAATCTGTATCAATCTCTACCTGTGTTCCAATACCATCTCTATTTGAAATGCTTCCTTCTAATTTAATTTTTAACCAATTTGCAGTGGACTGATCTTCCATCAATGTGTTGTCATAAAATACAGATACAGCTTCTAGATTAGAAAAATAGATATCTAAATCACCATCATTATCATAATCAAAAACTGCAGACGAATGTGTAATATTTACATCTGTCAAGCCTAATTCTAACGTAACATTAGTCATAGACGACCCTCCGTTTCGATACGAATTTTTATAGTACGCATTAATAGCTTTAAAGTAACCCGCTGCTATTAAAACGTCCTCGTCACCATCATTGTCAAAATCTGAAAAATGATTATTCCATCCCCATTCTGATTTTAAATAGATGTGTGATTTGTCAGGGATTTCAAAAGTATTATCATTTTTTCCTTTAAGCACTACATTTTCAGAAACATCTGTTATTAAAAAATCATAATTGCCGTCTAAATCATAATCACCTGTAGAAATCCCCATAGAATTAAGCTGAATATCAAGTCCATAATCAACACCTTTCTCTACAAAAAAGGTTCCATTCTTATTTACATACAATTCATTGGTTTGAACAAAATCATTGATTACATACAAATCCATTAAGCCATCTTCATTCACATCAAAAGGAAAGGCCATGTAGGTGTTTTTATTCGTTAAATCAAGTCCTGCGGATGCTGTAACGTCTATAAAAGTACTGTCTCCTAAATTCTTATACAATCTGTTGCCACAATCAGATTTATAGTCTGAAATATAAATATCTAGATTTCCGTCATTATTAAAGTCAAACCAAGCGGCTGATGTGTTATTACAATTGTCAGACTTTAAAAAACCAGCGGCTTCTGTAATATCAGTAAATGTCCCATTCCCATTATTTTTAAATAACTGAACTTTAAAAGCATTGGTAAGAAAAAGATCTGGATGTCCATCATTATTATAATCTCCCCAAGAAGCACCCATTTTATAGCCAGTATATCCATCCGTGTCATCAGTATTATTGGCATTAAGTTCATACATATCATACAGCCCAAACAGTCCAGATTCTAAAGTAACATCTGTAAAGGTACCATCATTGTTATTCTTAAATAATCTACTATACGTCTCTAATGCAGTACTATCGTCTTTTTTATTTCCAACAATAAATATATCTAAGGCAAAATCTCCGTTATAATCTACAACGGAAACCCCCATATTGTCTTTCATTTCAAGATTTTTAAATCTATTGGTTTTCAATTCAAATGTTTGTGATTGCACAAGGAATACTTGAAACATCAATAAACCGAAAAAGAAAAGGATGTGATTTTTTTTATATATTTTCATGAATTAAAAAAAATATTTTAACATAAATTTAAGGAAAGCGTAAATTTAAAATATATTTAGTGTTACAAAGTATTTAATCTTAAAAAAAGAAAATAAACTTTTACCTAAAAATAAAGTTATTGTTTATATTTTTGCTTCTATCTCTTTTTCTAAAGTATAATGGCTCAAGATTTATCCAAAATTAACCCGAAAGAAAACATCATTATAAAAGGAGCAAAACTCCACAATTTAAAAAATATTGATGTTGTCATTCCTCGTAACAAGCTGGTAGTCATCACAGGACTTTCTGGTTCTGGAAAATCTTCATTGGCGTTTGATACGCTATATGCAGAGGGGCAACGGCGTTATGTAGAAAGCTTATCTTCCTACGCACGTCAGTTTTTAGGAAAATTACACAAACCAAAAGTTGATTATATAAAAGGGATTGCTCCTGCAATTGCTATTGAACAAAAAGTAAATTCAACAAACCCAAGATCTACCGTTGGTACCTCTACTGAAATTTACGACTATATAAAGTTGCTGTTTGCAAGAATTGGAAAAACAATTTCGCCAATTTCAAATAGAGAAGTCAAAAAAGACACCGTTTCTGATGTTGTTAAGCATCTAAAAACCTTTAAAACAGGTACAAAACTATTGCTACTTGCCCCTGTTTTTATAGATAAAAATAGAGATTTAAAAACACTGTTGAATATTTTTTCTCAGCAAGGATATGCAAGAATTCAACTAAAAGACAGCGTTGTTAAAATTGAAGATTTTCCTATTGATACATACACCAATACCCCCTTGTATTTGGTGGTAGATCGAATTATCTTAAAAGAAGACGAAGATTTTTACAACCGATTGGCAGACGCCATACAAACCTCTTTTTTTGAAGGAAAAGGCAGTTGCTACATCGAAAATATTGAAACTAAAGAACGCATAAAATTTAGCAACACATTTGAATTGGATGGTATTACATTTTTAGAACCAAACACCCATTTATTTAGTTTCAATAACCCATATGGAGCTTGCCCTAGCTGCGAAGGATACGGGTCTGTTATTGGAATTGATGAAGATTTAGTGATCCCTAACACTGGATTATCCATTTATCAAGATGCTATTTTCCCTTTTAAAACAGAAAGCTTTAGAAGCTACAAGGAGGATTTGATTACAAACGCATATCAATTTGACATTCCTATTCACAAGCCTTGGTTTGAACTTTCTGACGTACAAAAACAATTGGTCTGGGAAGGAACTAAATCTTTTGATGGAATTGATCATTTCTTTAAAAGGCTCGAAGCTAAAAGTTATAAAATTCAAAATAGAGTATTACTATCTCGCTATCGAGGAAAAACTACCTGTACCAATTGTAATGGTAAACGGTTGCGTAAAGAAACCGATTATGTGCAAATAGCTGGTAAAACCATTTCCGATTTGGTAACACTTCCTATTGATGAATTGAGCAAATTTTTTAACAACATTAAACTAAACACCTACGAAACGAACATCGGAAAACGATTGCTAACAGAAATTAATAATAGACTACAATTTCTAGAAAATATTGGTCTGCAATACTTAACATTAAACAGAACCTCAAGCACCTTATCTGGAGGAGAAAGCCAACGTATAAACTTGGCAACTTCTTTAGGCAGTAGCTTGGTAGGTTCTATGTATATTTTAGATGAACCAAGTATTGGCTTGCATCCAAAAGATACTGAACGATTGATTGGCGTACTTAAAGAGCTACGCGATTTAGGGAATACCGTTATTGTTGTAGAACATGATGAGGATATTATGAAAATTGCCGACTATATCATTGACATTGGTCCAGAGGCAGGAACTTTCGGGGGACATATTGCCGCAGAAGGAAGTTTTAAAGATATTTTAAAATCTGATTCTTTAACAGCCAACTATTTAACCAACACCTTGTCTATTGAAATTCCGAAAACGAGAAGAAAAGTCAGAAACGTTATTGAGCTTATTGGAGCAAGAGAGCATAATTTAAAAAACATTAATGTATCGTTCCCGTTAAATAACTTAACCGTTATCACAGGTGTTTCTGGAAGTGGAAAAAGCACCTTGGTAAAAAACATTTTATATCCTGCTTTACAGAAACAACTAAATGGCTTTGGAGAAAAAATAGGACAGTTTACAGAAATTAAAGGAGCAATTGATAACATACAGCATCTAGAGTTTATCAATCAGAACCCAATAGGGCGTTCTTCTCGATCAAACCCTGTTACGTATATAAAAGCCTATGATGATATTCGGAGTTTATTTTCGAATCAGAAATTGTCTAACATCAGGGATTATAAGCCCAAACACTTCTCATTCAATGTAGAAGGTGGCAGATGTGAAGTTTGTAAAGGAGAAGGAGAAGTGACCATAGAAATGCAGTTTATGGCTGACGTTCATTTGCAGTGCGACACCTGCAATGGAAAACGCTTTAAAAAAGAAGTCTTAGAGGTGAAGTTCTACCAAAAATCTATTGATGACATCTTAAATTTGACCATTGATGATGCCGTTGCCTTTTTTACAGAACACGAACAAACAAAAATTGTTCAAAAGCTAAAGCCACTACAAGATGTTGGATTGGGCTATGTACAATTAGGGCAATCTTCTTCTACTCTATCAGGAGGAGAAGCACAACGTATCAAATTGGCGTCTTTTTTAGTGAAAGGAACCGCCAAAGATAAAGCTTTGTTTATTTTTGATGAACCCACAACAGGATTGCACTTTCATGACATTAAAAAATTGGTAGATTCTTTCAATGCGTTGATAGAAAAAGGACATTCCATCATTGTTATAGAGCACAATATTGAACTGATAAAATGTGCTGACTACATTATTGACTTAGGCTTGGAAGGCGGAAAAAACGGTGGGAATCTTATTTTTCAAGGAACACCAGAAGAGTTGATCAAAAACAAACAATCATATACGGCGAAGTATCTGAAGGAGAAGCTCAACGCTTAAGTACTATAAAACAACAAGATTCATAGAGTTTTAAAATTCTTCTTCATTTTCTGTACAAGAAAAAAAAAGAAAAAACCAATACCAATAAAATTATAGAAGAAAAATTCTTTATCATTTTAACTATTTTTGAAGTAAATATAACAAAAAAAGCCTTCTCAAATGAGAAGGCTTTGTCTTTTGGGTGGAAGACGGGATTCGAACCCGCGACCCTCGGTACCACAAACCGATACTCTAACCAACTGAGCTACAACCACCATGTTCCTTTAATAGGTTCACCTACTTTAAGGAGGTGCAAATGTAATTTATTTTTTGTTTCTCTACAATAGAAAAATTAAATTAATTTATCTAAATTTTCTATGGCCACATAACGTTCTGAAGTAAAACCTTCTGCGTGCTCAACACCAATCAATCTTCCCAAATCATTTGCTCTGTACTCAATGCTGTCGATAAAATTTTTGCTTGTAATTGGGGTTTCTGGTTCGGCACTATTAGGGTTAAAAAACTGTGATTCATAAGCTTTTACAGCAGCAACTTTAACATTCATAAAACCGGTAACATCAATTACAAAATCAGGGGTTGAATTCTTCCATTGAATATAATGGTACACTTGCTTTGGTCGCCATTTTTCTTGTAACTTCCCTTCTATTGCTGTTGACACTTTTAGCAAGCCGCTTAAAAAACAAGCATCAGAAACCAATTTACTTCCCTTCGGATGATCTATATGTCGGTCATCAACAGCATTGCACAACACAATTTTTGGTTGGTATTTGCGAATCATTTTTACAATTTCTAATTGATGCTCTTTGTTATTTACAAAAAACCCATCCGAAAAGCCAAGATTTTCTCTTACAGAAACTCCTAATATATTGGCGGCTTTTATTGATTCTTGATCTCGCAACTCTGCAGAACCACGTGTTCCGAGCTCTCCACGCGTTAAATTTATAATTCCAACTTTTTTCCCCATAGAAATTTCTTTGGCAATGGTTGCTCCACAAGCTAGTTCTACATCATCTGGATGTGCGCCAAAGGCGAGTATATCTAATTTCATGTGTCAAATATACCATAAGTTTTTTAACAAAACATTAATTAGTTGCGTATGCAACGTTTTAATTAATATGCCGTATTTTTGCTCGATGAATAAAAATGACCTATTCATAGATTACGAAAATTGTATTGCCCCTTGGCTAGGTAAGACAACAAAAATTGTTGATTATCATTTGCAAGAGATGTTTAGTGCAAATGCATTAGATCTTACCAAGGAACAAATGATTGTGCTTAAAATATTGCACGAAAAAGATGGTATCAATCAAAATGAACTAGCATTTATAACCTTAAGAAATAAATCTTCATTAACGAGATTGATTTCTAAAATGGAAAGAAAAAACTGGATTTCTAGAAATAAATCAAAATCTGATAAAAGGATTAATAAAATACACCTTACAAATTCTGGACGGAGTATCTTTCAAAAAACGAAGCCTGTCATCAAAAAAATGATAGAAACTATAGAATTAAATATTTCAAAATCTGAAAAAGAGCTATTTATAAAAATACTACAAAAAATTCAAACTAACTTTATTAAACCATGAGAAAATACATCAGTATACTATTAGGCCTTATACTACTTGTAGGGGCAGTAATGATATCCAAAAAGATAATTGCTAATAAAAAGAAACCGAAACCTACTTTTGCTAAAATTGCAAAAACAGTGTTTATAAGTGAAGTGAACAACACAGAAATTCCTGTTATTATAAAAGCAAATGGAAATTTAACTGCACAACATAAAATGCAGTTGTTTACAGAAGTTCAGGGAATATTAAAATCTAATATTAAAGAATTTAAGGCAGGAACTAGCTATAAAAAAGGGGAAACAATACTAACGATTAATAGTGAAGAATTTTTAGCAAATATTCAGTCTCAAAAAAGTAATTTTAACAATAGCATTATTGCTATCATGCCAGACATACGGTTAGATTACCCGAATGAGTATCAGAAATGGAAAAAGTACCTTAAAGATCTTGATATTTCTAAGAAACTTCCTGAATTACCCGGTTTTAATTCTGATAAAGAAAAATATTTCATTGCAGGTAAAGGAATCAACACAACGTACTATGCTATTAAAAATCTAGAAGTTAAGCTTGAAAAATACAATATTACAGCACCTTATGATGGAGTTGTTACAGAAGCTTTGGTAACTCACGGAACTTTAGTTAGAATTGGGCAACAAATAGGTGAATTCATCAATACAAGTGCTTATGAAATGGAAGTTGCTATCAATGCTGAGTTTTCCGATTTACTAAAAATAGGCAATAGTGTTAAATTGCAAAACACCGAACAAACAAAAGAATATATTGGTACTGTTATTAGAGTTAATGGTAAAGTAGACGCTATTTCGCAAACTGTAAAGGCCTATATAAAGGTAGCACATAAAGACTTAAAAGAAGGTCTTTTTTTAGAAGCAGACTTAAATGCTAAAACAATTTCTAACGCTACAGAAATTTCTAGAAAACTCTTGATAAATGGCAAACAACTATTTGTAGTTTCTGATACTATTTTAAAGTTAATAGACATAAACCCTATTTACTTCTCTGCTGATAAAGTAATTGTTAAAGGAATTAAAAACGGAACTAAAATATTATCAAAACCCGTTCTAAGTGCATATGACGGGATGTTGGTAACCATTTTTGAAAATAAAAAGAAGTAATGAAAAAAATTATCAGTTATTTTATAAAGTTTCCTGTTGCCGTAAACGTAATTATTTTTGCGTTTGTCATCTTTGGCATACTCGGCTCTAAATCAATGCTTTCGTCATTTTTTCCTTTAACCGATTCAAAATTAATTCAAATAAGCCTTATTTACCCTGGCGCCTCCCCTTCTGAAATGGAAGAAGGAATTGTTCTAAAAATTGAAGATAATTTAAAAGGTGTTGTTGGAGTAGATCGAATTACGTCTGTATCTAAAGAAAACTCAGCAACCGTTTCTATTGAAATTAAACGCGGAAAGAATATTGACGTTGTTTTGGCAGATGTAAAGAATGCCGTAGACAGAGTACCTTCTTTTCCAAGTGGAATGGAGCCCGTTGTAATTGCTAAGGTAGAAACCATGAGGCCAACCATTAGCTTTTCACTTAGCGGTAACAACATCCCTTTAAGTACTTTAAAACAATATGCCCGTAAAGTTGAAAATGACATCCGAGGACTGGATGGTATTTCTCAGGTAGTTCTTTTTGGTTTTCCTGATGAAGAAATCACTATTTCTGTTAAAGAAAGTGATTTAAGAGCGTATAATTTGTCTTTTCAAGATATTGCAAGCGCTGTTAGTAGTGCCAATATTTTAATTACAGGAGGAATTATAAAAACAAACTCTGAAGATTATCTCATAAGAGCCAATAATAAATCTTATCACGGTAACGAATTGCTAAACTTAGTGGTTAGAGCAAATAAAAACGGAACTATTATTCGTTTAAAAGATATTGCGATCGTTGAAGATTCTTGGTCAGAAATACCTGATAGGGTTTATTTTAGTGGAAAAAAGGCAATCAATATAACCGTTAACACCACCAATAGCGAAGATTTAATCTCTTCTGCAGAAAAAGTAAAAGCCTACATAGACCAATTCAATCAAGAACATGAAAACGTACATCTCGATATTTCAAGTGATTCTTCTATTACCTTGACACAACGTACCGAATTGCTGGTAAAAAATGCCATTATGGGTATTTTATTAGTACTCTTCTTTTTGGCGCTTTTCTTAAATGCTCGTTTGGCATTTTGGGTGGCATTTGGAATCCCAATTTCATTTTTTGGAATGTTTGTTTTTGCCGCACAACTTGGAATAACAATCAATGTACTATCTCTCTTTGGAATGATCATTGTGATTGGTATTTTAGTGGATGATGGCATTGTTATTGGAGAAAATATTTTTCATCACTATGAGAAAGGAAAATCTCCAATTAGAGCAGCTATAGATGGAACTTTAGAGGTATTACCCCCAGTTATATCTGCCATTTTAACAACTATTATAGCTTTTTCTACCTTCTTTTTTATTGATGGAAGAATGGGTGATTTTTTTAGTGAAGTTTCAGCTGTTGTAATCTTGACATTAGCCGTTTCTCTAATTGAAGCATTAATTATTTTACCCGCACATATTGCACATTCAAAAGCTTTGATGAGAAGTGGTAGAAAAGTAAGCTCTGTAGACGCTTTCTTTAAAAAGATCAATAAATTTGCTGATAAATGGCTAATGAAGTTACGCGATTTAGTGTATGTACCTTATTTAAAATATTTCTTAAAAAATAAATTTTTCGGATTTGCAATTCCGTTAGCTTTACTAATATTTAGTATTGGAGCTATTGGAGGCGGTATTGTTGGAACTTCATTTTTTCCAAGAATTGCTAGTGATCGTATTTCTGTAAACCTTAAAATGCCACAAGGAACCAATGAAATGATTACCGATTCAATCATTTCTAGTATTGAACAAAAAGTTTGGGATATTAATACCCAGCTTACCAAAAAACAATCTGGAGATAAAGATGTGATACAAAACATCGTAAAGAGAATTGGCCCAGGAACCTCTAACGCAAACCTTACAATAAACTTATTACCTGGTGAAGAACGTGATTTTCCATCCGCAGAAATAAATAGCGCTGTTCGAAAGAAAGTAGGGCAAGTTATTGGTGCAGAAAGCCTAACTTTTGGTTCTAATAGTAATTTTGGAGGGTTGCCAATTGCTGTTTCATTATTAGGAAATAACATTCAAGAATTAAAAGCGGCAAAAAAAGAATTGAAAACCATTATGGTAAACAACCCATTGTTAAAAGACGTTTCTGACAATGACCCAGAAGGTATTAAAGAACTTCAGATTCAGCTAAAAGACAAAGCGTATTTACTAGGCCTCAACCTACAAGGTGTTATGGGACAAGTAAGAGCGGGATTTTTTGGTTTTCAAGCACAACGTTTTCAGCGTGGGCAAGATGAAGTTAGAGTTTATGTACGCTATAAAAAGGACAATAGGTCTTCTATAAAAAACTTAGACGATATGTGGATCAATACTCCTCTAGGTAGTCAAGTTCCCTTTTCTGAAATTGCCACTTATCAGATTGACCGTGGAGATGTAGCTATCAACCATTTAGAAGGAAAAAGAGAAATTCAACTCACTGCAGACCTGAAGTCTGTTACCAATAGCGCTTCAGACATCTTGGATGAAATTCGGACATCTATCATGCCAAAAATCATTTCTAAATACCCAACTGTAACGCCTTTATATGAGGGGCAAAACAGAGAAGCAAAAAAAACACTAACCTCAATAAACATTGTTGGCCCTATTATATTATTGCTAATTTATATCATCATTGCTTTTACATTCAGAACATACAGTCAGCCAATTGTTTTACTTATTATGGTTCCGTTTAGTTTAATTGGTATTGTATGGGGGCATTATTTTCACGGTTTTCAAATCAACATACTTTCTTGGTTAGGAATCATTGCCTTGATAGGGATTATGGTCAACGATGGATTGGTATTAATAGGAAAATTTAACTTATACCTCAAAGAAGGAATGAAGTATGATGCTGCTTTAATTGAAGCAGGAAAATCACGTTTTAGAGCTATCTTTTTAACTACTTTAACAACAGTTGAAGGTTTAGCCCCTTTATTATTAGAAACAAGTAGACAAGCGCAATTTTTAAAACCAATGGCCATATCTATTTCTTACGGAATTGGAATTGCAACTGTTTTAACACTGGTTATGTTGCCGTTGTTGTTATCTGTCTCAAACACCATAAAGGTGTTTCTAAAATGGTTGTTTACAGGCAAAAATGTATCTAAAGAAGAAGTAGAAAGAGCCATCATAGAAATGGGATATGAAGGCGACGATCTTAAAAATTAATTAAGGGAATAAAAAAGATATTATGAAATCAATACACATATATTTATTACTCGTTTCTTTTAGCTTTTCTGTACAGCTCAATGCACAGAAAATACTGACAAAAAAAGAAGCAATATCAATGGCTTTAAAAAATAATTATGGCATCTTATTAGCAAAAAATGCTGTTGAGGTTGCAAAAAACAATTCGAGTATTTACAATTCTAAAATGTTACCTACAGTAAGCGCATCTGCAGGAACTAATTACAACAATAGCAATCAAGATATTGAACGTCAAGATGGAAGTTTAAGCACTATAGAAGGAGCAGAAACAAAATCGCACAATGCTTCTGTAAATTTAAATTACACGCTATTTGATGGATTAGGTAGAAAGTACACCTATCAACAACTCAAAGAAACACACCATTTAACGGAGTTAGAAGCAAGAGAAACCATTGAAAGCACCTATGTTCGTTTATTTACAATATACTTTCAAATAGCAAGATTATCAGAAAATACAGAAACGTTAAAAGAAGCCTTGGCTATTTCTAAACAGCGCTTATTAAGAGCTACTTATCGTTACGAGTATGGAAGAACAACAAGGCTAGATGTATTGAATGCCAAGGTAGATGTAAATAACGATAGCATCAATTTTATCAATAGTCAACAACTTTTCAAAAATGCGAAACGTGATTTAAATATCGTTTTGGTGAAACAAAAAAACATTAATTACACTGTAGAAACTAGTGTAGAATTTATTCCTTTATTCTCTTTTGATGACCTCTATAAAAAAGCATTAAAAAGCAATACTGGTTTAAAACAACAAGGTCAAAATATTGCGATAAACAAATACGCTCTCAAAGCCATTAAAGGAGGCTACTTACCTTCTGTTGGACTATCTAGTTCATATGGATGGAATAAAAGCATTAATCCGGCTTCATCATTTTTGGCCAACTCTGCTGTTACTGGTGTTAATTTCGGCTTAAATTTATCGTGGAATATCTTTGATGGAGGGAATACAAAAACAAGAGTCGCTAATTCTAAAATAGCATTAGAAAATCAACAAATTATTCAGCAACAGCAAATAAATAATTTAAAGAGTGTGCTTCAAAACACATGGGATGAATACCATAATAAGTTATTTGTACTAAAAGCGCAGGAACAAAATGTGCTAACTGCCCAAAACAATTTTGAGAGAACCAATGAAAAGCATAAATTAGGACAGGTGAGTTCTATAGAATACAGGCAAGCTCAAATAAATTTACTCAATACTAAGACCTCTGTTAACAATGCCAAATTTGATGCAAAAATAATCGAAATTCAATTATTACAATTAAGTGGTCAATTGTTAGATATAAAATTCTAAAAAGCTTTTAGTGCTTGCTCAATATCTGCAATCAAATCTTCTGTTTCTTCAATTCCTACAGAAAAACGAATTAAACCATCTTTAATTCCTTGTGCCGCTCTTTGATCGGCAGGAATCAAAGCATGTGATGTTAGTGCTGGACTTAAAGTTGTGCTTTCTACACCTGCCAAACTCATAGAAGGTTTTATCAATTGTAAACTGTTTTGAAATTTCATTGCATCCATGCCTTCTTTCAATTCAAAAGAAAGCATTCCTCCAAAGAGTTTCATTTGCTTTTTTGCCAGTTCGTGATTGGAATGTGATTTTAAGCCTGGGTAGTACACGGTGTCTATTAGTGGATTCGATTCTAAATACATGGCCATTTTCAACGCATTTTCACTTTGCCTTGTCACCCGCAAACTCATTGTTTTCATACTTCTCTCTAGCATCCAAACTGTAAAATCACTTAGACTTCCGCCTAAATTCTTAGCTGTATTCCAAATTTGATGAATATGTTCTTTAGAGGCCGCTACGGCTCCTGCTAAAATATCAGAATGTCCGCCCATATATTTTGTTGCAGAGTGAATCATCACATCAATTCCAAAATCAATAGGTGTTTGATTGATTGGAGATGCAAAGGTATTGTCAATCATGGTTACAATTCCATGTTTTTTTGCTAAATCTCCCACCGCTTGCATGTCTGTAATTGTCAATAACGGATTCGAAGGTGTTTCTATAAACAATACTTTGGTATTAGATTGCAGTACTTTTTCAAAATCTGCAATTGCCAAACTCTCGGTGAATGAATAATCAATACCAAATTTTTCAAATTCTTCTACTACAAAATTATAGGTTCCGCCATACAAAGTTTGCTGTAGTACAACATGATCTCCTTGCTGTAAAAAAGCAAGCAATGTAGTGCTTACTGCTGCCATTCCTGATCCAAAAATCAACGCATCTTCTGCTTTTTCTAAAGCGGCAATCTTTTTATACAAAGCTTCTTGATTTGGCGTGTTCAAATATCGTGGATAGCGAACTACATCTACGCCATCAAAGGCATAAGAGGTTGACATATAAATTGGAGATACAGCTCCTCTAAACTGTTCATCTTTAACTTCACCAACATGGGTACAAATGGTATTGATTCCTAATTTTTTCATATACTTATGCTTTGTCTGCTCATTTACTAAATCTGATTTAGATTGGTTTCAATAAATTCAATATCTTCGCTTTTATGATTACAGTTGCAATTATTGGTAGCGGAAACGTAGCATCACATCTAACAAATGCTTTTTTAAAAGCTTCTGATATAAGGCTTGTACAAGTATATGCTAGAAATATTGAGACAATCAAGCATTTAGAAGGCAAGACATCAATTAGCAATCATTTAGAAAACCTCTGTGCTGTTGATGTTACTATTATTGCTGTTTCTGATGATGCCATTCAAGAAGTTTCTGCCAACATTAAACAAGGGTTGGTTGTGCATACTTCTGGAAGTGTTGCCATGAGTGCATTACAAAACAGCGGAAGGAAAGGTGTTTTTTATGCCTTGCAAAGCTTTACAAAAAAGCAAGAGATAGATTTTTCTACCATTCCTTTTTGTCTAGAAGCAGAGAGCGTAAAAGACTTACAATTGTTAGAAAGCATAACAAATTCTATTGGAAAATCTGTCTATCACATCAATTCTAAACAACGTAAAAAATTACACCTTGCCGCAGTGTTTGTAAATAATTTTACCAATTATATGTATAGCATCGGGCATAGTATTTGCGAAGAAAATGAGGTTCCTTTTAAAATTTTACTTCCTTTAATTAAAGAAACAGCTAAAAAAGTAACGCTCATTTCTCCAAAAGAAGCACAAACAGGCCCTGCAAAAAGAAACGATCAAGAAACCATTGCAGCCCATCTAGAGAATTTAAACTCTCAACAACAAAAAATATATACATTGCTTACAAAATCTATTCAAGAAAACTAAGTATGGAAAAAAGTTACAAAGAAATATTACCACAAATAAACACTTTAATTTTTGATGTTGATGGCGTTTTGACCAACGGAATGATTACTATTATGCCAGATGGAGAATTGATTAGACATATGAACGTAAAAGACGGTTACGCGCTAAAAACAGCGATTGATGCAGGCTTGCAAATATGTATTATTTCTGGAGGCACTAATAAAGGGCTAAGAACTAGACTGGAAGGATTAGGCATACAAGACATTTATTTAGGAGCTCATGACAAGATTAAACATTATAAGGAACTCGTTACAAAATATGATTTACAAGCAGAAAACATACTGTATATGGGTGATGATATTCCTGACTTTACCGTAATGAAACTGGTTGGATTGGCTTGTTGCCCTAATGATGCAGCTCCAGAAATTCAAGGAATTTCTAACTATGTATCCTACAAAAAAGGAGGCGAAGGTTGTGTACGTGATATCATAGAGCAAGTATTACGAGTACAAGGAAAATGGAATAAAAATATTGATAAGAAGCACAACTAACAGCAAAAATACAATACATGAAAAAGGTTCTTCTCTTACTCATTCTTCTAATTTCAATTACTGCAAATGCACAGTCCATTCTAGGGAAATGGAAATCCATTAATGAAGAAACCAATAAAGATGAATCTATTATTGAAATGTATCAAAAAGATGGGAAAATTTATGGAAAAATTATTCAATTACTAGATCCAAAGAAAAAAGGAGCAAATTGCCTTAAATGCAAAGGAAAAAACAAGAACAAACCTGTTGAAGGGATGGTTATTGTTAATGGATTAAAAAAAGAAAGGAATGAATGGTCTGGTGGTAAAGTATTAGATCCCAAAAATGGAAAAGAATACAAATGTTACATCACCTTACAAGATCAAAATACCATGAAACTACGTGGTTATATAGGGTTTTCTCTATTTGGAAGAACCGCCTATTGGCATCGGGTGAAGTAGATGATGATCAAATGGAATTTTAAAAAAAACTCAGAGAACTAGGCTCTTTTTATTTTTTTTATCCTGACTCCCTGCTTACCGGCAGGCAGCTTGGTTCTTGGTTCGCTTTCCATTTTTAGCTTTTAACTTTTAGTTCTTCTCCTCTAACATGGGTACAAATTTAAAATCTCCGAGTTCGTGTTTTTCAAATTCTTTGGGAGATTTTCGAATAAACAAGGTCATAACTTGTGTGTCTTCTCCAACCGGAATCAACAACATCCCTCCTACTTTTAATTGCGACAATAGCGGCTTCGGAACATAAGGAGCGCCCGCTGTGACAATAATTTTATCAAACGGAGCTGTTTTTGGTAAGCCCTTATAGCCATCTCCAAAAATAAGTTTTTTAGGTCTATAGCCTAGTTTAGGAAGAAATAACGATGTTTTTTTAAACAACTCTTTTTGACGCTCTATCGAATACACCTCAGCTTTCATTTCTAACAAAACAGCGGTTTGATAACCAGAACCTGTACCAATTTCTAGTACTTTGTCTCCTTTTTTAATTTTTAAAACTTGGGTTTGAAAAGCAACGGTGTACGGCTGAGAAATGGTTTGCTCTGCAGCAATCGGAAATGGCTTGTCTTGATACGCATGTGCTTCAAAACTAGAATCCATAAATAAATGTCGTGGAATTTTTCGTAGTGCTACCAATACATTTTCATCAGTAATCCCCTTCGCATTTATTATGTTTGCTAACTGATTTCTAAGCCCTTTATGTTTGTGAGTGTCTTTCAAAGATGGGTAAAATTTAGAATCCTAAAATTAGCAATAAATTTAAAAGAAGAACTATAAAAGTGTATCTTTGTTCACGTTGATTTTTAACAACATTAATTTGTTTCATCTGTCTGTTCGAGTGCAGTCGAGAACTAAAAGGCAAATGATTCTTAAAAACCTCTCGACTGCACTCGAGGAAACATTAAACAACATACATATGCTAAAAGTAGGTGTTCTTGGCGCTGGTCATTTAGGAAAAATACATCTTCGTCTATTACAACAATCTGACAAGTACAAATTGGTAGGATTTTATGATCCTTTTGCCGAAAATGCAAAAAAAGTAGCCAGTGAATTTGGATATACATTATTCGATTCTGTTGAATCATTAATTGATGCTGTAGATGTTATTGATATTGT
>JAQWOR010000046.1 GCA_029245785.1 Polaribacter sp.
TAAAGACAAATTAAATTTGTTTTTAAATAGTTCTTTTTGACTTTAGTGTACAATTAGGTGAACACATATCGTTAAAAGTGTTTTAAAGCGTTAAAATATAGTGGGTTACAGAATTTTAATTAATCCTGCCACCCCGACAATCACAAAGCCTTGCTTTTTAGCAGGGCTTTTTTTTTTAAAGGAATAAATTAAACGAAGTTTTTTTCTGCAACCGATTTCTTAAAAAAAAAGAAAAAAATAGTTGGTCAATATATTTAAATAATAGATATTTGCTGCGCTTAAAAATTAGCAATGCCGATGTAGCTCAGCTGGCTAGAGCAGCTGATTTGTAATCAGCAGGTCGTGGGTTCGAGTCCCTCCATCGGCTCTTAAAAGTCCTTTCTTTTGAAAGGACTTTTTTTATCCTTTAATTTGGCTTAAATTTGTTGTCAAGATATTGAACGTATCTAAATCATATCAAAAAAAAACAATTATTTAGTATGCTTATAATCGGAATTGCAGGAGGTACTGGAAGCGGTAAAACAACAGTTGTTGACCAACTCATAAAAGAACTTCCAGCAGATGAAGTTTGTGTTATCTCACAAGATTCTTATTATGCTGCCACAGATGATTTAAGTTACGAAGAACGTACTAAAATAAACTTTGACCACCCAAGAGCCATTGATTTTGATTTGATTGTCCAACATTTAAAAGACTTAAAAGCAGGAAAATCTATTGAACAACCTGTGTATTCTTTTGTTGCACACAATAGAACAAAAGACACCGTCAAAACCCCTTCTAAAAAAGTAATCATTGTAGAAGGCATCTTAATTTTTAACAGTGAAGAGTTACGAAAGCTTTTTGATATCAAGATATTTGTACATGCAGATGCTGACGAGCGATTGATTAGAAGAGTTAGACGTGACATTAATGAAAGAGGAAGAGACATCAATGAAGTGTTAAAAAGATATCAAGAAACATTAAAACCAATGCACCAACAGTTTATTGAACCCACAAAAAACTTTGCAGACATTATCATACCAAATGACAAGTACAATACTGTTGCCGTAGATATTTTTAGAACTGTTATTGCTAATAAACTATAATGACATTCAAACGACTTAAAGCATACAAGCTCGTAAAGTTTTTGACCAATAAATATGTTCTCATATTGATTGTTTTTAGTATTTGGATGCTTTTTTTTGACGAAAACTCTTATCTTGTTCATAGAAAATTCAATGCAGAAATTGAAAAATTAGAAACAAGAAACTCCTTTTTTAAGCACGCTATAAAAAAGGATAAAAAAACCATAACAACGCTACAGGACTCTCTACAGTTAGAAAAATTTGCTAGAGAGCAATACTTGATGAAAAAAGAAAACGAAGATATTTATATTATTGAATTTGATACTATTAAGAACTAATGAGTACTTTTTTATTCGACGAATTTGACACTACTAGCGCCGCTGCTTGGAAACAAAAAATTCAAGTTGATCTAAAAGGCGATGACTATAATGACACCTTACTGTGGAAAACCGATGAAAACATTGTTGTAAAACCTTTTTACACCAAAGAAGATCGAAAAACAACCACCAACACAAGCACTGCTTTTAAATTTAACTGTTGTCAATCTGTATTTATTGGAGATGAAAAAATTGCCAATAGCATTGCTTTTAACGCCTTAAAAAAAGGAGTGAACGCGATTGAATTTATCGCTAAAGCCCCTTTTGATTACTCCACTCTTTTTAAAAATATTGCACCAAATAAAATTCATATTTATATTCGATTTCAATTTTTAGATGTTGATTTCACCTCCAAACTCTTTGATTTTTTAGATTCAGAAACAGCGTATTTTCAGATTGATATTATTGGACATCTTGCTGAAACAGGTAATTGGTTTAACAATTTAAAAGAAGACCATCAAGAGTTTGAAAAAATTGTACAGCATTGTAATTATAGTATTGGAATCAACGCTTCATTATACCAAAATTCAGGAGCCACTATTGTACAACAATTAGCCTATACATTGGCACACGCTAATGAATACCTAAATTATTTTGGAGGTAACGTTGCCTCTAAAATACATATCAATTTCTCTGTAGGAAGCAATTACTTTTTTGAAATTGCAAAACTCAGAGCTTTTAGAGTTCTTTGGAAGCTGCTTTTAAAAGAATACGGAGCAGAAAACAGCAACCTACATATTTTCTCACAACCAAGCCTTCGCAATAAAACCATTTACGATTACAATGTAAATATACTCAGAACCACATCAGAATGTATGAGTGCTATTTTAGGAGGTTCAGACACTGTAAACAATGTTGCTTATGACGCATTGTATCATAAAAAAAATGCGTTTGGAGAACGCATTGCTCGAAACCAACTGCTTATCTTACAACAAGAGAGCTATCTAGAAAGTGCAAATCAAATTGCTGACGGGTCTTATTATATTGAAAGTTTAACTTCGCAACTTGCAGAAAAGGCATTGCTTCTTTTTAAAGAAATTGAAAAAAGCGGAGGCTTTTTAAAACAGCTAAAACAGGGAGTTATTCAACGAAAAATTAAAGAAAACGCTATAAAAGAACAAGAAAAATTTAATCGTGAAGAACTTGTGCTTCTGGGTACAAATAAGCAACCCAATGCTGCTGACACCATGAAAAACGAACTAGAGTTGTATCCGTTTTTAAAAACAAAGCCTATAAAAACATTGATACAACCTATTATTGCAAAACGTTTGGCAGCAACATCAGAACAAAATCGATTGAAAAATGAGTAGAAAAAAGGTAGAACATATCAACATTAAACCAACAAATCAAGAGCAAAAAACAAAAAGCTTTGCTCATGAAGGGTTTATCGCCGGAATTGCCCCTTACCTGCGCGGACCTTACTCGACAATGTATGTTCGCAGACCTTGGACCATCAGACAATATGCTGGTTTTTCTACAGCAGAATAAATCAATGCTTTTTACAAAAGGAATTTAGCCGCTGGTCAAAAAGGACTATCGGTTGCTTTTGACTTGGCAACACACAGAGGCTACGACTCTGATCATGAGCGTGTTCAAGGCGATGTTGGTAAAGCAGGCGTTGCAATTGATTCTGTTGAAGACATGAAACTATTGTTTGATGAAATTCCGCTAGATAAAATGTCTGTTTCCATGACTATGAATGGAGCTGTTTTGCCCATTTTAGCCTTTTATATTGTCGCCGCTGAAGAACAAGGTGCTGACATAAAACTACTTTCTGGAACCATTCAGAATGATATTTTGAAAGAATTCATGGTGCGCAACACCTATATTTATCCACCTGCACAATCCATGCGAATTATTGCTGATATTTTTAAGTTTACCAGCGCCAACATGCCAAAATACAATTCGATTTCAATTTCTGGATACCACATGCAAGAAGCAGGGGCTACTGCCGAAATTGAGCTTGCTTATACATTGGCTGACGGATTGGAATATCTTAAAAAAGGCATTGAAGCCGGAATGGACATTGACACCTTTGCACCACGATTGTCCTTTTTCTGGGCCATCGGAATGGATCATTTTACTGAAATTGCAAAACTGAGAGCTGCAAGAATGTTGTGGGCAAAAATCGTAAAAAAATTCAATCCGAAAAACCAAAAATCACTGGCCTTAAGAACACATTGTCAGACTAGTGGTTGGAGCTTAACAGAGCAAGACCCCTTTAACAATGTTGCCAGAACAACCATTGAAGCCATGGCAGCGGTTTTTGGAGGCACCCAAAGCTTGCATACCAACGCGCTTGATGAAGCCATTGCCTTACCTACTGATTTTTCTGCAAGAATTGCCAGGAATACGCAAATATACTTACAAGAAGAAACGCATATTACCAAAACCGTTGATCCTTGGGCAGGAAGTCATCACGTAGAAAAATTAACAGAAGACATTGCTTTCAACGCTTGGAAATTGATACAAGAAGTAGAAACGTTGGGCGGCATGACAAAAGCCATTGAAAAAGGAATTCCAAAAATGCGCATTGAGGAAGCAGCGGCAAAAAAACAAGCTAAAATTGATAGCGGTCAAGAAGTGATTGTAGGTGTTAACAAATACCAATTGAAAGAAGAAGAACCACTACACATCTTAGAAGTTGATAATGAGGCCGTTCGGAAATCTCAAATTGAGCGCTTACAAAAAATAAAATCAGACAGAAATAACAACAAGGTGCAACAGGTTTTATCAGATTTAACGGAATCTGCTAAATCAGGTGATGGAAATTTATTAGATTTGGCTATCAAAGCAGCACGAGAAAGAGCTACTTTGGGAGAAATATCGGATGCCTTAGAACTCGTTTTCGGCAGACACAAAGCAGTACATAAAACCATATCTGGCGTGTATAGTAAAGAAATAAAAGACGATTCCTTGTTTAAGGAAGCAAGCCAATTGGCAAATCAATTTGCAGAATTAGAAGGAAGACGTCCAAGAATAATGATTGCCAAACTAGGGCAAGACGGACATGATCGGGGTGCTAAAGTAGTGGCAACAGGCTATGCAGATTTAGGTTTTGATGTAGACATTGGACCACTCTTTCAAACACCTAAAGAAGCCACCAAACAAGCCATCGAAAATGATGTGCATATTCTAGGCATCTCTTCATTAGCAGCGGGTCATAAAACATTGGTGCCACAAGTAATTGCTGAGCTAAAAAAGTACGGACGAGAAGATATTATGGTGATTGTTGGCGGTGTGATTCCTGCACAAGATTATCAATTCTTATTTGATGCTGGTGCTGTTGGTGTTTTTGGACCGGGAACCAAAATTGCACAAGCCGCTATTGAACTCCTTACCATTTTGATTGATAGTGTAGCAGAGTAATTTAGTGAACTCTAGAATCTTTTAACCCTTTTATGTTTGTTAAGCTGTTTGTCATTCCTGCGAAGGCAGGAATCCATAAATATGGCCACTTTAAATTCCTGCCTTCGCAGGAATAACCGTTTTTATTCTGACAAAATACATGTAGACCTGCATTAGTAATTAATTTTACAGGTGTTATAAGCTATTTTTTAAGATAAGCCATACATTCTATTTCCACCCGAGCATTCAAAGCTAGTCCGTTTGTAGCAAAGGCACTCCTTGCTGGCTTGTTATTTGGGAAGAATTTTATGTATTCCTCGTTCATATCAGTCCATTGGTTAATATCTGCTAACATGCATGTACATTTTATTACTTTGTTCATTGACGAACCATTTTGTTCCAATATACTTTTAATGTTCAGCATGGTTTGACGTGTTTCTGGCATAATCCCTCCTTCTACAAGTTTTAAACCGATGTTTCTAACTTGTCCTGACACATAAATAATATCTCCATATATAACAGCTTGCGAAAATGGAAATTTGAATGCTGAAAATTCTTCAGACTCAACGTATGTAGCTGTTACTTCAGTATTTAAATTGTTTTCTTGGGCTAAACAAAATGACATAGTAAATATAGCCATTAATAAAAGTGTAATAGTTTTCATAAAAAAAATCTTATTGCTTTTGGTTAAGTATTTAATTGTTTAGAATATCTTGATTCTTTTTTGAAGCCATACCTCCAAGTATGCTCCAATTTTCATTATATTTTCTCCAAGTATGCGTATTTCAATACCGCCTTTATTCCGTTGCTTTTAAGTAATTAGCAATAATTTTTTGCACTGTTGGGTGCTCAAAAACAGTAGGATATAATTCTTTTACAATGGTGCGATAGTCAGCATCAATAGCCAAGCCGTTTTTAAAGTGTAGCAAGCTGTTTTTTTCGTCGTACAGCAACATAAACAATCCGCACAAACGGTATTCAATTTCTGCAAATTGTTTGTAGATGTTTTTTGCTTTTATAAGGGCTTGCAATGCATCATTAAAATCGCCTAAAAACAATAAAACGTCTGCCAATCCTACATAAATTTCTAAAGAAACATCTTCTAATTCGATACATTTCTGAAATGCTTTTACAGCCTCCTCAAACAAATTGAGTTTCACGTTAATGTCTGCATAGGTACGCAAGTACAACGAGTTTCCTTCATCAATATGTAAGGCCTTGGTAATATAATAAAGTGCCTTTTGGTAATCTTTTTCTTGTTGATACAAATGGGTTAACAATAGCCAAGCTTTGTCTAACAACGGATCTTCATGTACTGCTTTTTTATAATATTTAATAGCGGTGTCTGTCTGAGAAATTTTTTCATAACACTCTCCTATTCTTACATAAGCAAAAGCTGTTGGGTCATCTAGCTCTAATGTAATTATATAATTTTCAATCGCTTCTTCGTATCTTTTTAATTCTTCTAATGTTTTTGCTTTTTCTAAATATCCGCCAATAAAAGATTCGTCAATGATTACTGAATAATCAAAAGAAGTCAATGCTTCAGTAAACATATTCAGTACAAAATATTGTCTTCCTAATTGATGCCAAGCCACTTCACAAAACGGATTTTTATCAATGTATTTGTTTAAATACAAGACTGCTTCTTCATGTTTGTTCTCCATATCAAAGCAATACACCACATTATAAAGCGATGAATAATCTTCATAATCTACATCAATACAGTTCGCAAAGTTTAATCGGGCATTTTCAAAATCATCTAAATACAAATACTCCATTCCAATCATAGACCAAATATCTATAGGTTCTTCAATAAAAGAGAGTGTTTTTTGAAGCGCATCAATGGCTTCTTTATGTTTATTCGACTTTGAATAAATCATGGCTCTTTGAATAAATATTTCTGAATTATTAGGATCTATAGCCTCTAACTCTAGCAAAAGACTTACTGCTCTTTGAAGCTTATCTTCAAAGATAAACAGTTCTACTTTTAGTAATTTTAAATTCACAGAGGTTGGATGCTGCTCTAGTCCTAATTTTATAGCTTTCTTTGCTAAAGAATGTTTTCCGTTATCAAAATAATACTGTATAATCTCCTCAAACTCAACCGAATCAAAGAAGTAAACGTTATTGGTCTTCAGCATTGACTCAAATTTTGACAGTGACATAGGCTTCAGGTTTTATATACAAAGAAATTGTACAGACGTTGTATATGGTTTATACTTTAATCAATCTATAATGGTTGGTATTACTAGAATACAAGGTACAGTAAGTCTTATTCCTCTTTTGGTTATTTTTATTTTCTTTTCAACAATTTAATTAACAAAAAACAAGCTGTTTTTAAAATGCTTTTGTCTAAAGTTTTGCGAATCCTATTATTTACACTAATTTTGCCCAACATTAATTACCAGTAATCACTGGTTGTATTCCAAATTAAATTTGGATTTTTCTTATGAGCTCGAAAACTCTATTAAACTCGAAAGAAATTGAAATTATCCTACACCGATTAGCTTGTCAGCTTATCGAGAATCACAATGATTTTTCAAATACCGTATTAATTGGCTTACAGCCAAGAGGCACTTTTTTAGCAAATAGGCTAAAAGAAATTCTTACAGAACAATACCATATTAAAAATTTAAAATTAGGACTGCTCGATATTACGTTTTACAGAGATGATTTTAGACGTAGAGAAGAGCCTTTAGAAGCCACAAATACCACCATTGATTTTTTGATTGAAGATAAAAACGTCATCTTAATTGACGATGTCTTATTTTCTGGAAGAAGTATCCGAGCAGGTTTATCCGCTATTCAAGACTTTGGAAGACCCAAATTGGTAGAGTTGTTAGTTCTGATCGACAGACGATTTAGCAGACATTTACCAATACAACCTAATTACAAAGGAAGACAGGTAGACGCCATTAACCAAGAGAAAGTAAAAGTTTACTGGAAAGAAACACATAACAAAGACGCTGTTTATATAGAACACAACACATAAAATGAAGCATTTAAGCGTAAACCATTTACTAGGTATAAAATATCTGAACAAAAGCGATATTGATCTTATTTTTGAGACTGCCGATCATTTTAAAGAAGTTATCAATAGGCCCATCAAAAAAGTACCTTCTTTAAGAGACATTACCATTGCCAATTTATTTTTTGAAAACAGTACTCGAACAAAATTATCTTTTGAAATTGCAGAAAAAAGACTTTCTGCAGATATTCTTAATTTTTCTGCAGCTCAATCTTCTGTAAAAAAAGGAGAAACCTTAATAGATACGGTCAATAACATTCTGTCTATGAAAGTTGATGTTATTGTTATGCGACACCCTAATGTGGGTGCAGGTGTTTTTCTTTCAAAACACATCGATGCAAAAATTATCAATGCAGGAGATGGAACCCACGAACACCCAACTCAAGCTTTACTAGACTCTTATTCTATCAGAGAAAAACTAGGAAATGTAAAAGGAAAAAAAGTAGTCATTATTGGAGATATTTTACACTCTAGAGTAGCCTTATCTAACATTTTTGCACTGCAACTACAAGGCGCAGAGGTAAAGGTATGCGGACCAACAACTTTAATTCCGAAACATATTGCTAGCCTAGGTGTTACTGTAGAAACCAATCTTAAAAAAGCCTTAGAATGGTGTGATGTTGCCAATGTACTCAGAGTTCAAAACGAGCGAATGGACATCAACTATTTTCCGTCAACTAGAGAATACACACAGCTGTTTGGAATTAACCAACAAATTCTAGACAATCTTGATAAAAAAATCATCATCATGCACCCTGGACCGATCAACAGAGGAGTAGAGATTACAAGCGATGTTGCAGATAGTAGCCAATCAATCATTTTAAATCAAGTAGAAAATGGGGTTGCAATTAGAATGGCTGTCATTTATTTATTAGCACAACAAATCAAAAGGTAAGTAATAAGCGGTGTCTTTTCAATATTGATTTGATTCTAAAGCAACCTATTAAATTTTACTCAACATGAACATCGATAAAAAAGAACTGTACACCATCATTACTTCTGATGAAACATCATTTTCTGATTTTTTTAATGCATTTACCTCTGCACATGCTTCCTTAAAAAAAGAACACCTTATTGTTCAGTTTTCTGAAAACCTTAACACAACAGTTGAACAAATCTCTTTATTTTTGGATATCGCTGATACTCAAAAAAGTAATGACACCTCTTTTGTAATTGTTTGCAATGGAATTGATATTGACAATTTTCCTGAAACTTTTAACATTGTTCCAACATTTAAAGAGGCAATTGACGTGTTAGAAATGGAAGCGATAGAGCGCGATTTAGGATTTTGAGTGGTAAAAAAATTACTTTTTATTTTTTTAAGTATTACAAGCGTTCGTTTTTTTCAAAAAAAGGAAAGAATAAGATCCTGTTTTATAAAAGCAACTTAAAATTGGGCATGTATTTTTATATCATTCAGAGTAATAAAGAAGCAATCTCTAACATTTTGTAATTCAATGAGTTTAAAACTAACCATTTTAGGATGCCATTCTGCAACACCAAGGGTAAATGCACACCCCACTTCTCAGTATTTAGAGATTAATAATCGTCATTTTTTAATTGATTGCGGAGAAGGAACACAACGCCAAATACGCAAATACAAAATTGGCTTCTCTAAAATTGACCATATTTTCATCTCTCACTTACACGGCGATCACTTTTTTGGTTTGATTGGCCTCATTGCCACCTTTGGTATTTTAAACCGAGAAAAAGACCTGCATGTTTATGGCCCAAAAGGCATTAAAGAACTCATTAACATGCAATTAAAACTATCGAGTACTTGGACAAAGTACACGTTGATTTTTCATGAATTGACCTCCAAAAAAAGTGAGTTAATTTTTGAAGATGAAAAGGTAACTGTACATACCATCCCGCTACATCATCGTGTATACACAAATGGTTTTCTGTTTAGAGAAAAAGAAGGGTTGCGTAAAGTTGACCTTTCAAAAACAGTCCTATACCCAGAAATAGACACTTGCGATTATCAAAATTTAAAAAACGGAAAAGATTTTGTGCTAGAAAATGGTACTGTTATCAGTAATAAAACCTTGACAAAAAACCCGAACAAGACAAAAAGCTATGCATTTTGTAGCGACACTTCTTACAAACCAGATATTGTTCCGATTATAAAAAATGTAACGCTATTATATCACGAAGCTACCTTTTTAAATGACCGAGAAGATTTAGCTAAAAAAACAAGGCATTCTACTGCAAAACAAGCAGCTACAATAGCACTAAATGCAACAGTAGAACAATTAATTATCGGACATTATTCTAGCAGGTATAAAGACATTACACTATTTAAGAAGGAAGCCGAAACTGTTTTTCCGAATCTTATTTTAGCAGAAGCAGGGAAAGAAATAAAAATTTAACAACAAAGTACTTATATACATCCGTGTTCAAGGCCTACAAGGTTGTAAAAACCTTGCAAATCTAATATACACACCCTTCTTTTAAACCACACTTCTGAAGACCAATTCTTTAGTTAAAAAAAACAAAAAACACCTTTCTTTTTTAAAATGTTTTGAGAGTTCAAACAAATTTCTTCATATGTTAATAGTATGTTAAAGGCTGTTAATACAAGTAACAATTATAAGAAACAAAGCGTCTATCTAGCAACAAAACAAATTGAAATAAAAACAAACCATTTACTACTTATGAAAAAAATACTAATCCTTTTTATCTTGACACTAACAATGAGTTCTTACGCTCAACTTGATAAAAACAACCTTATTAAACCTGGAATTATTTCAGGAAAGGTCATTGACCAAGCCACCAAAGAATCGCTTCCGTATGTAAATATCATTGTGAGAGACATGGCAAAAAAAATTATTACAGGAGGCATTACAGGGTTGGATGGAAAATTTAGAATCAAAAATATTCCTGAGGGAAACAGCATTCTAGAGATCCAATTTATTGGATATACAACCTACTCAAAAAAAATATCAGTAAATAGTGACAATAGAAAATTAAACCTCGGAACCATTTCTTTATCAGAAGATGCAACTACATTAGATGAAGTTGTTGTACGAGCAGAAGTATCTACAGTTGTTCAAAAAATTGACAGAAAAGTAATCAACGTAGGTAAAGATTTAACCGCTGCTGGAGCCACAGCTGCTGAATTGTTAAACAATGTACAATCTGTAAGTGTAGATAGTCAAACAGGAAATTTAAGCTTACGTGGAAATAACAATGTACGTGTATTGGTTGATGGGAAACCATCAAATATGAGTACAGCACAATTGTTACAACAAATTCCTTCTACATCGATAAAAAGTGTTGAGTTGATTACAAATCCATCCGCAAAATACAATCCAGAAGGAATGAGCGGCATTATCAATATCATCTTAAACAAGAGTGCTAATATCGGATTCAATGGCGCTGTAAATACAGGAATTACTCATGGAGAAAACACCAGGTTTAATGGTTCTCTAGACATGAATTACAAAACTGGAAAGGTAAATTTTTATACAAATTATGGGTATAGAACTGGTAAAAACCATGCCTTCGGAAATGTAACAAGAACTGGCACAAATGCATCTGCACAAAAGTTCAATTTTAATATGGATGATACTTCACATTTGTTAAAGTTAGGAGCAGATATTTATCTCAACGATAAAAACACACTTTCTTTTTATACCACTCAAAATTTTAGAGATGGGCTTGCTTTAGGTTCAACAAGGGTACTGCAAAACGGAATTGAAGTTGTTAATGCTCCTTTTAGCGCTGATACACATGGCGGAATTTCTAGTACGTATAATGCAAACTATAAATTAGATTTTGAAAAAAAAGGGCATAATCTAGAATTTGAAGCTACTTTTTCTACTTCTGATTCTCCAGAAATTGCCACCTATTCTGAAATATTGAATCCAAGCAACTATACCGACTTTACAAATACAATTATCAACGACAGAAACAATACGTTGTTTAATGTAGATTACACCAACCCTGTTTCTAAAAACGGAAAATTAGAATTAGGTGCCGAAGCTCGTATCAATAAGACAACAAACAGCAATGCAACTACACAGGCAGGCGTAGATTTTTCTTCTTTTACCTACGATAGAAAAATACTTTCAGCCTATGCAAACTACGGCCACAAATTTGACAAAATTACCATGCAATTAGGCGCTCGTTTTGAACAGTACGATGTAGATGCTGATTTTTTTAGCAACAACAGCACAACGCCTTATACAAGTGCTATTTTTAGCATCTACCCATCTGCATTCTTTACCTTCAATCCTTCTGATAAAAATCAATATCAAGTAAGTTACAGCAGAAGAGTAGACAGACCTTCTATTGGACAAGTAAACCCAATTAGAGAATGGAGTACTCCGTTGGTAACTTCTATTGGAAATCCAGATTTACTGCCACAGTTTACCAATTCATTTGAAGTAAATTATACTAGAAAAATAAAGGGAGGTTCTATTACCTTAGGAACATTTTTTAGAAAGGTAAATGATGAAATTTCTACCATTTTATACGAAGATCCTGATGATGCTACCGGTACCAAACAAATTAAATCTGATGCCAATTTTGATGGAAACAACAGGTATGGCTTTGAAGCATCGAGCAGTTATAGCATTGCAAAATGGTGGAGAACAAACACCAGTTTAGATTTCTACTCGCAAAAATTAACTGGCGTGGTTAGTGGCGTACAAAAAGAAATTACCAGTAGTTTTTTTAATGCCCGTATTAGCAACAGTTTTACAGCAAGCCAAAACTTACGTTTTCAATTATTTGCCTTATATAGAGGTGCTGGAGAAAACCTACAATTCGATGTAAGCTCAATGTGGATGGTCAATTTAGGGGCAAGTTATAAAGTATTAAAAGGAAAAGGAAATCTTACTTTTAGAGTGAATGACATTTTTAAAGGAATGAAATTCCGATTTAAAACCACAGATCCTTTTACACAAACAGGTCAATTTAACTGGGAAAGCAGAACGGCTCATATCGGTTTCAACTACAGATTTGGCGGAGGCAAAAACAAAGCCAAAAGAAGAAGAAATAGAGATGATAATGAAAAGAAAGGCAGCGGAGGCTTTATATAATACAAGCCAAGTATCATTTTTGAATTAAAAACTCGGGGTTTTCCTATCGGATACTCCGAGTTTTTTATATATTTTATTTTAACGAATAACTGTACTACTGTCATTCCTGCGAAGGCAGGAATCTAAAGCAGTTTTTTAAACATGAGTAAAATGGATTCCCGTTACCCAGTCAAGCTGAGCACAAGCCACGCGGGAATGACAATCTCTTTTAACTCTAAATTCAGAACTCATACCTTTTTTATTGTGGTGCTACTTTTTTTCTTTTTGCAAGGCAATTAAAATTTTTACCTGTGCTTGTAATGTTTTTATCTGTGCTTGTTGTTCTTGAACGGCTTTTATCAAAGGCACTGTTAATGCACCATATTGGATTCCTTGTTTTCCATTTGATTCATTCTTAGACCAACCGCTCCATTCTACACCCAACTCATCCAATACTGCTCTCACTTCTTGCGCAATAAGGCCATCTTGTTTTTTGATGTTGTCTGCTGGTCTTGATTCATCACCTGTTTTAAAGCGTTCTTCTAAGATTGCTTCAGGATAATCGGCAGGGTTTTTTAAGTTGTATGTAACGGTGTGTAGTTTATTGATAAACGCCAACCCCAACTCATTATCCACAATATTCTTTTTAATACGCTTATCAGAATACGTTGTAAAAGCAACTTGCCCCTTAATACTACCAATTGAAGTATTACCCAATGAGACAGAATTATCACCCGTCCCCGTTGCGCCATAGCCAATTACAATTTGGTTGGTGGCGCTATTTGCGCTGGGGTCTGCATCACGACCAATAACAACATTATTTGTACCCGTGGTAATTACATCACCTGCCTGGTAGCCTAGTGCTAAATTACCTTCTCCTGTACTAACATACAATGCCTTATAGCCAAATGCAGAACTATAGTGACTCGAAGTATTGCTATGCAAACTGTATCCTCCCATAGATGTATTATAGACTCCTGATTCGTTTTTGTAAAGAGAGCCTTGCCCGATAGCAGTATTTCTATAGCCACTCGTATTAAAACGCATTGCGTCATTACCTAGCGCAGTGTTTTGATAACCGGAAGTGTTTGCATATAGACCTTGAAAACCAACTGCAACGTTATTATCACCCGTTGTAATGAAATTTAAAGCACTTTTTCCAACAGCAACATTATAATTGGCATTATCTGTTGTTGAAGAAGGATCATTCCCTACATATACTGA
>JAQWOR010000060.1 GCA_029245785.1 Polaribacter sp.
GAAAGAAAAACAATTTCAAATTACCACCAAAGAGAATTTAAATAAGGCAAACGAAGATAAAGTTGCTACACAATTAAAAATTATTCAAGAAGCTGCCATTCAGAATGAGAATCTTTTTGAAAAACTAATGGAGGCCACCAAAGTATGTTCACTCGGACAAATTACTGAGGCCTTATTTGAAGTTGGCGGACAATATAGAAGGAATATGTAGCTTAAAAGACTATCTCCCAAAAGAAAAGTACGCTCAGCCGCCTAATTTTATCAATTAATTGCATCTTTTTTGTAAATTGTTAGTCTATTAGACGAACTTAAAAACACTCATATGAAAGATAAAAACCAATGTGTCTGTGATTGCCAAGGATGTAACGACGGACAATGTGCTAATTGTACCTGCGAAAATTGTACCTGTGCAAATTGTAATTGTTAACTTCAAACTGAACTTGTTTTAGAATCTCATGATGAGAAACCGAAACAAGTTTAGTTTGACGAATTCCTTTGAAATTCTATGACCACAAAGCAAGTTTGGCAGCAATATTCTGAAGACCTCAAACGATTTATCATCAGCAAAGTAAAAAACAAAACCATTGCTGATGACATTTTGCAAGACACCTTTATCAAAATACACACAAAACTGCACACATTAAAAGACATCACAAAATTAAAATCGTGGATATTTTCAATTGCTAGAAATAAGATGTTAGACTACTTTAAATCTAGTAATAAAACGGTAGAGATTGCCAATTTCGAATCGGAAACAAAATTGCTAGAAGAAGCACATACCGAAAAAGATTGCCTACACGCAATTTTACGAAACCTTCCTAAAAAATATCGAGATCCGCTATTTTTATCAGATATCAAAGGCATGAAACAAGCTGAAATTGCAACGCAATTACAACTTCCTTTACCAACGGTAAAATCTCAAATTCAACGTGCCCGAAAACTCATTGCGCAAGGTTTTATAGATTGCTGCGGCTTTGTACTCAACAACAAAGGAAAGCTAGTTGGAGAAGTGCAAGAAAAAGAAGACTGTAAAGTGTGTGACTAAATGGTTAGATGAAATTTAAAAATTAGCTCAATGCAACTTTTAGCTTTTCACTTACAGCAATTCCCATATCAACTCATTAACACATTACTATATTATCTCCGTGTTTTTTTCTTTTTCGAAGCTCTGTAATTCTTCTTTTTACGTTGATTGAATGGAACAGTGTCATCAAATGTATTTTTTGTAGTTGCGGGCTTGTTTTTTTTCCAAGAAGAATTTTCTGGTAACAATACTTTTAACAGATCACTTCTCCCTAAATTGTTCAAGGTATTCCGAATCCATTGTTTGTTCTCTTTTTTATACCAAAAGAAAAATCGATGCTGATCTTCTCTTTCTTTTTTTGATTTGGGTGTTTTTGTAGGCTTTAATGTGTATGGATGGTAACCGCTATAATAGATCACCGTAGCAACCGTCATTGGTGTTGGCGTAAACCCTTGTACCTGTTCTAATTGAAAGCCCATATCTTTTGTTTCCGCAGCTAAATTCGCCATGTCTTCAGGTTCACAAGCTGGGTGGCTTGAAATAAAATAAGGAATCAATTGAAGGTTCAACTTCTTTTTTATATTGATCCTATCAAAGCGTTCTTTAAACTTATGAAAATAGGTAAAAGACGGCTTTCGCATCAACTTTAAAACAGGATCAGAGGTATGTTCTGGCGCTACTTTTAACCTTCCCGAAACATGATTTGTCATTACCTCTTCAGTATAATCATCTAGTTCTTTTGAATCGGCATTTTTATTAAATTCAGGCACCAACATATCATGTCGAATTCCACTAGAAATGAACGATTTTTTTACCTTCGGATGTTTGTCAATTGCTTTGTAAAGCTCCGTTAATGGCTTATGAGAAGTATCTAAATTACTACAAATTACAGGCGAAATACAAGACGGTGCTACACACTTATCACAGATAGACTGTATCTTTCCTTTCATCTGATACATGTTTGCTGAAGGCCCACCAACATCAGACAAATAACCTTTAAAATCTGGCATATTGGCCACCGTATCAATTTCTTTTAAAACCGATTCTTGACTTCTACTTGCTATAAATTTTCCTTGATGCGCAGAAATGGTACAAAAGCTACAACCACCAAAACAACCCCGATGGATATTGATCGAGAACTTAATCATTTCAAAAGCAGGAATGGGCCCTCTTTTGTTGTATTTCGGGTGTGGCAAACGTGTATAAGGCAACTCAAAAGAAGCATCTATTTCCGCTTCTGTCATTGTTGGAAAAGGCGGGTTGATAACCAAAGTAGCATCTCCTATATCCTGAAAAACACGTCGAGCTTTTAATTTATTTGACTCTTGTTCTATCACTTTAAAGTTAGAAGCAAAGGTTTTTTTATCTTGCAAACAGGCTTCATGAGAGTTGATGGCTACATCTTCCCAATTTTTATTTTCTGGTATTTTTTCTGCTTTATCAATTAAAACAGCTGTTTGTTTGATGGTTTTTATACTCGAAAAAGGAATGCCTTTCTGTAATAATTCAACCAACTCACGTAAGGGCTGTTCTCCCATTCCGTACACCAACATATCTGCTTTAGAAGTTTCTAAAATTGAAGGCATCAATGTATCTGACCAATAATCATAATGCGTTACTCTACGCAAAGAAGCCTCAATACCACCAATTAAAACAGGTACTTCTGGAAATTTTTCTTTTAATATTTTTGAATATACAGACGTTGCGTAATCTGGTCGAAACCCTTTATCTCCATTCGGCGTATAAGCATCTTTATCTCTACGTCTTTTACTTGCGGTGTAATTACTCACCATCGGATCCATACAACCTCCAGTAACTGCAAAAAACAAACGAGGTGTTCCTAATTTCTCAAAATCCTGTAAATTATCATGTACACTTGGCTGTGGAACAATAGCCACTCGCAAACCGTAACTTTCTAGAATACGACCAATTACTGCCGGTCCAAAAGAAGGGTGATCTACATACGCATCACCGCTAAAAAGGATGACATCTAATTCCGACCAACCTTTAATTTTAACTTCTTTATTTGTAGTTGGCAACCAATCTGAAAGCTGGTGTGTCTTCATAGCTGCAAAAATACAGGAATTTAATAAAAACCCTGTCTTTTCAGTTACTTATTCTTCACTCCAGGTTGTACGAGCTTCCAATTTGTTGTTGATTTTTCTTTAGCTACCATCGTCTTTACATCTGCCAATAAGCGCTTGGCATCATAAATAACACCGTCTTTAATCGTATATTTTACACCACCAACTCGAACCACCTCGTTATTTTTGGTTAATTTTATAGCTCCTGTCCCATAGAGTACTTTTAAGTTTTCCAACGGATTTTCTTCGACAATTACAAAATCGGCAAGCTTTCCAATTTGCACAGAGCCAATTTTATCATCCCAACCCAATGCCTCTGCTCCATTCAATGTTGCTGAGCGAATCACTTCTAATGGATGAAATCCTGCTTCTCGCAACAATTCAAGCTCACGAATATATGCAAAACCATATAGCTGATATATAAAACCAGAATCAGAACCCGCAGTTACACGTCCTCCTCTATTTTTATATTCGTTGATAAATGTCATCCATAATTGGTAGTTCTTTTTCCAAACAATTTCTTGTTCTGTTCCCCAATAATGCCAGTAAGAACCATGTGATATTTTGCTAGGCTCATAAAATTTCCAGAGCGAAGGCAAGGTATATTCTTCATGCCATTCTGCGCGACGAGTTCTTTGTACGTCTCTACTTGCCTCATAAATATTAAATGTAGGATCAATTGTAAAGTCGAGTGCCAACAACTCATTCATCACCTTATTCCAATGTTTGGAATATGGTTTTGCGGCTTGTGCCCATAATTTTCCAGCCTCTTCAAAACGATGTTGTTCATTTTGATAATTGTAATTAAGTGGGTAATTCTGAACCGTCCTATCTTCAAACAAGGCCTCTGGTAAACCATACCAATGCTCCATATAGGTCAATCCTGCTCTTGCAGAATGCAACACATTCCAACGCGCAACACTCAATTGGGCGTGATGACATGCAGACCGTAATCCTAATTTTTTATTTTCCTCTAAGGCGGCAACCATGATTTTTGGTTCAGCCCCAATAAACTTGATACCATCGGCACCATTTTTTGCATTTTCACGAACCCAATCACGTGCCATTTCTACTGTTGAAATTGGTTCTTTACTTCCTTGTCCAAAACCTGTATACCCAAAAATACGAGGTGCTATAATTTGATGCGCATTGCTTTTCCGTTTTAAGTCATTGGTATATTTTACACCTCTACCGCTAGGTTCTCTAATAGTTGTGATCCCGTGTGCCATCCACAATTTAAATACATACGCTGAGTTGGCTCCTTGTGCATTTCCTCCAATATGACCATGCATATCAATAAAGCCAGGCATTAAATACATGCCGTTAGCATCCAATTCACGACCTCCTTTTTTTAATTTAGGACGTCTTTTCTCATTGATTTTTACACCTGGATAACCCACAACTTGCATACGCACAATGGTGTTGTTTTCTACCACAATATCCATCGGACCACGAGGCGGAGAGCCATCTCCATTTATCAATGTAACGCCTCTAATAATCAGCTGTGAATACGGACCATCGCCCAAATAATTGTCTTGTGCTTGCACTTGAAACACTATAACAAGTGCAAAAAATAAGGTTAGTTTTTTAATCATCATCGTTTTGTTAGTTATTTCCTTTCGGAACAGAGATTCTACTTCCCAAAAACAGGGCATTTAAAAATAGACGATTGGTTCCATACCAAGAGCCTCTAAAGTTTGGATTATCAGCAAACAATACCACACGACCTTTTCCTAAAGAACTTACAAGTAAAGATGCTGAAGGTTTTAAAAAGGTATTTAAATTCTTGTCAGAAATATATCCATCTATATGCGGATTCTTGCTGTACTTTGCCACAGTTGCATATGCATTTTTACTAGGCGACAAAAAAACTGTGTTATTTTTATAGACAGGAAGCGATGAAGAGCGATAGCCAAACCCTAGCGGATGCGTCATGTCTAAATCTACTTCAAAAATAGCTCCACCCAAACGTTCACGCCCTCTATTTGGACCTGCGTTTACATAAGCAAGACGCTTGGTTACTTTCGTCTTGGCTGTATCTGTTGGTTTTTTTGTTAATTTTTCTTTGACTATTTTTTTGTCAATTGCCCATTTAGAAGCTCTTGCAATAGTAATCAATGTGTTTCCTTTAGAAACCCATCTTTTTAATTTTTGTCGTTGAACAGAATCTAATTCTACATAACTTCCAGACACCATTACCAAAGTATTGTACGTGTCAAGAGAAATATTTCTAAAGCGATTCATCTGTATTTTTGTGATAGGAACATCCATTCTCGTATCTAGTAAATGCCAAACTTCTCCGGCTTCATAAGAACTTACTCCATTGCCTATTAGTAACGCAGCTTTTGGTTTTTTAAGCGCTCTAAAATTATTTGACCCTAAGTCAATTCCTTGTATGCTAAAACCTGTTTTTACTGAATACATTGGTACGCTGTACTTTTGTTGTGCGTCTGAAACAATTTTATACACCTCAGCACTTGATTTTTTTTGCTTACTTACAGGAACCATCAAACTCCCGTAATTAAATTGTGTATTTCCTATGGATGTTTTAATAGAGAATGGCTTGAATGCCGTGGCCACTTTTAATCCTTTTGATTGCATATAGTACAAGGCAGCTGGCGCATTGTAATCATCCCAATCTACAATATATGCATAGTCGGTTTTTTGCACATTAGAAACCGTTACCAAATTGTCAGTGGATGTGATTTCTTGTCCCAAACGAGCAGACTTCACACCTTTGTACTTGATATTATAAAAGTTGGCAACAGACCAAGCAGAGGCATCATAAAAAACACTGTCTCGATATTGATTGTAGGTTTCAAACATGGTTTGCACCATTCTTCGTTGTGGCTGTTTTAACGGAACAACATACCTGTTTTCTTTTTTATACACTTTAATCTTATGAATCAATAATTTATCTACAAAAGCTTTGTTTCGATTCATATCATACGCATCTCCAAATTCATAAGCGGTAAAACCTGTTTTTACTTTTCCTTTTACGGCAGATTTAAAAAAATCTTGCTGATATTTCCTTAGAGTTGCCTTATTTTCAACGGCAGCCTTTACCGTTGCAATACTTGATGTATACTGATTTCTAATGGTAAACGGAAAAGATATGGTTCCATAATCAGTATCTTGAAGGTGTCCACGAGAGCTTGCTTGCTCAAACAACAAAGCCAATCCTCCTTGTAAATCTGGATATGAAGACCCATAGCCAGGGTAAGTTCCATCAAAGGATTCTTTGGTATAATAAAAAGAACCTATAGCATCTAAAGCACTCGAAAAATAAGGCGCAAATAGATCGTTTAAATCTTCGTAGTTTTTTCTTGGCATAATTGGATCTTTAGAACCAATTGGTTTCATCGGCTCAAAGAAATAATTACTATTAGTTCCCATTTCATGGAAATCAGTAACAACATTTGGATACCATTCATGGTACCATTTCAGCTTCCCTCTACTTTCAGGATTAATGGCCAACAACCAATCTCTATTCAAGTCAAACCAAAAATGATTGGTTCTTCCTCGAGGCCACGTTTCATTATGCTCGGCATCATTCCCATCAGAAACTAGCGAGTTTGCTTTGAACTGATTGGCCCATTGTGTATGCCGATCTCGACCATCTGGATTGATCGTTGGATCGATAAAAATTACCGCATTTTCTATATAATTTTTTACCTCTAAACTAGTTGATGCCACCAACGTATAAGCTGTTAACATTGCTGCTTCTGCACTTGACGGTTCATTTCCGTGTACATTATATCCCAATTGGATAAAAATAGGAACCTCTGTATAATTTTTTGGATTCTGACTTGGGTCTATAAATTTTAAATGATTTGATTTTAGGGTGGAAAGGTTTTTAAGATTGGTAGGTGCTGACACTGTTAGCATTACCAACTTTCGTTGTTCATGAGTTTTTCCATACACTTTAATAGTGGCTCTATCTGAGAGTTCAGCCAATTTATACAGGTATGAAACTATTTGATCATGCCTGGTGTGTTGCGCTCCAATAGGATATCCCAAAAAAGCTTCTGGAGAAGGAATACTTCTGTTAAAAGGAGCCTGCTTTTTAAAAAAATAGTCTTGAGCCGTTACAGACCCTACCATAATCACAGACATAATTACAGTACTAACAAAAAGTTTAATTGTCTTCATTTAGTTGATTTTAAAAGTAACCCCACTAAAGTAAACAATTATCTTTAGTTGATAATCAAATGTGGTATTTTTAACAAATTTCAATCTACAACCAAGCCACTGGTCAATAATTTTGCAATCTCTTTTTCCTACAAACAATCTGCTTTAAAAACACTAAATTTAGTTAACGAATTGTTTTAATTCCATCATACACTACAATGCCAACAGCATTTGCCAAATTAAGACTTCGAACACGTTCACTAAACAACGGTATTTTAAACGTACGTGCTTTGTTTTCTTCTAAAATTGTTTGTGACAACCCGCTAGATTCTTTTCCGAAAATTAAAAAAAGCTCCTCTTCATACGGAATGTCCCAATAATATTTTTCGCCATGACTGGATAAAAAAACCATGTTCTTATCTTTGTTTTTCTCAAAAAAATCTGCAACACTTTCATAAATTACAACGTTGAGATGTTGCCAATAATCCAAGCCTGCACGCTTTAATCGCGCATCATTAATTTCAAAACCAAAAGGCTTTACCAAATGCAATTGTGAACCTGAAGCTAAACTAAGCCGACCAATATTTCCTGTATTTGTAGGTATTTCTGGTTCAATTAACACAATATTGTATCCCATAACTATTGACTTATTTTGTTCAGCAAAGGTAATTACTTAAATGAATTCATCTTTCATTTTTTTTCTTTTAAACAAGCTTCTTACATTCCTTTCTTTTTAGTATCTTGCTCTTTGCTTATGATTCAATTTATACTAAACAACGAGCGAATTCAAACTACTGCACATGCAGGGATAACGCTTTTAGATTTTATTAGAGAACACCAACAATTAAAAGGTACAAAAATTGGTTGCCGTGAAGGTGACTGTGGAGCTTGTACAGTTTTGGTAGGTGCATTAAACAAAAACACAATCTCTTACCAATCAATTACTTCCTGTATTTCTCCCTTAGGAAATGCCAACGGAAAGCATATTGTTACCATTGAAGGAATTAACATCCCCAAAACATTAAATACTGCGCAACAAGCAATGGCTGATAATTACGCAACACAATGTGGATTCTGCACACCGGGGTTTGTAGTTTCTATGACTGGTTTTGCATTGTCTACTCAAGACAACAACACTGCTTTAAATTCTTGCAATGATGCCATTAGCGGAAATATTTGCCGATGTACCGGCTATAAATCTATTGAAAAAGCAGGGTTTGATTTGGTAGAAAAACTACAAGAAAAAGACAAAAACCATCAAATTGATTGGTTGATCAATCAAGGCTTTGTCCCTGATTATTTCAATACAATCCCCGAACAGTTAAAAAAACTTCAGCAATCAACCATTCAACAACAACGTTCTGAAGGAAGTACTGTTGCCAACGGAACAGACCTCTATGTTCAACACGCAGATACACTCTCTGAAGAACCTGTGTCTTTAATATCTGATAACACTTCGTTAAAAGGCATTTCTTTTACAGATACTACTTGTACTATTGGAGCAAATACAACTGTTAGCGAATTGTTAGAAAACGAACAATTAAGAAAAGGCTTTCCCAGACTAAAATCATTTTTAAAACTCATTTCTTCTGAACAAATCAGAAACATGGGTACCTTGGGTGGTAATTTTGTAAATGCATCTCCTATTGGAGACATGTCTGTTTTCTTTTTAGCACTAAATAGCACCTTGGCAATTCTGCATAAAAATGGAACAACACGACAAATTCCATTTCATAAATTTCATCAAGACTACAAAAAATACGATTTGCAAAAAGAGGAAATTTTAAAAAGCATTGCCTTTAATGTTCTTGAAGCAACAAGCGTTTTTAATTTTGAAAAAGTAAGCAAACGAACCCATTTAGATATTGCCAGCGTAAATGCTTCTGCAAGAATATCTGTAGAAAACAACCGTATTATATCTGCTCATTTTGCAGTGGGTGGTGTGGCTGCAATTCCAAAATATGCTGTAAAAACAGCTGAATTTATCATTGGAAAAAGCATCAATTCAGAAGTCATAAAAGCAGCACAAGAAATTTTGCAATCCGAAATTTCGCCAATTAGCGATGTAAGAGGATCTGCAACATACAAACGTTTCTTGGCAAGGCAATTGTTCTTTGCTCATTTTATTGAATTATTCCCAACTAAAATTAACCCTCAACAACTAATCGCCATATGAAAAACATAGATTCATACACACATGTTCGCGGCGAATCATTATTTGTAGATGATTTGATTACCAGACAAGACACATTACAGGGTTTAGTTTTTGATTCTCCAAAAGCACATGGAAAAATTACATCAATTGATTATTCAAAAGCAAAAAACCTAAAAGGTGTTGTTAACATATTTACCCATAAAGACATTTTAGGTGAAAATCAAATTGGCGGTATCATTCCAGATGAACCTTTATGGGCAGAAAACGAAGTTCATTTCTGTGGGCAACCCATTGCGTTTATTGTTGCCGAAACCGAATTGATTGCAAAAAAGGCCCGTGCCTTAATTTCAATTGAAATAGAAGAATTACCCATCATTACAACTGCTAAAGAAGCCAAAGAAAAAGGCAGCTTTATCAATGCTCCTCGCTCTTTTAACTTGGGAAACACCAAAACTTCTTTTGATGCGTGTGATTATGTATATGAAGGCAAAACGTTTACAAATGGTCAAGAACATTTGTATTTAGAAACGCAAGGTTGCTATGTGGTTCCGTTAGAAAATGGAAATATTAAAATTACCTCTTCTACACAAGGACCAACCCAAGTTCAGAAAACAGCAGCAAAAGTATTAGGAATTCCAATGCATAAAATAGAGGTTGACGTTATTCGACTTGGGGGTGGTTTTGGAGGAAAAGAAGACCAAGCAACTCCATGGGCTGTTATGGCTGCTGTTGCTGTGCAACATTTAAACAAGCCTGTAAAATTCATGCTCAATAGACACGATGATTTGCGCATGACAGGAAAGCGCCATCCATATGAATCAACATTTAAAATAGGATTGACAAAAGACTTAAAAATTAACGCTTTTGAAGCAGAATTTTTACAAAATTCGGGTGCAGCAGCAGACCTCTCTCCTGCGATTGCAGAACGAACATTGTTTCATGCTACCAACAGTTATTTTATCCCGAATGTACACACAACTGTACTGAGCTGTAAAACCAACTTACCTCCAAACACAGCTTTTCGTGGTTTTGGCGGCCCGCAAGGAATGTTTGTCATAGAAGCTGCCATTGCAAAAGCTGCAAACGCATTAAAAATTGACAAGCGCCTCATTCAAGAAGCCAATTTATTAGCAGAAAATGACGAATTCTCATACGGTCAAATCGCAACACAAGTAGAAGCAAAAAGTAGTTGGACTACTGCCAAAGAGCAATTCAAACTAGAACAACTAGAGCAAGAAATTGACGATTTTAATCAAAAGAATTTCTTATCTAAAAAAGGGATTTCGGTCATGCCAATTGCATTCGGAATTTCATTTACAAATACTCCTATGAATCATGCGAGAGCGTTGGTTCATATTTACCAAGACGGAAGTATTGGCGTAAGCACAGGTGCTGTAGAAATGGGGCAAGGTGTAAACACCAAAATGCTACAAGTAGCTGCTGAAATTTTGGGAGTTCACCAATCTAAAGTTAAATTAGAAACTACCAATACCACCAGAGTTGCCAACACCTCTCCCACTGCAGCAAGCTCTACCGCAGATTTAAACGGAAAAGCCGTAGAAATGGCCTGTAATTTATTAATTGAAAGATTGACAAAAGTAGCTTCAAAAATGCTTTCCGTAGCAGAAAAAGAAATTGTTTTTCGAGAAGATCGTGTTTTTATCAATACTAAAAAATCAACGCTTCTTTGGGAAGAAGTCATTGCTCAAGCCATGCTACAACGTATTGCTCTGTCTGAGAATGCGCACTATGCAACACCAATAATTCATTTTGACAAAACAGTAGAAAAAGGACATCCGTTCGCATATCATGTATACGGAACAGCAATTACAACAATTACCCTAGATTGCTTAAGAGGAACCTATGAAGTTGATGCCGTAAAAATTGTTCATGATTTTGGAAAATCAATGAACTTACAGATTGATATTGGACAAGTGGAAGGTGCTTTGGCACAAGGAATTGGCTGGATGACTCTAGAAGAGATTGCTTACAATAATGAAGGACGTTTAGAATCAAATGCTTTATCTACCTATAAAGTTCCAGATATCTTTTCTGCAGCAAAAACAATTGATATTATTCCTTTAAAAACAGCTGGAAACACATTGGCTATCAAAAAATCAAAAGCCGTTGGAGAGCCTCCTTTAATGTACGGAATTGGCGCTTATTTTGCGATTGAACATGCGGTAAAAGCGTTTAACCCTAACTACCTATCAAAATTTCACGCACCCTTTACACCAGAAAAAGTATTGACGGGATTGTATGAAAAAAAATCAGAAACATTGAATCACTAAACTATTGAAACTACAATGCACAACATCAAATAGTATTCGAGGTGCTTTTATTTATAGCGCTGGAGATACCATTGCCGCATTGATGCTGAATGAGTTTTCAATGTACCGACTCATTGGAATGATACTTATTGGCGCAACCGTTTACGCTTTTGAAATTCCTAATTATTTTAATTGGATTGAACAAAAAACAGCTGCTTTAAAAGGAGCTCAATTGACTTTGACAAAAACAATGTTCGCAATTCTTTATTTCAACCCTCTGTGGATTGCACGCCATTTGATATGTATCAAAGTATTTTCGGGAAACTACGAACAAATCAACGTACATTTATTGCAAATAGCAGCGTGGTCTTTTTTAGCAAATATTCCTATTTCTATCGTCGCTAATTTTTTTATTCAGAATAAAATCTCTTTAAAATGGCGTTTTTTTGCAAGTGCTGTTTTTTCTGCATTAATGGCTATTTATTATGCATTGAGTGAAACTATTTTTAAATAACCTTCTGTCTATACAGGAGCCATAAATTAAATACATACATGAAATTCTGGCAGTATCTCCTAACAAAATTACAAGGCCAACAACACGTCTATCTATTAACGGTTATTGAAAACTCTGGGAGTTCTCCGGGCAGAAAAGGCTTTAAAATGCTAATTGCCCAAGACGGGTTTATTTTTGGCTCTGTAGGTGGTGGTGTCATGGAATTTAGGTTGGTTGAAGAAGCTCAAAATTTATTAAAAGAAGAAACCTTGCCTATATTTCTTAAAAAACAAATTCATCAAGGAAACATAAAAGACGGTTCTGGAATGATTTGTTCAGGCGAACAAACCGTGGTTTTTCATCCGTTAAACAGCACTCACATTCCTATCATAAAAAACATTTTATTCTGTTTGCAAAACAACCAACAAAAAACCATCTGCCTCTCTCCTAGCTCTTTTTCTCTTTCTGACACTCAAATTAAAGACAACTATCAAACAAGCATCCAGACAAACAGTGATTGGTCTTTTAACGAATTGATTGGTTTTAAAAACACTTTATACATTGTAGGCGGTGGCCACGTAAGCTTAGCGGTTTCTGAACTGTTTGTAAAACTCGGTTTTTACGTGGTGGTTTTTGACAACCGAAACCATTTAAATACGTTTGAAGACAATGATTTTGCGCATCACAAACAGCTTGTCAATTATTCAGAAATTGAAAACTATATTACAGAAGGCAACGACCGTTATATTGCTATTATGACCAACACATATACCGATGACAAGTTGGTCTTAACGCAATTGATTCGTAATAACTACAAATTTGTAGGCGTTTTAGGAAGTGTGGCAAAGCTCAAAACCATGTGGACAGCAATGGCTAAAGAGGGCTTTTCACAAAAAGAACTAAATCAAGTTTGTGCACCCATTGGAATTGCTATTAAAAGTCAAACGCCAGATGAAATTGCCATTAGTATTGCAGCCCAAATTATTCAAGTAAAAAATCAGCAGTTATAATTTTATTATTGATTCAACTCCATCTTAACTTGTTGTAGCGTTTTATTAGAGTTCACCAATTCTAAAATAAGAGCCTTTCTCAACACATCGATTGGTTGCTCAAAGTAGTTTGCCCAAGTGTCGGACGAAAATAATTGATGAATCTGTCTGATTCTTTTTTGAGCTGCTATGGCTGTAAACAAAAACGCTTCTGAAGTTGCTGTTTTATACTGAAAATTTGCTTTTTTCAAATTGAAATCAACCTCTATATAAAACAGTTTTTCTGTTTCATTGATGGGATAAAAATCAGTCCATTTTGCAAAACCTGTGCGGTACGTTTGATTTTTATACGCCTTATTTACGAGCAACTTCCATCTACAATCGGCAACTCGCCCCCAATGATTTGAATACCGATATACACCTTCTTTTGTATATGAATACAAGCTTCCTGTTTTGCTTTTATAGTGAACCGGACATTCTGTAAAGAAATTTAACTCTAACTCTTTATACTCGCAATAGGTGTGTTTAAAAAAAGTATACCTGCTGTATGTTTTCAAATTTATATTTTAAAACGTCATTGCGAATATAACGAAGTTATCTAATTTATTGAAGAAAGATTGCTTCGTTCCTCGCAATGATAAAAAAAACGCAACCAAGTTAATGGTTGCGTTTTTTTTATTTATTGAAGAAAGGTCCCAAACAACATTCTCCTAGTATCGAATGATTTTGGGATAAGCAATTCACTACGTTTTTCTTCAAAAAAACGTATTCTCTGCTTATTTTACTTCTTCGAAGTCTACCCTTCGACTACGCTCAGGACAGGCTACTTGACTTCTTCGAAGTCTACGTCTTCTATAGCATCTTCTTCAGAACTTTCTGTTCCTGGCTCACCTTGAGGGGCTCCTGCTCCAGCTTCTTGTTCTGCTTTGTACATCTCTTCAGATGCTACTTTCCAAGCTTCATTAATCGTTTCCATTGCAGCATCAATTTGTGCAATATCTTTTGATTCATGTGCTTTTTTTAATGTTTCTAACGCTGCTTCAATCGGGCCTTTTTTATCATCAGATAATTTTTCTCCGAATTCTTTCAATTGATTTTCTGTTTGAAAGATCATAGCATCTGCTCCGTTGATTTTTTCAGCAATTTCCTTTGCTTCTTTATCAGCATCTGCATTTGCTTCTGCTTCTTGTTTCATTTTCTCGATTTCTTCTTCTGATAAACCTGAAGATGCCTCTATACGAATTTCATGAGATTTATTGGTACCTTTATCCAAAGCAGAAACTTTGATAATTCCATTGGCATCAATATCAAAGGTTACTTCAATTTGAGGAATCCCTCTTCCTGCTGGAGGAATTCCATCTAAATGGAAACGACCAATTGTATTATTATCTGCTGCCATTGCTCTTTCACCTTGTAATACATGTATTTCTACAGATGGCTGGTTTTCTACTGCAGTAGAAAATACTTGCGATTTTTTTGTAGGAATGGTTGTATTTGCATCAATCAATTTAGTAAATACATTCCCCATCGTCTCAATACCTAATGATAAAGGTGTAACGTCTAATAACAATACATCTTTTACATCACCACTTAAAACTCCTCCTTGAATCGCCGCTCCTAAAGCAACAACCTCATCAGGGTTTACTCCTTTACTAGGCGTTTTTCCAAAGAATTTCTCAACAGCTTCTTGTACTGCTGGAATACGAGTAGAACCTCCAACTAAAATTACTTCATCAATATCTGAGGTAGACAATCCTGCATTTTTTAAGGCAGCAGTACAAGGCTTAATCGTTCTTTTTACCAAGTCATCAATCAATTGCTCAAATTTAGCTTTAGAAAGTGTTCTCACCAAGTGTTTTGGTCCACTAGCAGTAGCTGTTACATATGGTAGATTGATTTCTGTAGACGATGTACTAGACAATTCAATTTTTGCTTTTTCAGCAGCTTCTTTTAAACGTTGTAAAGCCATAGGATCTTCACGTAAATCCATGTTTTCTTCTGCTTTAAACTCTTCTGCCATCCAATTGATGATTTTTTCATCAACATCATCACCACCTAAATGTGTATCTCCATCTGTTGCCAATACTTCAAAAACTCCGTCTCCTAATTCTAGGATAGAAACATCATGTGTACCTCCACCAAAATCAAACACAACAATTTTTTGGTCTACTCCTTTTTTATCCAATCCATATGCTAATGCAGCAGCTGTTGGTTCGTTAATAATTCTACGAACTTTCAATCCTGCAATTTCACCTGCTTCTTTAGTAGCTTGTCTTTGCGCATCATTAAAATATGCTGGTACTGTAATTACTGCTTCAGAAACATCTTGTCCTAAATAATCTTCTGCAGTTTTTTTCATTTTTTGCAATACCATTGCAGAAACTTCTTGTGGCGTATATAAACGTCCATCAATATCTACTCTTGGTGTATTGTTATCTCCTTTTACAACAGTGTAAGGAACTCTTTTAATTTCCTTAGCACATTCAGAAAAACTATTCCCCATAAAACGTTTGATAGAATATACCGTTTTTGTTGGGTTTGTTACCGCTTGTCTTTTTGCTGGGTCTCCAATTTTTCGTTCTCCATCTTCTACAAAACCAACTACAGAAGGTGTTGTTCTTTTTCCTTCTGAATTCGGAATTACAACTGGCTAATTCCCTTCCATAACGGAAACACATGAGTTGGTGGTTCCTAAATCAATTCCAATAATCTTACTCATAATATGTATTTATATAATTAATATGTTCATTCAATTTTACAATTACCTACTAGTCAATTTGTATGCCATTAAGGTTTCACTAAGAAAAGTGTCAGTTTCTTTCTTTTATTGGATGAAAAAATGACAGTTTGGCATAGTTCCAACATTGATGACTGTTAAAAAGACAACAAATAAAACCTTATAAAGTGCATGGATTTTATACTTTAGCCAAAAAAATAAGTATGTCGCAATTTATCAGCGTTTTTGATATGTTAAAAATTGGTGTAGGCCCATCAAGCTCTCATACATTAGGGCCTTGGCGCGCCACACAACAATGGTTAAAAAATCTAGAAGATATTGCTGTTTTTGATACAATTACACACATTCATATCGATTTATATGGTTCTTTATCGTTAACAGGAAAAGGACATGCTACTGATTTGGCAATTTTATTGGGACTAAGCGGCACAGACCCTGAATACGTTCCGATTGATTCTATAGAAACTGTTATAGACAACATAAAGGATACGGGCATTCTAAAATTGAATGGCACTAAAAAAATTCCATACACAAAAGGTAGTATCTTATTCAATAGAGAGTTCTTACCTTTCCATGCAAACGGAATGACATTTATTGCCTATCATAATGGAGAAAAAGTTTCTGAAGAAACCTATTTTTCTATCGGTGGTGGTTTTGTAATTCAAGAAGGTTTGGCGCAAGAAACGACAAAAATAAATGCCAAAAATTTTCCCTACCCAATCAACAAAGCAATACAATTAGAAAAATACTGTGAAAACGAAAATAGCCTAATTTCTGACATTGTCTATCAAAATGAATTGGAACTTCGATCTGCCAAAGAAATTGACACAGAGTTAGAGCGAATTTGGGACACCATGTTAGAGTGCATGTATACAGGCTGTCATACAGACGGAATTTTACCTGGCGGATTGCATGTAAAGCGTAGAGCATTAACCATGCACCAAAAGTTAATCAAAGATAGCTCTTACAGCAATACTACTGAATGGCTTACTGCCATTAGAGGTACTGAGGTAAAATTTAGAGAAATCTTAAAATGGGTAAGTTGTTTTGCCTTGTCTGTAAACGAAGTCAATGCTTCTTTAGGTAGAGTTGTTACCGCGCCTACAAATGGTAGCGCAGGTGTAATCCCTGCTGTGTTAATGTATTATTTAGTGATTGAGAATCACAAAGCTAATTTTGAACACATCAAAAAATTCTTATTAGTTGCTGGAGAAATTGGCAGTATTTTTAAAAAAAATGCAACCATCTCAGCTGCAATGGGAGGATGTCAAGCAGAAATTGGAGTTTCTTCAGCAATGGCAGCTGCTGCTTTAACAGAATTATTAGGCGGTTCACCTGCCCAATGTTTGGTTGCGGCAGAAATTGCCATGGAACATCACTTAGGGCTAACTTGTGACCCCATCGGCGGCTTGGTACAAATACCGTGTATAGAACGCAACGCCATGGGTGCCATTAAAGCGATAAATGCAGCTGAACTAGCTTTAGATACTGATCCGAAAGAAACCAAAGTACCTCTAGACAAAGTAATTGACACCATGTGGGAAACCGCTAAAGACATGAACCGTAACTACAAAGAAACTTCTGAAGGCGGCTTAGCAGTGACTGTTGGTTTGGCAGATTGTTAGAGCTGCAAAGACTCAAAAGAGATGTCATTTCGAAATGAGGTACGATTGAGAAATCTGCTTATTTAAATAAGGTTTTTCGGGATGTCATTTCGAAATGAGGTACGATTGAGAAATCTGCTTATTTAAATGAGGCTTCTCACTATGCTCTGAAATGACATATAGTAAACCCATTGTGTATTTTAAAGAAACCTTATCAATACAAAACTGACAATCGCTAATTATTAATTGATAACTGGCAACTGGTAATTTATCTTGTAAACACCAATGCTGTTTCGGTAGACATCTTTTCAGAAAAACGATAACGATCTACGTCAAATCCTTTCAATCCTTCAATAGTTTCAACATCATTGTCAATAATATAACGCACCATGAGTCCTCGTGCTTTTTTAGCAAAGGTCATAATCGTTTTGTATTGCCCATTTTTAAAATCTTTAAATACCGGTGTAATCATGGGTACTTTTAATCCTTTCTGACGGACTGCTTTAAAATACTCTGAGCTGGCTAAGTTGACAAATAGTTCGCCCTCTTCAAGCTCATTATTCAAAGCGTTTGTTAATTGATCTCCCCAAAACTTGTACAAATTCTCTGTACGCCCAACTTTTAATTTTTTTCCCATTTCTAAACGATAAGCCTGAATCAAATCTAACGGTTTTAGCAAACCATACAAGCCTGATAGGATTCGCAATCTGTCTTGCAATAACGGAAGCTTGTCTGCTGCCAATGTATGCACATCAACACCTCTAAAAACCTCTCCTGTAAACGCATAGATTGCCTGCTTGGCATTGTTTGTTGTGAATGGTAATTTCCAAGATTGATTGCGTTCGTAGTTCAAATCTGCCAAAGCAGGAGAAATCCCCATAAACTCAGACAACTTTTTGCGAGAAAGCGTTTTTAGTTTTTTATTTAGTTTTACGGATTGCTCTAAAAATTGTGGCTGCGAATACAAACTGGTTTCAACAGGGGTTTCGAAATCTAAAGATTTTGCTGGAGAAATGATAATTTTCATGCTGTACTATTTTATTAAACTGTTTAAAAATACAATTTAGAGAATAAAAACCTTAGTGCTCACTCGTTTTACAAGCACTTACTCTTCTTTTGAATTTGCTGTATACGTCCTCCATTTTTCTAAGCAATCTACCATATCTTGTGGAACTTCAGAGTTAAACTGCATAAACTCTCCCGTGGTTGGATGTGTAAAACCAAGTGTTTTTGCGTGCAATGCTTGGCGCGGCAACGCTTTAAAACAATTTTGTACAAACTGTTTGTATTTGGTAAAGGTGGTTCCTTTTAAAATACCATCTCCACCATAACGTTCGTCATTAAAAAGTGTATGACCAATGTGTTTAAAATGGGCTCTAATTTGATGTGTTCTTCCTGTCTCTAACTTACATTGCACCAACGTAACGTATGTCAAACGCTCTAGCACTTTATAATGCGTAACCGCATGTTTTCCAAAATCTCCTTCCGGAAAAACATCCATTTGCAAGCGATTTTTAAAACTGCGACCAATATTTCCTTCTATCGTTCCTTCATCTTCGCTAACATCTCCCCAAACCAATGCATAATACAAGCGCTCTGTTGTACGGTCATAAAATTGTTTGGACAAATGTGCCATGGCAAATTCAGTCTTAGCCACCACCAACAATCCACTTGTGTCTTTGTCTATTCGATGTACCAAACCTGGGCGTTCATTGCTATTGGTTGGTAAGTTTTCTATGTGATGAATAAGTCCATTTACCAAGGTTCCAGAATAGTTTCCATGGCCAGGGTGCACCACCATTCCTGCAGTTTTATTCACAACAATCACCGCATCGTCTTCGTACAAAATATCTAACGGAATATCTTCTGCTACCAATAAATTTTCTGGCGGCGGGTACGCCAATACAACTCGAACTACATCGTTTGGCTTCACTTTATAATTCGATTTTACAACCGCATTATTTACCAATACATTTCCTGCTTTAGCAGCTTGTTGTACTTTGTTTCGGGTGGCATTTTCTATAAAGTTCATTAAAAATTTATCTACCCGTAAAGGCTCTTGTCCTTCACTCGCAGTAAACCGATGATGCTCGTATAAATCGTCGTTTTCTATGTCTGTATTTTCTTCTTGCATTTTCTCTTGTTTAATCTATATCCGCTTAGCACAATCTAAATATAATCATCTGCTATAATGAGTTAATAGCTAATAAGCTAATGGTTACTATTGTAAATAGATCTACCATCAAAAGAACACACAGCCTCTTATGCTACCGAGTCTGCTCACCGAACACTGATTATTGCTTTCCATCACCCAAAATCAAATCGATGGTTGAGTTTTTTGGCAGCTTTTCTCCAGGGTGTATCTTTTTCCCTTTGTGTTTCATCCCTCTTATCACATCTTTACCAATGTCTTTTACATAGCTAAAAGTTCCTATCTTAAATCCGATAGAACGAAAATGTGTCATTGCCTGCCTTTTTGTACGTCCATTTAAATCTGGCAACACAACATCTCTATACTTAGAAGGGTTTAATGTTAGGTATATTTTTCTTTTTTCTTTTACAAACTCTCCTGCTTCTGGACTTTGTTCAATCACTGATTTATTTGGATAATCAGGATTATAGCTAGCAGAATCAATAACTTCAAAACGCAAATCTAGCTCCTTCAACTTCTTTACCACCTCTGTTAAAGTAACTTTTTGAAAGTCTGGAACTTGAATTTTCTGATCGTGATTGGTTGTAACACCAAACCACCATTTCAATACAAAAACAAAAACTAACGTACCTAAAACCGCCATTGCCAATTGTTTAAAAAAACGTTTGCTTCTAATAAATTGAAAAATACTCATGGTCATTTTTTAATAAGGACAAAGATATAAAACCAAACGTTAGTCTTTCTATTTATATTTTGATAAATTTGTTTATCTGATTTAAACAACCAATGAAGAAAAATATTGCAATTATTATGGGAGGATTTTCCTCTGAAGTAGACATCTCTTTAAAAAGTGGTGGGGTGGTGTATAATCATTTAGACAAGAATACCTACAATGCATATCAAATTCACATCTTAAAAGACCAATGGATTTTAGTTGATGAAGACGAAAGTAAATATCCTATTGATAAAAAAGACTTCTCTGTTGATTTCAATGGGAAGCACATCACTTTTGATTGTGTTTTCAATGCAATTCATGGAGCTCCAGGAGAAAACGGGCAGATTTTGGCATATTTTGACCTGATAGGAATGCGGCATACCTCTGCTCCTTTTTATCAAATGGCATTAACTTTTAACAAACGTGATACGCTTAGTGTAGTAAAACAATATGATATTCCGACTGCAACTTCTGTATATTTGAATAAAGGTGATGCTATTGATACCCAACAAATTATTGACAACATAGGCTTACCTTGTTTTATAAAACCTAACAATGCAGGCTCTAGTTTCGGAATTTCAAAAGCTCATACAGAAGCAGACATCATTCCTGGCATTGAAAAAGCTTTTTTGGAAGATCATGAAATTTTAATTGAATCCTTTTTAGACGGAACAGAAGTTTCTGTGGGTGTTATTGAATACAAAGAAAAAATAACAGTATTACCAATTACAGAAATTATTTCAGAAAATGACTTCTTTGATTATGAAGCCAAGTACAAAGGAAAATCACAAGAAATTACGCCTGCAAGAATCTCAAAGTCCGAAACTAAAAAAGTGGAAGAAATGGCAAAAAAAATATACCTTATTTTAGGCATGAGCGGATTTTCTCGCTCTGAATTTATTTTGGTTGATGGCAAACCCCATTTTCTAGAAATGAATACCGTTCCAGGATTAACCAAAGAAAGTCTTTTACCTCTACAGGCAAGTAAAGCAGGGATTAGCCTGTCAGAATTGTTTGACAATGCCATTCAGATGGCCATAAAAAACTAACGAAAAAGAAACTAGAAAAATTTATACATTAAAAACCTTGACTTAACACTCAACAACATGAAAAAAGCAGTTTTTCCAGGGTCATTTGATCCCATTACGTTAGGGCATTTAGACATCATCAAACGAAGCCTTCCGTTATTTGATGAAATTGTGATTGCCATTGGTATCAACGCCAAAAAAAATTATATGTTTTCTATTGAAGAACGTAAAAAATTTATTCAAAATTCCTTTTTTGCAGAAGAGAAAATTATTGTTGAAACCTATTCTGGCTTAACGGTAGATTATTGCAAAAGCATCCAGGCTGATTTTATTCTTCGTGGATTGCGAAATCCTGCCGATTTTGAGTTTGAAAAAGCCATCGCTCAAACTAACAGAAAACTATCTGGAATTGAAACTGTTTTTCTACTAACAAGTGCAGACACTTCGTTTATCAGTTCGTCTATTGTAAGAGATATTGTACGAAATGGTGGCGATGCCTCTAGTTTAATCCCTGATGCTGTTTCAAATTCGATAAACCTTTAATTTACTGTACAAACACCTACAAAAAAACACATGAAAACAGCACAATTTGAAGAACATTACGTAAACCGAAGCAATTGGTTAAGAGCTGCAATTTTAGGTGCTAATGATGGCATTTTATCTACCGCAAGTATCATTATTGGTGTAGCAGCGGCGAGTCAGACAAGAGACCCTATTGTATTGGCAGGAGTTGCAGGACTGGTAGCAGGCGCCTTGTCTATGGCAGCGGGAGAATATGTCTCTGTAAGTTCTCAATCAGATATAGAAACAGCAGATTTAGAACGCGAAACTCGAGAACTAGAAGACATGCCTGAAGAAGAATTGTTAGAACTGGCAAAAATTTATGTACAAAGGGGCTTAGACAAAGAATTAGCACACAAAGTAGCAGAACAATTAACAGAGCACGATGCTTTGGGAGCGCATGCAAGAGACGAATTGGGCATCAACGAAATTACCCAAGCAAAACCACTAGAAGCTGCCTTTGCCTCTGGCGCTGCTTTTATTTTTGGCGGGGCACTACCTGTACTTGTTGCCGTCTTTGCTCCTGTAAATCAAATGGTATATTTACAATATGTATTTGCCATTGTCTTTTTAATAATATTAGGAACTGTTGCTGCGAGAGCAGGAGGATCTAGCGTTAAAAGAGCCATTATTAGAGTTACCTTTTGGGGAACCATCGCCATGGGAATTACCGCCTATATTGGTTCGTTGTTTGGAGTAAATGGGGTTTAAAAAGAAGTATTTATAAGACTCGTATAAAATGTATTTCTGATGAAAAAAACGGAAAAACCTATTGTTATAGAACAACTCTTTGACACGTCTGTAGAAAATGTTTGGAATGCCATCACTGTACTTGACAGGATGCAACAATGGTTTTTCAACAACATTCCTTCTTTTGAACCTGTTGTTGGTTTTGAAACACAATTTATCATTCAGGTTGAAGACAGAATCTTTCCACATGTATGGAAGTTGACAGAAGTAGCGCCCCTAAAAAAAATAACCTACGATTGGCGCTACGAAGGATATCCTGGAAATGCACTTGTAACTTTTGAAATCATTGAAAAAGGACATCAGACACTCGTAAGATTGACCAGCACAGTTCTCGAAGATTTTCCTGACAATATTCCAGAATTCAAAAGAGAAAGTGGTGTTAAAGGTTGGAATTACTTTATCAAAAAAAGCCTGAAAAACTACTTGAAAGAGCGTGAGGAGTAAAACAGTAATAAGTTTCTTCAAGCCAATTTACTTCGTTAAAACCTGTTAAAATCTCGAACACCTTAAAAAAAGTAGTACCTTAGTCAACACTAAATTCTACACATTTTGAAAACTTTAACCATCAACGGAAAAAGCCACAGTATAGAAGCGCAAGATGACATGCCGCTATTGTGGGCAATTAGAGATATAATTGGATTGACAGGAACCAAATATGGCTGTGGTGTTAGCCAATGCGGAGCCTGTTCAGTACTACTAGACGGACAAGTAATTCGCTCTTGTAGCATTCCAGTTACCTACGCAGAAGGCAAAGAAATTGTAACCATTGAAGGGCAATCAGACACCTTGAATTATTTACGAGAAGCTTGGGTTGATGGCAATGTGCCGCAATGCGGTTATTGTCAATCTGGGCAACTAATTGCTGCAACGGCTTTGTTAGACAGCAATGCAAATCCAACAGAAGAAGACATCAACAATGCCATGAGTGGAAATATTTGTAGATGCGGAACCTATCCGAGGATAAAAAAAGCAATTTATAAAGCTATTGAACTTAAAAACAAGTAAACTATGGGTGCTATTCAAAACATGAGTCGTAGAAATTTTGTAAAAGTTATTGGCTTGGCTTCAGGAGGGCTGGTTATTGGATGTCAATTTGTTTCTGATAAAAATGAAATTGTTCGAATTGATGACGGAACCACCTTTACGCCCAACTTATTTGTACAACTAAAAAAAGATGGTACCTTAATTTTATTAGCATCAAGATCAGAAATGGGGCAAGGTGTCAGAACTTCGTTAACCTCTGTTATTGCTGACGAAATGGATGCCGATTGGAATTTTGTAACGGTGGCACAAGCAACAGGAGATTCTAAGTTTGGAAATCAAAACACCGATGGATCAAGAAGTATTAGAACTATTTTTGAACCCATGCGAAAAATGGGCGCAACAGCAAGAGCTATTCTGATTTCTGCCGCAGCAAAAAAATGGAACATTGCGAGTTCAGCCTGTAAAACGGAGAATCATTATGTAATCAATACAACAAGCAACGAAAAATTATTTTATGGCGATTTGGTAACTGATGCTATGAAAATTGAAGTACCAACAGAAGTTTCTTTAAAAGAGAAAAAAGACTTCAACTATATAGGAAAACAACTAAAAAGTGTAGATCTTACTGATTTTACACATGGAACTGCTGTATACGGAATCGATGCTCGTTTGCCAAATATGAAATTTGCAGCGATTGCTCGTTGCCCATCAACTTTTGGAACTGTAAAAAGCGTTGACAAAACAGCAACACTAGAAATTACTGGTGTAGAACAAGTGGTTGAATTAGAACGTGTAAAAAGACCTTTCGGAATGATGGGTGGTGTTGCTGTAATTGCGAGCAATACATGGGCTGCATTTCAAGGAAAAAACAACCTAGAAATTGTTTGGAACAAAGGGAGCAATGGCAGATATGACAGTGAGAAATACATGCAAAAAATAACAAACCGTGTACACAACAAGGCCAAAGTTGTTCCGCCAACAAAAGGAAATATCACCACCGCTTTTAAAGAGGCTAGCAGCGTTATTGAAGCTACCTATCAAATGCCACATTTAGCACATGCACCTATGGAAGTGCCAAATGCACTAGCTTGGGTTTACGATGGGAAATGTGAAATTTGGGCTCCAGTACAAGCGCCACAAGCTACCAAAACAGAAGTTGCTAGTTATCTAGGAATCGATGAAGAACATATAACCATACACGTTACTTTTTTAGGAGGTGGATTTGGCCGAAAATCAAAACCAGATTTTGTAGTAGAAGCTGTCGCTTTATCAAAAAAAATGAACGTGCCTGTACAAGTTGTTTGGACACGAGAAGACGATATTCAAAATGCGTATTACCACACCACAAGTGCCCAATACTTAAAAGGCGCTTTAGATAAAAACGGTACTGTTACAGGCTGGTTGCACAGAACAGCGTTTCCTTCTATTGTCTCTACATTTAAACCGATGTCAGATTATGGTGCAGGTTTTGAATTCGGACAAGGTTTTAACAACAATCAATTTGATATTGAACACATGCGTTTTGAAAATGCAAAAGCAGAAGCGCATGTACGAATTGGATGGCTGCGCTCTGTTTGTCATATTTATCATAGCTTCGGAATCAATTCTTTTGTTGATGAACTTGCAGCTAAAGCAGGAAAAGATCCGTTACAATTTAATTTAGATTTGATTGGAAAAGACAAAATTCGAAAAGAAAAATCGCCGTTTCCTCTCAATACAAAACGTCTAAAAAATGTATTAAAAACAGCCGCTAAAAAAGCAAACTGGGGTAAAAAATTACCAGAAGGTCACGGAATAGGACTCGCAGTTCATTATAGTTTTTACACCTATGTTGCAAGTATTGTAGAGGTTTCTGTAAAAAATAACAAACTAAAAGTACAGCAAATACACACTGCAGTAGATTGCGGAATGGTGGTAAATAAAGACACCGTTACAAACCAACTAGAAGGTGCTGCTATTTTTGGTATGTCAGTCGCTTTGCATGGAAAAATTACTGCAAAAGATGGCGCCATTGAACAGAGTAATTTTCATGATTATCAAATGACCCGAATGTCTGAAACTCCAAACATTGATGTAACCATCATTGAAAGCGATGAAGCGCCAACTGGAATTGGAGAACCTGGCGTTCCTCCAATTGCTCCTGCCATAGCCAACGCAATTTTTAATGCCACTGGAAAACGATACAGAACCTTTCCATTATCTGAACATGGATTGGTCTAAGTCATTAAACAATTTAAAATAACATAATGTCAGTTCGAGTGAATTCTGTTTTTTACGAAAACGAAATTCACTCGAACTAACACTAATATATGAGAAACAACAATCCAACACTCATTATCCTTGCTGGAGGGAAATCTTCTAGAATGAAGACTCCAAAAGGTTTATTGCCTTATAAAAATGGCTATTGGATACTTTCCCAAATAGATGCTTTTAAAGCTGGAGAAATGGTTTGTATTGGATTAGGATTTGATAAAGAACTATATTTTAATGCCATTCCTTGGCTGAAAAACGCGATTAAAGAAGCTCAAATTTACCATGGTAAAATAGTACGCGTAATCATCAATCCAACACCTCAATTTGGATTACTTTCTACTTTACAAGCTGTTTTAAGAAAAGCTGACAAGGCCGTTATTCTGGATACTGTTTTGGTGTTGCCAATTGATGTTCCTCTATTAAAAGCTTCTGATGTAGAAAAAATTATTTTAGAAAAAAACGAAGTGGTCATTCCAACATATCAACAAAAAAATGGGCACCCTGTAAAACTAGCCCTCAGTTTTTGGAAAAGCCTTTTAGAACTAGACCCTCAAAATCAAAATGCACGACTCGATGTTCAGATAAAAAAGCAAGCAAGCAATGCTGTTTCAATCATCAATGTTGATGACAACAATTGCATTCAAAACTTAAATACTCAAGAAAACTGGAAATCCTTTATTTCTAAGCTCTAGATGATTATCAAGATTTATAGGAGTGACTAAAATTTATACTCTGATAACGAATTTGGAAATTTCTCTGGATTTGCTGCCAAGTGATACCGAGGGTCATCGATACTTTCTTCTATAATTCCACTAAAAATCGGACTGGCTTTGTACAATAGTATTTTACAGTCTTCACTTAAATGCTTCAATTGAATCGATTTTCCTTCGGCTTGGTACTTTTCAACCAAGGCAAAAATAGCTTCAATAGCAGAATGATCACTTACTCGAGATTCTACAAAATCAATTTCAACTTTTTCAGGATCATTTTTAACATCAAATTTTTCGTTAAAAGCAGTAATACTTCCAAAAAACAAAGGGCCCCAAATCTCGTATACTTTTGTTCCATCTTCTTTTATGCGTTTTCTAGCACGTATCTTTGTTGCATTTTCCCAAGAAAACACCAAAGCACTTACAATTACACCTGCTATTACAGCAATTGCCAAATCAAAAATCACGGTCAATGCAGACACTAAAATCAATACAAAAACATCTGTTTTAGGAATCTTATTTAAAATCCTAAAACTAGACCACGCAAAGGTTCCTATAACCACCATAAACATCACTCCAACAAGCGCTGCAATAGGTACTTGTTCTATATATGAAGATCCAAAGACAATGAACAACAGCAACATAACGGCAGCTACAATTCCAGACAACCTACCTCTTCCGCCTCCTTTGATATTGATAATAGATTGTCCAATCATGGCACAACCTCCCATTCCACCAAACAATCCTGTAATGATATTTGCGCTTCCTTGCGCCACACATTCTTTATTAGAATTTCCTCTAGTTCCTGTTAAATCATCAATTAAATTCAAGGTCATTAATGACTCTATCAACCCAATTGCCGCTAAAATAGCTGCGTACGGAAATATAAACCAAAACGTTTCTAAGGTCATTGGAATTTTAGAAAAGGTTTCTAAATGCAATATTGGCAAGCCTCCTTTCAAGCCTTCTCCACCTCCATCTTTAATAAATGAACCTACAGTTGCCACCTCTAAATTTGAAAAAATAACGAGTCCAGAAACCACTAAAATACCGATTAAGGCTTCTGGTAATTTTTTGGTAGCTTTTATTTTTGGAAGTCCCCACATAATGAGCATGGTTAAAGACACCAAACCAATCATATACCATAAACTATCTCCTTCTAACCACACCTTTTCACCAGCTGTCGTTTTGGTAAACATTCCTAATTGAGACAAGAAAATTACAATGGCCAAACCGTTTACAAACCCCATCATTACTGGATGCGGAATTAGTCGTACAAATTTACCTAGTTTAAAGACTCCAGCCAATACCTGTATGAATCCCATTAAAATTACCGTAGCAAATAAATAATACAGTCCCAAGTTTTCTCCTGCTGCTCCCATTGCGTTTCCTTGGCTTACCAAAGAAACCATTACAACTGCTAACGCGCCAGTTGCTCCAGAAATCATTCCTGGTCTTCCTCCAAAAACAGCGGTAATAATTCCCACCATAAAAGCAGCATACAAACCCACTAAAGGATCTACACCTGCAACAAATGCAAAAGCAACAGCCTCAGGAACCAGTGCCAAGGCAACTGTAATTCCAGATAACACATCATTCTTTACGTTTTGTACTCTTTTTCTGATAAATTCTGTCATGGTTTTGTCCTTTTACAAGTCGGCAAAGATACCTTTTATTTTGAATTGTTGGCACACCCTTACTTTAAAGTCTTTTGATAAGTTTCAATAACTAGTTTTATATTTTCATATGTATCTCTTAACGCATGTTTACTTTCGGTTTCATTTTTAAAAACCGCCTTTGTAATTCCTTCTTCTAATTGTGGCGTCAAGGCTTCTGAATAATTAGAATCCATTACATACCAAAAGGTTTCTTTGAGCCGCTTTTCTTTTTTATAATAAAAAACATGATACGTTACTATCAAAAATTTCTTTAAAAATAAATTTTTAATTCCACATTCTTCTTCAACCTCTCTAAGAGCTGTAGATTCAATTGTTTCTCCTTCTTCAAGTCTTCCTTTAGGTAAATCCCAAATTCCATTTCTATAAATAAAAAGAATTTCTTTGTTCGCGTTCAATACCAAACCTCCACCAGCTACAATTACATTAAAAGAATTTTTAAATACTGTCCAATCTTTTTCTAAATCATCACAAAACAAAACCGCACCCTTTATAATGTTATTTTCAAATTGACAGAGCAATTCTTCGAGCACCAAGTCTTTAAAAGCAAAAACAGGATATCTATTTTTATTATTTAAAGAATCTGTTACGATTATTGGGGCATCATTCACAAAAACTTTATACATTTGCAACTATGATTTTAAACAAAGATACAGCAAAAAAAACCGCTGAATTATTACTCCAGATTAAAGCCATAAAATTAAGTCCAACAGAGCCTTTTAACTGGGCTTCTGGTTGGAAATCTCCAATTTATTGCGACAATAGAATTACGTTGTCATTTCCTGCTGTTCGAAATTTTCTAAAAACAGAGCTCGCTAAAATTGTTGAAGAAAAGCACGGAAAACCAGATGTTATTGCGGGTGTAGCTACCGGCGCAATTGCTATTGGTGTTTTAGTAGCACAAGAATTAGGGGTTCCTTTTGTTTATGTTAGACCAGAGGCAAAAAAGCATGGAAGAAAAAACCAAATAGAAGGCCATATTGAAAAAGGCCAAAATGTGGTGGTTATTGAAGACTTAATTAGTACGGGAAAAAGCAGTTTACAAGCTGTAAAAGCATTAAAAAAAGCTAAGGTAACCATCAAAGGAATGGTGGCTATTTTTACCTACGGATTTGACATTGCAAGTAGCAACTTTGAAAAAGATAATATTGAGCTAACAACAATCAGCAACTACAAGCATTTAATAGAACAAGCTTTAGACAGTCAGTACATTTCAGAGAAAGAATTAACTTCTTTACAAGAATGGAGAACCAACCCAAGCAAATGGACCCCATAAACAACATCTTATGAATTTAGAAAGCAATAAAACATCTGTCGCAAAATCTACAAAATACGTTTTTGATTTTTTGACCCATCTTGAAAATTTCGAACAATTGATGCCTGAGGGCACTCAAAAATTTGAAGTTGATGGCGATTCCTTTTTATTTGCCCTAAAAGGAATGCCAGAAATTAGGTTGGTATTAAAAGAAAAAGTAGAATTTTCAAGCATTATATTAGGTGCTGCAAGCAGTAAACTACCCTTTACACTGTCAGCAAACATTCATGAAATTTCAGAAAACGAAAGTGAAGTTCAGCTATTTTTCAATGGAGATTTTAATCCAATGATGGCAATGATGGTCAAAAAACCTTTGGGGAAATTCATCGATACACTAACAGAAAACCTCTCTAAAATTTAAGCAAAAGACACTTCTTTGATTCCAAATTCTCTTACAGAGTCATCTTCTAACTGAACTTGTAATTTCCCAACAGAAGAAACGCCAATAACCATTCCCATAAACAAAACATCTTCATCATCTCTAAACATAGTTGGTGTATTTTTTTTATACAACAACTCTATATATCTACTCTCTAATATTTGTTTATTTGAAGCTGTTACTAATTTCAACGTTGACTCTAGCGCTATAACAATCTTTTGTAACAGTATATCAATATCAATTTCTTGATGGATGCTTTTCTTTATAGAAGTTGCATTTGGCAAATTTTGAGGAAATTTTACTTGATTTACATTGATTCCAATACCAATTACTGTTGACCTTACGTACCTACTCTGTATGATATTTTCAATTAAAATACCACTAATTTTTTTAGCATCTGACATTATGTCGTTTGGCCATTTGATTTGTAATTTAGGTAGCTCATACTCCTTCAATACATTATACACAGCTATAGAAACTGCATAATTTAAGAACACTTGATCCTTTACCAACAACGTATCAAAAGCAACAAAAACACTGCATAACAGGTTTTTATGAGGCTCAGAAACCCAGCCTGCCCCCATTTGTCCTTTCCCTTTTTTTTGGACAGAAGCGGTCACCACCGTATAGTTCTGTAAAGGTGTTTTTTGCGCCATTTCTTTTAAAAAAGAATTGGTAGAATCAATGGCATCAAGTTTGATTATCTTCATATGTTAAATATTCCACAAACAAGTTGAATATAGTGCAAAATACTCACAAAAAAACAATAACTTTGTTTAAAATTTAAAGATTTTTAATGACCGTAAAAAAAGTAAACACAGACGATTTAATAACTGAAATTATAAAAGGGATTGATGAAGTTAAAGGAGAAAATATTCAACTGCTAGATTTAAGAGAACTTGAAAATACTGTTTGTGATTATTTTATAATCTGTTCTGGAAATTCAAATACACAAGTAAAAGCAATTTCTAGTTCTGTGCAAAAAATAGTTAGCAAAAGTTTAAAAGATAAGCCTTGGCATATTGAAGGAGAAATGAATGCTGAGTGGGTGCTAATGGATTATGTAAACGTTGTTGTGCATGTTTTTCAAAAACAAATTAGAGAATATTACGACATTGAAAGTCTTTGGGGCGATGCAAAAGTTACATCAATCAACCCCTCTTAATTCATAAACCTATCTCGATATATTACACATGAGTGATTCAAAAAAAAATAAAAACACGAACGTACCTAAATTTAAACTTAATTTTTATTGGGTCTATGGAGCTATATTTGTTCTTATCATTGGATTTCAGTTTTTAAATTCTGGAAGCCTATCTTCTAGAAATATCTCTAAAAATAAATTTTCTGAGATCTTAAAAAGCAATGACATTTCAAAAATTGTTATTATAAACAGAAGTGTTGCTCAAATTTATTTATCAAAAGAAGCTCTACAAAAAGACATTTATAAAAAACATGTTGAATCTGGTTTTCTAAAAAAACCATTAGTGTTTGAATATGATTTTGGTGATTTACAGAATTTTGAAAATCAATTAGAAGCTGCAAAAAAGACATATAATTTAAATTTTGATGAAAAGCAAATTGAGCAAACCAGTTTGCTAGATCAATTTTTTAGCTTCTTGCCTTTTATCTTGTTAATTGCAATTTGGTTGTTTTTTATGAAAAGAATGTCTGGAGCTGGTGGTGGAGCTGGTGGTGGAGCTGGTCAAATTTTTAACATTGGTAAATCAAAAGCCAAATTATTTGACAAAGACACCAAAGTAAAAACATCCTTTAAAGATGTTGCAGGGTTGGAAGGTGCAAAAGAAGAAGTGCAAGAAATTGTAGACTTCTTAAAAAACCCAAAAAAATACACTTCGTTGGGAGGAAAAATTCCAAAAGGAGCGCTATTGGTTGGCCTCCCAGGAACAGGAAAAACCTTATTAGCAAAAGCAGTTGCAGGTGAAGCTGACGTACCTTTTTTCTCTTTGTCTGGTTCAGATTTTGTAGAAATGTTTGTTGGAGTTGGAGCTTCTCGTGTTAGAGATTTATTCAAACAAGCACAACAAAAAGCTCCATCAATTATTTTTATCGATGAGATTGATGCCATTGGTAGAGCTCGTGGAAAAAACAGCATGACTGGCGGAAATGACGAAAGAGAAAACACCCTAAATCAACTGCTAACAGAAATGGATGGCTTTGGTACCGATACCAATGTTATTGTATTAGCAGCAACCAACAGAGCTGATGTTTTAGATAGCGCTTTAATGCGTGCCGGTCGTTTTGATCGTCAAATTTATGTAGACTTACCAGACATCAATGAACGAAAAGCTATTTTTAAAGTTCATATCAAACCTTTAAAATTAGCAAGAAATGTAAAGATTGAATTTTTAGCACAACAAACCCCAGGTTTTTCTGGTGCAGACATTGCCAACATGTGTAATGAAGCTGCTTTAATTGCTGCTAGACATAATAAAAAATCAGTTCATCATCAAGATTTTTTAGATGCTGTTGACAGAATTGTTGGTGGCCTAGAAAAGAAAAACAAAGTCATTACCCCCAAAGAAAAGAAAACAATTGCGTACCACGAAGCTGGGCACGCTACCATAAGCTGGATGCTAGAACATGCAGCACCGCTGGTAAAAGTAACCATAGTTCCAAGAGGGCAATCTTTAGGAGCCGCTTGGTATTTACCTGCTGAAAGAATGATTGTACAAACAGAGCAAATGCTTGATGAAATGTGCGCAACTCTTGGAGGTAGAGCTGCAGAAAAAATAATTTTTGATAAAATATCAACAGGTGCTTTAAGCGATTTAGAAAAAGTAACCAAGCAAGCTAGAGCAATGGTTACTGTTTATGGATTGAATGATAAAATAGGAAACATTACCTATTATGATTCCTCCGGAAACGATTCCTTCATAAAACCGTACAGTGAAGAAACTGCAAAAACCATTGATCAAGAAATTTCTATAATGATTGAAAATCAATATGTAAGAGCCATTGCTTTGTTAAAAGAACATAAAGACAAACTTACCATTCTTGCTGAATTATTATTAGAAAAGGAAGTTATCTTTAAAGATGATCTAGAAAAAATATTTGGAAAAAGACCTTTTGAAAAAGAAGAAATTGAAGTAAAAAAAGAGCCAACAAAAACCAAAAAAAACAATACTAAAAAAGAAGAAAAAACAGAGCAATAGCTTTATTTTTGACGAAATGAATTTTTTAAAAAAAATATTTAAATTTCCAGCAGAAGATGCTAAAGAAGAAGTCGCCAAAAAACAACAGGTCATTTTATCTTTGGATGACTCTTTTGTGCATCATTTTTTAAAAAAGGGCGGCAAATTTTTATACTGCACCAAAAAAAAGGAAATCACTTCTCATCTTCAAAATATCATTGAAGAAAACAATTGGAAAGAACTGGTTTGTATTGACAAAAACATCAGCAAGCATCTTAAAAATACAGACGTAGCTATTAAAGAAGACCTCAACCATACAGCGCCTTTTTTGACTTCATGCGAACACTTAATTGCAGACAATGGAGACATACTGCTTTCATCAAACCAATTAAAAAGCAAAAAGATTGCTGTACTTTCTGACCACTTCATCGTATATGCCACTACAAGCCAGCTTGTTAAAAACACAGGGCAAGGTTTAACTGGAATCAAAACAAATTTTAAAAAAAACATACCAACAAATATCAGTTCGGTGAAAAACTTTACAATCAACAAAAGCGAGGAAAATTTTTTAAATTACGGCAACAGTAATTCAAAAAACTTATATTTGCTGCTGTTTGAAAACCTATAACATGAGTAACTTGACAAGAAGAGCAATTTCTGGATCTGTTTATGTTTCCCTTTTTATCTTTGCCATTCTTTTTAACGAAAAGAGCTATCTTATTTTAATAGGTGTTTTTGGCCTTATTTGCCTTTGGGAGCTTTCTAAATTAATTCAATTAAAAAGCATCATTCCCTATCTTCTATTACCAATATCAATTTATTGTACCTCATACTACATTTCTAAAAATGGAATTCTGGCAATTTTAGGCATCACATTATTATGCGCTATTCGATTAATTTTTCATTTATATGACACTAAAAACAAATACCCTTCTAGTTTACTTAGTAAATTAGACCTAACAATACGCTATCTCATTTTCCCTTTTAGTTTTTTAGCATTGATTCCTTTTTCTTTTGGAAGCTACCAAAGTGACATCATAATTTGCATCCTTATATTTATATGGATAAATGACAGTTTTGCTTTTATTGTTGGCACAACACTTGGAAAAAACAAATTATTTAAAAGAGTGTCTCCTAAAAAAACAATAGAAGGTTTTTTGGGCGGCTGGCTATTTTCTTTAGTTGCAGCGTTTATCATTTCAAAATACCACACTCAATCAAACATCAATTTACTAGACTGGATATTATTAGCCTCAATCGTTGCTGTTTTTGGAACTATTGGAGATTTAATTGAATCAAAATTTAAGCGGCAAGCAAACGCAAAAGATAGCGGAACTCTGATTCCCGGACACGGCGGATTTTTAGATCGATTAGATAGTTTGTATTTTGTTGCTCCCTTTGTATATTTGTACCTACACTACATCATTTAAAAACAACACCCCTTATGTTTCATAAAGAAGGATTTAAAATTATTACAGTTACCTCATTAATTATTGTTGCAGGAATTTTATCTGCAGATACATTTATTGAAATAATGTGGTTGCAAAAAACCATTCAAGTTATATTGATCTTATTTTTTGTAATTGTGTTGCAATTTTTTAGAAACCCAGCGAGAAATACAACACAAAATGACAATCACATTATTGCTCCTGTAGATGGAAAAGTAGTGGTTATTGAAGAAGTTTTTGAACCTGAATTTTTCAAAGACAAAAGATTGCAAGTTTCCATCTTTATGTCCCCTTTAAATGTGCATGTTACCAGGTACGCATTGAGTGGCTTGGTAAAATACAGCAAATACCACCCCGGAAAATATTTAGTTGCTTGGCACCCAAAAGCATCAACAGAAAATGAACGAACTACCGTTGTAATTGAAAATGATGTGTTTGGACACGTCTTGTATCGTCAAATTGCGGGTGCACTAGCAAAACGAATTGTAAATTATGCCGCAGAAGGAGAACGCGCTGAGCAAGGTGCTGATGCTGGATTTATTAAATTTGGCTCGAGAGTAGATTTATATCTACCTTTAAACACCAAAATAGATGTTAAAATTGGTGATGTCGTAAAAGGTGGCGAGCAAATTGTTGCCAGTAAACAATAAATGAATAGTGATTTAAACATACAACTTCAAGAAGCTTATAAAAAAGTAAACCTAATTGAAGAACAATTGGCACCGGATACGATGCTAAAATTATACGCCTATTACAAACAAGCAACTCAAGGTGACACCTCGTTGTCTTCTGATTCAGAAATAGACCTAAGAAATGGTTTTAAATTCAATGCTTGGCTACAGTTAAAGGGCATGACTGTAGAAGATGCGAAAATTGCCTACATTAATTTGGCTAAAAACCTTTAACTTTAAAAAATACATTATGCAAAAATCACTTTTACTCCTACTTGTACTTTGCTTTTCATTACAAATAACATCTTGTAAAACTGACGCTAAAAAACCAACTGAAAAGATTGAAAAAACAGCAATGTTTTCTTTAAACAATGCCAAAAACAACATCAACTGGACTGCTTATAAAACCACCGATAAAATAGCTGTAAAAGGGAAATTTAAAAAAATAACCATTACAAAAAACGGAGACGGAAACTCTGTTAAAGAAGCCCTTAACAATGCCGAATTTTCTATCCCAGTAAGCAGTATTTTTACTTCGGACACCAGCAGAGATTTTAAAATTAGAAAATTCTTTTTTGGCGTAATGGATCATACTGAATTACTCTCTGGAGCTTTAGTTTTAGAAAATGACTCTACAGGTTATGCTACTATAACAATGAATGCCACTACAGAAAAACTCCCTTTCACCTATACTATTTCAGACAAAACATTTGCTCTAAACACTGTAATGAATTTAGACAACTGGCATACTAAAAACGCTGTAGATTCTTTAAATGCTGCTTGTAAAGAGCTGCATAAAGCTGCAGACGGAATTAGTAAAACATGGAGTGAAGTGGAGATTCAAATCACTTCTGTTTTTGAATAAAATAACAAATAAATCTTAATAAAAAAGCTTCACAATTGTGAAGCTTTTTTATTAAGATAGAATTTTATTGACAAGGTTTTGTTTTGCCTTTGCATCATTGCCAAACAGCCAGCGCAAGGTATTGTCTTCCCAAATTTCATCATATTGTATCTGATTGACGATCTCTCGCTCTCTAGCCAAATCTAACAACTTCCCTGGATAAGAAGATTGTGCATCGCTTTCCATCTCTCCTAAAGGATATGGATCGTCTAAGCCCATAAGTATTTGATTAGACCCTTGACGCTCAACCAATAACTTTAATGAATCTGTATCGTGCACTAAGGTATCAAAATAGATATTCGGATGCCCAACAGCTTTCCTTGGATGTGTTTTTCCTTCAAACAAATCTGGCCTCCCATCAAAGCCTTGAATTCTTCTTCCTAAATTCATTTGTGCCAACTGACCTCCATGTGCAAAACAAGTTCTAATATTCTTATACCGTTCTTGCAGGCCATTTAAAGTATAAAAATGATATGCATCAGCACATTGTGCCAACATCCAAATTAGATGAAAACGCCAATTTACATTTGCCAGTTTAATCATCTTATCTCCGTCATAGGGATGAATTTCAATCGCCAGATTGTACTTATCAGCCAATTCAAAAATAGGATCGTTCTCTTTCGAAAATATAGAATGCCATTCTCCAATTGAATCCATAAAATGTGTTGGTAAGCACAACACCTTCAATCCTAGTTCTTCTACACAACGTTCCATTTCCCATAAGGCTCCCTGAATAAACCCAGGCTGTACCACAAATCCGCAGGTAAATTTAGAAGGATGCTCTTGTTGCACCTTTGCATTAAAATCATTTTGAAAACGCAATGCCAATTTCATTTCTTCCAACCGTAAACCATTGCCATACAGCTGAGATAATGTTAAAACTACCGCATGATCTAACTTGTTTTTCTCCATCCACTCCAACTTCTCATCTAAGAAAAAGCTCGAATCAGTTACAGGACGTTTCCATCCTTTTTGTAACATGTGTTTTTTTTCTTCATCTACCCAAAAAATTTCCTTATCCTTCATAAAACCAGGAATTTGCTCTGGATAAGGTAGTAAATGTGAATGTCCGTTAATACGTAGTTTACGCTTCATTATTTGTTAATTTTTATTGGTGCTTCCATAACAGTAGCACACTTTGAACACGTACATTTCTTTTTATCCGAATAATAAGCATCAAAAATGGCAGGCATGTCTGTTTCTATATTTTCTAATGCAAAAGCCTCCCTATGCAATTGGCTTCCACAATTTTCACAATACCATTCCAAGCCATCTAACACCCCTTCTGGTCGTGGATACTCAATCACCAAACCAACGGTATTTGCTTTTCGCTGTGGCGAATGCGGAATTTTCGCTGGCAATAGATAAATATCTCCTTCATTAATTTTTACATCTTGTGATTTTCCATCAACCATGATTTTCAATACCATATCTCCTTCTACTTGATAGAAAAATTCTGGGGTCTCATTATAATGATAATCTTTTCTGCTATTAGGACCGCCAACAACCATCACAATATAGTCTCCATTTTCCCAAACTACTTTATTACCAACAGGTGGTTTTAATAAATGTCGATGTTCATCAATCCACTTCTTAAAATTTAAAGGTGATACCAATTTACTCATATCTTTAGTGTTTATAGAGACAGAATTTGAATGTCAAATTTTCTCTCTTGTTTATTGTTTTTCCTTTTTAATTTTTTATAGTGATTTTGTTCTTCCTCCATCTACAGGAATATTAATTCCATTGATAAAACTCGCCTTCTCACTGGCTAAAAACACTACTGCATTGGCAATTTCTTCTGGGGTCGCAAAGCGTTTTGCAGGCGATGCATTTTGCATCATTACCGCAACCTCATCCATTGTTTTTCCAGTTTTATTTGCTTTGTTTTTAATGATTTCATTTAGTCGTTCTGTTCCTGTTGCTCCAGGCAACACGTTATTTACAGTAATTCCGAATTGTCCCAGCTCATTTGCCAACGTTTTTGACCAACTTGCCACAGCTCCACGAATGGTGTTTGAAACACCCAATCCATCTAAAGGTTGTTTTACCGAAGTAGAAATTATATTGATAATTCGACCAAAGCATGCTGTTTTCATAAACGGAACAACCGCCTGTACCAACACATGATTGCACTTTAAATGCTGTGTAAACGCAGCTTCAAACTCTTCTAAACCTGCGTTAAAAATAGGACCTCCAGCAGGACCACCTGTGTTGTTTACCAACACATGGAATTCTAAACTTGTTGCTTCTAATTGCGATTTCAATTCTAACGGATTTGAAAAATCAGCAACAATATAACGATGAGATTGCCCATTGTTTGGCAATTCTTTCAAGACCTTTTTTAACTTGTCTTCATTTCTTGCCACCAGCGTAACATTAACCCCTTCTGCTGCTAAACCAATAGCTGATGCCTTACCAATACCCTGTGTGCTTCCACAAACCAGTGCGTTTTTATTTTCTATGTTTAAGTTCATTCTTTATCAGATATAAGACAAAAGAATCAAGAAACAAGACAGTACTTTTAGTCTTTATTCTTTCATCTTACAGTCTTGGTTGTTTTTAATATTTAATACACACATTTTTCGCTTCTGTAAAAAACTGCAAGGCTTCAAATCCTCCTTCTCGTCCAACTCCAGAAGCTTTTACACCTCCAAAAGGCGTTCGTAAATCACGTAATAGCCATGTATTTACCCATACAATTCCTGCGTGAATTTCTTTTGAAATGCGCATGGTTCTCTTTAAATCATTTGTCCAAAGTGTGGCTGACAAACCATACTTTACATCATTTGCCAAAGCCAGTGCTTCTACAGCTGTTTTAAATGGCATCAACGTAACTACGGGACCAAAAATTTCTTCTTGATTCAATTTACAATTGTTGTCTTTTACCTCTATAATTGTAGGTTGTAAATAATAACCATTCTCATAACCTTCAACAACAACTTGTTCTCCTCCTGCTAAAATTTCCCCACCTTCATCAGCTGCAATAGCAATATATGATTTTACTTTTTCTAAATGTGATTTTGAGACCAAGGCCCCTATATTAGTTTCTGAATCAAATGGGTTCCCTACTTTTAGTTGTTGTACTTTTTTAACGAAATCTGTTTTAAATTTTTCATAGATACTTTCCTCCACAAAAATTCTACTTCCACACAAACAAATCTGGCCTTGATTCGAAAATGACGAACGCACTGTCGTCTTTAACATGTTGTCATAATCACAATCAGCAAAAATCAAATTCGGATTTTTACCGCCCAATTCCAACGATAACTTTTTGAACATCGGTGCGGCTACTCGTGCAATATGTGCACCTGTTGCGGTTCCTCCAGTAAATGAAATTGCTTTGATATGTGGATGTTCAACAATGGCTTGTCCTGTGGTAGTCCCTAATCCGTGAACAATGTTCAACACTCCTTTTGGCAAGCCTGCTTCATTACATATTTCTCCCAATAAATAGGCCGTCATTGGTGTTATTTCACTCGGCTTTGCAACTACACAATTTCCTGCGGCAATTGCCGGAGCAATTTTCCAAGTAAATAAGTACAAAGGCAAATTCCACGGAGAAATACAGCTTACAACACCAATAGGTTGTCGCAAGGTATAATTCATGGCGTCCAAACCAATACTTTCATGTGCTTCAGATGAAAACTGTGTAATGGCATTTGCAAAATATTGAAAATTTGCAGCTGCTCTAGGAATGTCTATTGCTTTGGCTAATCGAAATGGTTTTCCGTTGTCTTTACTTTCTGCTTCGGCTAAAAAATCTAATTTTTCTTCAAGTAGTCCTGCTATTTTTGATAAAATCTTACTCCGCTCATCGATTGATGTATTGGACCAACCCGGAAATGCTTTTGTAGCGGCTTGATAGGCGTTTTCTACATCTTCTACATCAGAATTTGGGAGCTGCCCGTAGACTTCTCCAATTGATGGGTTGTAATTATCTATCCACCTGTTAGTGACAGGAGACAAAAACTCTCCGTTGATGTAGTTTTTTATGTTCATTCTTCTTTTTATTTTTTACCAACATGTCTGGTCGAGCACAGTCGAGACCTCCTTAACTACCTAGATTGTACTTTGAATGCGTTGCATTTCTACATTCTGTTAAAATCAATAACATATCATAATCATCAGTAGCCAAAGCTAGTTTTTTTCTTAGCACTCCATTTTTTAATTTTCTTTTCAAAATAAATAGCTTGCTCAACATCATTAAAATTTTAACTAAATATCATTTGTAATTCCTGTATATAACAAGTCATCTGAACACTTTAATGTATAGACCTAATACGTTTTCATAATAACCTCTCAACTGCGCTCGAGGAGACATTTAGTTTGTTTTTCAAGATTCTATTTATTCTTTCTTTTTATACGCCGTTACTTTGATCTCTACCACCAAATCTGGATGCGGCAACTGATGCACTGCAACGGTCGTTCTTGTTGGCCCTGTTTCTTTGTCAAAAAATGCTGCATACGCTTTATTATAGCCTGCAAAATCATTCATATTCACTAAAAATGTAGACACATCAACAACATCTTTCAAACTCGCTCCCACTTGTTGTAAATTGGCATCGATGTTTTTCAATTCTTCTCGTGTTTGTTCTTCAATATTTAATTGTTTTGTGCCCATTGCATCAATAATCTCTACTCCAGCAATGCTATTGTCTGCTCTTCGAGAACTGGTTCCTGAAACAAAAATAAAATCTCCAACCACTTTTACATGTGGATATGCGCCTCTTGGTGTTACTTTTTTCATCATAATACTTGTGTCTCAGATCTCATAGATTTAAAATTCTGCGAGATCTCAATATAATTATTTATATCTAATAATTCATGTTTCATTTTTTTATCTCAGACCTCATAGATTTTAAAACCTGTGAGGTCTCTAAATTATTTCAATCCTGCAATAGCATCTTCTGCCAACATCTCATTGGTTTCTTTTTGCACTTTTTTCAAAATTACTGCCAGTACTTCTTTTGTCATATCGCCTGAAGTTGAAAGCTCTTTATCTGCAATCATATTTAGCAATGCTTTGTCTTGTGCGCGTCCTTTTTTCATGGCTATTGAATACGGTATATCTTCCTTAAAAGTAACCATAGCATATTTTGAAAAATACTCTGTTGGAAAGTTTTTTTCCAACTCCATTTCTAACCTTCTCTTTTCTTTAAACAATGGATTGGTTACATGATCTCTCATTTCAAAATAGTTCTCTTCAGCCAAATCTCCAATCGCATCTGTATCTTCCTTGCGTGCTTTTTCAAACTCTTTAAACACACGCTCCCAATCTCCTTCGTGCTTGCTTAAAATAGCATCAAACACTGTTACATCTTCAAAAGAAGCGTTCATTCCTTGTCCATAAAATGGCACAACAGCATGTGCTGCATCGCCCATAATAAGTGTTTTATGCTGGTAGTACCAAGGGGCGCATTTTACCGTTCCTAATGCTCCTGTTGGGTTGTTAAAAAATTCTGCTGCAATATTCGGAATCAATGCGAAAGCATCTGGAAATTGAGTCTTAAAAAATGTCTTGATTTTTTCTTCGGATGACAAACTCTTAAAATTATAAACTCCCTCTTCACGCCCTAAAAATAAGGTTACTGTAAAACTTCCGTCCATATTTGGTAAGGCAATCAACATATATTCTCCACGTGGCCAAATATGCAAATGCTCTTTACTTAGCTGATGATTTCCGTTGGCATCTGCGGGGATTTCAAGTTCTTTATAACCATGTGTTAAATAATTTTGCGAATAACTAAACAGAAACTTTCGTTCTAAATAATAACTTTTTCGAAGCACAGAACCTGCTCCATCAGTTCCAAGAATGGCTGTAGCAGTCACAGAAAATGTTTCTTTTGTCTCAGCACATTCAAAATGGGCCTTGTTATTTTCAAGATCTACCGAGGTACACCTTTTATTAAAATAAATGCTTACATTTTCATGCTTTTCAGCTTCGGTCAATAGAAGCCCATTCAAATCGCCACGAGAAATGGAGTTGATATATTCTCCTTCTCTGCCCGAATACTCAGAGCTAAAGGTATTTCCTGCTACATCATGAATTAATCTTCCAGACATTGGAATGCAAATTTCACGTGCTTTTTCTTCCATTCCTACTAACCGTAAAGCTTTAAATCCACGATCAGACAAAGCCAAGTTAATTGATTTTCCTGCAGAAATATCTGTTGTTCTTAAATCAGGTCTGCTTTCATAAACTGCTACTTGATGCCCTCTTTGTGCCAAACGTAATGCCAACAATGAGCCGCATAATCCGGCGCCGACAATAAGTATGTTTTCTTTTTTATTCATATGTTTCCTGAGCCTGCCTGTGCTGAATTTATTTTCAGTATTTCAAGGCTTTTTAAAATTACTTTTATATTTCTTTCTGAGAATCTGAAATAAATTCAGCTTAACTATTTTACAAACATTTTTGTAAAATAGCCACCATTCGATACACATCTTCAAAACTATTATACATTGGCACAGGTGCACAACGAATTACATCAGGTTCTCGCCAATCAGTAATTACATGACGTTCGGTTAATTTTACATGCAGACTTTTATCTGCATTTTTTACTTGAATAGACAATTGACAGCCTCTTTCTTTCGGGTTTGATGGCGTAATTATTTTGAGATCGTCAGAATTCATTTCATGAATTAAAAACTCAAAATACCCTGTCAATTTCTCTGATTTTTCTCGCAGCACCTCCATTCCAATTTCATTAAACATATCTAAAGATGCCTTGATAGCGGCCATCGATAAAATTGGTGGATTGCTTAGCTGCCATCCTTCTGCGCCTGGCATCACATCAAAAGGTTGACGCATGTTAAAGCGCGTTTCTTTGTTGTGATTCCACCAGCCTGAAAAGCGTGGTAAATCTTTATTATGCGCATGTTTTTTGTGTACAAACAAGCCTCCTAAACTTCCAGGGCCAGAATTCAAGTATTTATAGGTACACCAAGCAGCAAAATCAACACCACTGTTGTGTAAATCTGGACAAATATTTCCAGCTCCGTGCGCCAAATCGATTCCGACCATACAGTTTTTAGCATGTCCTATTTCGGCAATTCGTTGTAGGTTTAAAGATTGCCCTGTATAATAATTAACACCTCCTATAAGCAGCAGCGCTATCGCATCGCCCTGTTCTTCTACAATGGTTTCTAAATCTTCCAAGCGCAACAATTCTTCACCTTGACGAGGTTTCCATTCAATCAAACTTTCATGGGCATCAAAACCGTGAAATTTTAATTGCGATTGCACCGCATACCGATCCGAAGGAAAGGCGTCGCTTTCAATGACAATTTTATACTTGGTTTTTGTAGGTCGATAAAAAGACACCATTAACAAGTGTAAATTTGTAGTTAAGGTATTCATGATGACAACTTCCAATGGTGTTGCGCCTACAATTTTCGCCATCGATTCTGTCAGTAACTCATGGTACGGCATCCAAGGGTTTTTTGCCTCAAAATGCCCTTCTACGCCATACTTTGCCCAATCATCTAGCTCTTGTTGAATGTATTTCTGGGTTGCTTTGGGCTGTAAGCCAAGAGAATTTCCTGTAAAATACAACCAATCGTTTCCGTTTTGATCTTTTGGAATATGAAATTGATCTCGCATGCCAAAAAGCGGATCTTTTGCGTCTTGTTGTTGGGCGTAATCTAATGTGTTTTGGTAACTCATTACATAAAAAAATGATTGTCTTCAAATATAAAACAATCATTTTGATTTTAGCGCAAAAAAGACCCCACAGGTTTCGGGAACCTCCTCCTTATAAATACACCACCTACTAAAAACTTAAAAACCTACTACAATTAAAAAATTTATTTTCATCTTAATTAGAAAAACTAGGGTTTGGATTTTTAGATATAAAGCCGTGAAAATTATTTTAATTTTTATTATAAACTAAGAAGTTCCCTGTTATACTATCTTTTTGAATCTGAATTTGAATCAAACCATCACTACTCATTATAACTCTACCAATAGGCACTTCTGTCTTAGCGAATTCTCCTTTATTATTTTTCAACAATGACTCTCTACCATTTGGCAGGACTAACTTAAAATAACAACTATCAGAAGGAATAGCTCTAATTAAATCTAAATTTGGTTTCCATCTATTACTTTTATAGTAATAATCTTTTACAGCTTTACCCTCTTTTAATTGAAAAAAACTATTTAAAGAACTTAAAGGGGAATAAATTTTAGATAGCAAAATAGAATCTGTAGCAATGAAGTTATTATTTTTCTTACCTCCAATTAAAATTTTTGCATTTTCTAATTCTGTCTCTGAATTTGAAATCGAAAACCTAAAACCTTCATAGCTATTGCCATCATAAAAACCTCCACTAATATAGTCTTCTCTAATAGACACACTCAAACTACCATCCCCACTTACAATTCTATCTAAATTTTCAATATTAGCTTTAGCCAGAATTCCATGATATTGAAAAAGTGCATTTCGCTGATTAGAAAATCTAATAAAAAAATAAGCGCTATCTGAACCTAAACTTGTAATTAAATTTAAATTCGGGTTCCATCTATCATATTCCGTATAATAACTAGGATAAGGGTTTTTTATACGTATTTTTTCTAATAAAACAGAGTCTGTAGGTATAAAAACATTGTTTTTCAATGCTCCAATATAAAGCTGTGCATCTAAAACTGATCTTGTCTCATTCCAAACAGAAACAGTAACTCCGTCAAATACAGGATCAGCTCCCAGTCCAACACAAGAAATCAATAAGAAAAAACTCGCTACTACAATGGCAATTTTTGTCTTCATAACACTTCTTTTTAGTTAACAGCTAATTTTAAAGTAAATATAGGCTTTTTAAATTCTTTTTCAAAAAAAGCCCCCATAGGTTAGATGCTGAACTTGTTTCAGCATCTAACCTATGGGGGCTAAATCTGGTTTTCAAAAACTACTAATACAATACTCTAAACTTAATAGTTCCTGCTATTTCTTTTAACTTTTTTAACGCTTTCTTATTGTACTCTTTGTCTAAATCAGTAATCACATAACCCACCTTTTCATCTGTTGCAAGGTACTGTCCCGTAACATTGAGCTCGTATTTTGCTAGTACTTTATTGATCTGCGCCATGACTCCAGGCACGTTTTTATGAATGTGTAAAAAACGGTGCGCATTGACCTGTTTTGGCAATCTGATATTCGGGAAGTTTACTGCATCAACGGTGTTTCCAGAATTGATATACGCCATCATTTTATTGGGCACAAAATCTGCAATGTCTTTTTGAGCCTCCTCTGTGCTTCCACCAACATGCGGTGTTAAAATTACGTTTGGCAATCCTTTTAACTCTGTATAAAAATGGCCGTTTGCTCTTGGTTCTTTCGGATACACATCTACAGCTGCTCCTGCTAGTTTTCCACTTTCTAAGGCTTCTTTTAGAGCGACAACATCCAGCACAAAACCACGAGAAAGATTTACCAAATAAGCGCCATCTTTCATTTGAGAAATTTCTGTTGCTCCTATAAAGTTTTTATTGGCAACATTGTCATCAATATGCAAGGTAACCACATCAGAAAGTGCTAACAATTCTGAAAGTTTTTCAATTTTTGTAGCATTCCCTAACGCCAATTTATCTTCAATATCGTAATAATACACATCCATTCCGAGTGCTTCTGCGAGAATAGATAATTGCTTTCCGATATTTCCATAGCCTACAATTCCGAGTTTTTTACCTCGAACTTCACGAGAGCCATGTGCCGTTTTATTCCATTGTCCGTTGTGCAATTCTGTACTGCGTTGAAAAACACTACGCATTAACATGATAATCTCTCCAATTGCCAACTCAACTACAGAACGTGTATTGCTATATGGCGCATTAAAAACGGCTATTCCGTGTTCTTTACAAGTTGCCAAATCAATTTGTTTTGTACCAATGCAAAAAGCACCTACAAGCATCAATTTATCAGCTGCTTTAATGACTGTTTTTGTGACCTGTGTTTTAGATCGAATTCCCAATACATGAACACCTTGTAGTTTGTCAATCAACTCCTCTTCCGTCAAACTTTTTGAAACAGTTTCAACAGAAAATCCATCTTTAGATAATGTGTCAAAAGCATCTGAATGTACGTTCTCTAACAACAATATTTTAATTCTATTCTTCGGATATGAAATATTTCTTGGCAATTTATTTACAAATAAAAATTCATCAAAATTAGGCGCAACATGATCGGCATTTTCTATGGTTTTATCACGAGAAATATTTTCTGTATATGCAAAAAATCGATCTGCTACACCTGCTTCACGTGCCACATAATCACTAAAACCATCGCCTATTACTTGTATTTCTCCTTCTAAATTTAAGTTTTTTATACAGGCTATTTTCCCGTTATGAGTAGACAGCACATTTTCTGAATCAAAACCAACAATTACATTGTTTTTATCAAACTCAAACGTATTGGCAAAAACTCGTTCTGAAGGAATGTTATAATCTTCTACAATTTCGTCAATAAACTCTTTAAATCCACAAGAAACCACATAAATATCATCAGAAAAATTTTCAAAAAATTCTTTATTTCTTTGAATAGAGTGTGATACTTTTTCTTTCAATTCGTTAATCAATAAAGGCAAGTCTGATTTTTTCGCATTCAACAACTTAATTCTTCTTTCTAAGGATTCAGTAAATGAAATTTCGCCATCAATTCCTAAATTGGTAATGTCAATAATTTCTTGAATAATGGCATCTCGTCTTGGATTACTAGCCAATGAAATTTCTGCCAAAACATCTAAGGCTTCTACTCGTGTCAAAGTACTATCAAAGTCGAAAATATATTTTCTTTTTACGATGTTCATGCGATTACTTTTTCTTGTTGGTATAAAATTAAAAGGTATTAAATCTAACATCTCGCTAAAAAATTGGAGTTAGCTTGCCTACCGGTATCCTCAAAATTGAGTTCCATTACTAAGCGAACGAAATTACAACCAAAATCCTTAAAAACAAGAGAGATAACAGGGATTTTATCTATTTTTCATCAATCTATAAAAAAGGAGCCTTCCTGTTTAAAAATTATCAATAAATAGCTTGAAATTTTAGAATCCCAAAAAGCAACAACCACCAAAAAACAGGTAATGCTTCTACACAAAAGGAACTGTAATATTTAGACTGATTTTCTTTTGCTCTCATTAATAAAAATAACAGTAAAAAAGTAACCCCTAAAAACACATTTTTAAAAAGAGGGCTTGACCACAGATTAAATTCCAACACAAGGGCTACTAACAACAACACAAAACCTAGCTTTTTAGTGTTTTCAATTCCCAGAATTTGAGGAATGGTTTTCAGATGATCTTCATCAAACTGAACGTCTCTAATATCAAATGGAATCGTTAGAACAACAATCCATAAAAAGCGCTGTAAAAAGAACAACAGCACAGAGGTGTCAAAATTATTTTTTGCAGCCATCAATGGCAATAAGGTTGTTACACCCGCCCAAACCAAACCTATTAGCACTATTTTTAAAGCGCCTACATTGCGCAAATTAATTTTCTTTTTTCTTAAAAAAGGGATTTCATACAAGAGTGTCAATATTAAAAAGGGAATAAAAGCAACCAACGTTGCTACCGAAAGTAAACTGGCAAAATACAGCATTGCTAAAAAACAAAACCCCGAAAAAACCTGAATAATTTTCAATCCCTCTGTTAAACTTCTGTGATGCCATTTTGCAATTCCTGCATATTTTATATAATTATATCCAGAAATTGTTCCAAAAAAGATAAAAAAATCTAAGGCTTTATGATATGGTAATTCAAAATACACCTCTGTAATTCTTACCAAAGAATATACCGCCAATGCTACATGAAGGCTAGCATTGATGTAAAATTTAAACAAGCGTTTTAAAAACTGCATAAAACAAATGTAATCCTTCTGTTCATAAAAGATAAAAAAAGTTAATAATTTATCTTTTTTCGAGGATATTCTATCAGAAATATCATTGGAATTTGACTATTTTTGATGCGCAAAAACAAACCACTAAAAATGAATACAAATTCGTTTCAACTTAGACATATTGGACCCAATTCTGGCGAGCAGCAAAAAATGTTAGCAGCAATTGGTGTAGACTCTTTAGATCAGTTAATTCACGAAACCATTCCTGACGGCATTCGCCTTAAAAATGAGTTAAACTTAGCGCCTGCAATGAACGAGTATGAGTATTTAAATCATATTCAAGAGTTGGCCTCTAAAAACAAGGTCTTTAAAAGATATATTGGCTTAGGCTATCATGAAGCCATTGTACCTAGCGTTATTTTACGTAATGTTTTAGAAAATCCAGGTTGGTATACCGCATACACACCGTACCAAGCAGAAATTGCACAAGGACGCTTGGAAGCCTTATTAAATTACCAAACCATGGTGTGCGACTTAACCGGAATGGAATTGGCAAACGCTTCTTTGTTAGATGAAGGAACTGCTGCTGCTGAAGCCATGGCTATGTTATTTGATGTTCGTGAGCGGGCACAAAAAAAAGCAAGTGTCAACAAATTTTTTGTTTCTCAAGAAATCCTTCCTCAAACACTTTCCGTCTTACAAACAAGAGCACTTCCAATCGGAATTGAATTGGTGATTGGAAATCATGAAGAATATGATGTTAATGAAGAGTTTTTCGGAGCAATTGTTCAATATCCAGCAAAACACGGACAAGTATATGATTATACTGACTTTGTTGCCAAAGCCGCTAAAAACAATATAAAAGTAGCAGTTGCTGCAGATATTTTATCCTTGGTAAAACTAAAAGCACCGGCTGAATTCGGTGCAGATGTTGTTGTAGGAACTACGCAACGTTTTGGAATCCCTTTAGGATATGGCGGACCACATGCAGGCTATTTTGCTACCAAAGAAAAATACAAAAGAAGCATTCCTGGAAGAATTATTGGGGTTACCAAAGATGTTGACGGAGGACGTGCTTTACGAATGGCTTTACAAACTCGTGAGCAACACATCAAACGAGAAAAAGCAACATCTAATATTTGTACTGCCCAAGTACTATTAGCCGTGATGGCAGGAATGTATGCAGTGTACCACGGAAAAGAAGGTATTCAATATATTGCAAACAATGTTCATACAACAGCAAGCACACTTGCAAAAGCATTGACAGATTTAGGCTTTAAACAAACAAATACCTCGTATTTTGATACGCTTACCGTACAGGTTGATACAGCTATTTTACGCCCAGTGGCAGAAGCCAACGAAATTAACTTTAATTATATTGACGATACTACCGTTTCTATTTCGTTAAACGAAACTGTTGGATTGAAAGAAATCAACAATATTGTAGCCTGTTTTAAACAAGCATTTAATATGCAAGGCAACGAAATTACAGAATTTACTACTTCGGATGCAATTCTGGATGCCGCTCAAAGAAATACTTCATTTTTAGACAATGACGTGTTCAACTCGTATCAGTCAGAAACAGAAATGATGCGTTATATCAAAAAATTAGAACGCAAAGATTTGGCATTGAACCATTCTATGATTTCTTTAGGCTCCTGCACCATGAAATTGAATGCAGCTTCTGAAATGTTGCCACTGAGCAACCCTAACTGGGGAAATATTCACCCATTTGCCCCTTTAAATCAAGCACAAGGATATCAAGAGGTATTGAAAAATTTAGAACACCAATTGAGTGTTATTACAGGTTTTGCTGGCACTTCTTTACAACCCAATTCTGGGGCACAAGGAGAATTTGCTGGATTGATGACCATTAGAGCCTATCACGAAAGCAATGGAGAGTCCGACAGAAATATCTGTTTGATTCCAGCTTCAGCACACGGAACAAACCCTGCATCTGCAGTAATGGCAGGCATGAAAGTAGTGGTCACCAAAACAGATGAAAAAGGGAATATTGATGTTGCCGATTTACGTGCAAAAGCACTAGAACACAAAGACAAGCTTTCTGCATTGATGGTTACGTACCCTTCAACACACGGAGTGTACGAAAAAGCAATTCGAGAAATTACACAAATCATTCACGATAACGGCGGACAAGTATATATGGACGGTGCTAATATGAATGCACAAGTTGGCTTGACAAACCCTGCAACCATTGGCGCAGATGTATGTCACTTAAACCTCCACAAAACATTTGCCATTCCACATGGTGGTGGCGGACCTGGAGTAGGTCCTATTTGTGTAGCGCCACAACTGGTTCCTTTTTTACCAACAAACCCAATGATAACAACAGGTGGAGAACACGCGATTACCGCAATTTCTGCAGCTCCTTGGGGATCTGCATTGGCGTGTTTAATTTCTTACGGATACATTACCATGTTGGGCGCAAAAGGCTTGACAGACGCAACCAGAAACGCTATTTTAAATGCCAACTATATGAAAGAGCGTTTGCAAGGCTCCTATGAAACACTCTATACCGGTGAGTTGAATCGTGCGGCACACGAAATGATTTTAGACTGTCGTGATTTTAAACAACACGGTATTGAAGTGGTTGATATTGCTAAGCGATTGATGGACTATGGTTTTCATGCACCAACGGTTTCTTTCCCTGTTGCCGGCACCTTGATGGTAGAGCCAACAGAATCTGAAAACAAAGCAGAACTAGATCGTTTTTGTGATGCGATGATTGCCATCAGAAAAGAAATTGCTGAAGCGACAAAAGAAGACGCAAATAATCCGTTAAAAAACGCACCACATACCCAAAGTATGTTAACCGCAGATGAATGGACATTACCCTACTCTAGAAAACAAGCAGCTTTTCCGTTGGACTATATTGCAGACAATAAATTTTGGCCTTCTGTACGTAGAGTTGATGATGCTTTTGGAGACCGAAACTTAATTTGTTCTTGCAATCCGATTGAAGACTATATGTAGGACATATGTGTAAACGCTGAAGCGTTGAAATGTGTAAACGTTAAAACCGCCCCGAGTACTCGGGGCGGTTTTTGTTATTTATTTTAATAACTACTTATTTTGATACCGGTGGTATTCCTTGTGCATTTTTTTGTGGCGCCCAATTTTGGTGTATATTTTTCCAACCGTTATCAGTGTCAACCCAAACACTTGAGGCCCTTGTATTATAGGCTACTTCTGTGTCAGTACCTTTTACAACATAAGCTCCTTTGGCGTAATAAGTAATGACTGCCGTATTCATATCAGGAGAAAAATGCACCTTTGAATCATACAACTCAAATGACTTCCAAGTAACTGCTGCTGTTAATTTAAACGTAGCATCAAGTACATCAAAAGGTTCCAAATTAGAACTTCCAACAACCAACGGAATGTTTGCGTCTATATATTTAGCAAACTTTTTTGCATCTCCATTTGTCATGGCATCTTGCATTTCTTTTTGATCTTTTATCAAACGCTCAGCTATCTTTTCTTTGTTCACCAAGTAGTAATACTTTTTTGCACCTTCCCAATATGGAGAGGCAAAAATAGCAAAGTCAACGGCTTTACGCTGGTATTGTAAAGCTTCTTTATAATTTCCTTGCTCAAATGCATGTTCAGCCTTAGAATCATACACATTAGGACCATTGTGCAATGCTGCAGAAGTATTAGCGGCCTCCATTGCTTTTTCATAACTCGCTGCGCCATATTCCCCTCTCGCATAACCATAAGAAACCATATTGTATGCAGAAGCTGCATTGTTTGGAAAGTCTTCGGTAAACTTTTTATGCGCCTTAAAATCAAAAGGCTTAAACAAATAATTAAAAAGAGGGCTTTTTGGGAACTTGCTTTTTGCTTTGTTCACCTCATTTTCATAATCTTCATTTGAAGCGGTTAAAACATCGTACCATCCTTTTTCTTCTTGACTTAAGGCGTTACGATCTATAGCACTCAATTTAGATTTTCTTGAGCCCCACTCTTTATTACCACTACTTACTTTTGCAATAGTAAGTTGTGCGCAGCCACAATCAGGATCTAACAACAACGCTGCTTGTGCTTGTCCATAAGCAATTAAATACTCTAGGTTCATCATAGACTCCATGGCTTGATTTGCAACAAGCGCTGCTTTTTTGTTACAGGACGTTTTTTTAATCCATTTGGCACCCGAAGCAGTTCCTTGTGCAAACGCTGTTGACATTCCAATGAAAACAGCCAATAATAAGATTGATTTTCTCATAATCTTTAAAATTTAAATTGTACCCTACTTCGAACTAAAGGAGAGGATGATATCCTTGTTATTCATGGTTTTATATTTTGATTTACCCGAAACACATTGTTGGGATCATAGGTTCTTTTAATGTCTAGCAAGCGCTTGTAGTTGTGTTTGTAACTGGCTTGTACACGTTCTTGTCCTTCTTCCATCATAAAATTAGAATACGCACCACCAGAAGAATACGGGTGTAGTGCCTCCCAATAATCTTTACACCAATTGGTAATTTTATCCGCATCTTCAGGATTTGGAGAAACGCCAACAATAACCCCTGAATAGTTTGCATCGCGATATGCCCATGGTGTTTCATCTTGTCCAACTCTACTTGCAGCACCATTAATAGGGTATAAATGCATAGCAGAGAGTGGGGTAGGAATAGCTGAGCCAAATTTTAAATGTTGCTCTTGAACTTCCTTTCCTAGTTTTTTAAAAAAGTCGGCTCTCCAATACCATTGCATTCCAGGAGGATACAACGCGTCAAACATAGATTGTATTTGTGGATACGGCATTTCATCCACATGTTCAAAAACAGGGTTGAGTGCTAGTACAGGCTTAAACAATTCTTTAAAGTCATCGGAATCGCCTGTATAACACCAAACAATACCACAAAACTGCTTGTTGTGTAAGTGCTCTGGAAAAGGCGCCCCAGGAATTATTAATGTTGCAATAAATCCATTCAAATCATCGGGAGCATTGTTTAAAAAATCATGGTACCATGCCATAATTTCTTTGGTCTTTTCAATAGGCCATAAGGTAGGCCCTCCTATAACTGTTTTAACAGGATGTGCTTGAAATTTAAACGAGGTTACAATGCCAAAATTTCCACCTCCTCCACGGATAGCCCAAAATAAATCTTGGTGCTGATTTTTATTTACAGTCACAAAACTACCATCAGCCAATACCATGTCAGCTTCTAACAGGTTGTCTATGGTCAAGCCATATTTTCTTGACAAATGTCCAATACCTCCTCCAAGGGTAAGTCCACCAACGCCTGTTGAAGAAACCACTCCTGCTGGTACCGCTAAACCAAATGGGTGTGTGGCATGGTCTACTTCTCTCCAAAGATTTCCACCACCTACTCTCACCGTATTTTTGGCAGTATTTACACGTACAGATTTTAGTCCAGACAAGTCAATAACCAAACCGTTATCGCAAATTCCTAAACCACCTCCATTATGCCCTCCTCCTCTAACGGCAATTAATAAATTATTTTCTCTTCCAAAATTTACAGCAGCAATTACATCTGCAACATCAGCACACATTACAATCATACCTGGATGTTTGTTAATATTTCCATTGTACACTTTACGTGTTTCATTGTATTCAGCATCATCAGGCATTACCACTTTCCCACTTAACTTCAGCAAAAAGGCATCCATTTTTTTCTCTTCAATAGTATCCATATCTTCAATGTTTTTTTAAATATTAGTATATTCTTTGCTATCGTAAACGTATTTTATAGTGCAGGAATTCCGTTTGTTACTGCTGAAACAGGCGCTACTATATATTGGCTTGTTGTAAAATGAACTAAATTAGGATGTGCTGTAATACCTTTGTACAGCTCAGAATTCAGGTAGTTATCAAGCGCTTCTTGGGTTTGAAAATAATACACCCCTCCAAAAACCCCAGTGTCTACATTTCCAATAAAAGTTTTCCCTATAAGCCCCTCAATATTTTCAGGAGAAAAATCTGAGGCAACAGCACTCCCTAATGCTGCATGCTCTTCAAGAGTCATCTCTTTCAATTCATAATTTACCAACAACATCTTCATATTTGCAGCCACTAATGGCTCACTTGAAGTTTTTCTATCACTTGCAATACCATTTGTTACTGAAGAAATAGGCGCTATATTGTATGAGATATTAGTAAAATTAACCAAATTAGAGTGCGCCATAACGCCTTTAAAAAGTTCAGAATTTAAATAACTATCAAGAAACTCCTTATTTTCAAAATAATAAATCCCTCCAAAAACTCCAGAATCTATATTTCCTATAAAAGTTTTTCCTATAAGTCCTTTTATATTTTCAGGAGAAAAATCTGGTGCAACAGCATTTCCTAATGCTGCATGCTCTTCAAGACTCATGTTTTTGAGCTCGTAATTCACCAATAACAGCATCTCACTATCTATTGTTGTTTTTTCTATTTTTGGTGATTTTGTGGACGTTTTTTGTTTTTTTTGATTACAAGAAAGTACGCAAAAAGCTATGAATAAAAGGATAACTTGTTTCATGATAAAACTTGTTTTTAGTTAGTAAATACCAAAATTACAAGCTAAAAGTTAAGAAAAACCACAAAAAAAAATCAAAAAACCATAAAATTAGCCCAAAACAAGAAAATGACTTCAGTTTAGCTAATCACTTTATGCAGAACGAAGCTTGGACTGCTTAATGTAGTTTGAAGGAGAAATGCCAAAAAAATCGCGGAAACATTTTCTAAAATACTCAGGACTATTAAAACCTATATCATACGAAACTTCAGCAATCGTATTAAACTTAGGAAACATCTCAATTGATTTTTTTAAACGATACTCTCTTAAGAGAACAGTGAATGTAACACCTAAAGAATTGATCATTTTTCGATGTAAACTAGAACTACTTATTCTTAAATACGTGCAGCAATCTTGTGTTTTTAAACTGGGCTTATGCCAGTGGTCAGATAGAAATACTAAAAATTCAGAAAGAAAATTGATATCTACAGACTTTAAAACTTTAAAATCAATAGTGTTTAAAGGTGTGTTACTTTTTTGATACATTTTCTTAATAGCACTAGACATAACTATTTCACCTCTTCTTGAGGCCAAACATAAATTTTTAGCTTCAATGATTACTTTTTCAAAAATAATTTGAGCATCATCTACAGGATTTCCACAGCTTAAGCCAATTTGAAGGCTTAAAGTATTATTACTTGAAAATTTCATTAAACTTTTGGCGCAATCAATTGCACTTTGTGCTGTAGTAAAAATAGTTAAGAAAGTTCCTTTCGTTGATTCAACAATGGTTCCATTGTGTTTTTTAACAAGTTGTTTCAGTGTATTCGAAAAAATTTTATTGATTTGAATATGATGATTGTCTTCAAGAAAATTTATGGCCATTATAAATCGAAAGGCTGGTTCTTCAATCAATTTTAACACCTCATCCTCTTTATTAAAAGGATCTTTAACCCTTCCTAAAAAAGCCAACACAACAGATTCATCTACTTTAATAATTTCATTAGGAACACCTCCATGGGCATGGTCATGCATTTGTGCAACCGATTCTTTGTTGGGTGCTTCTATTAGGCAAAAGTCTACCTTTCTAACTTCATCAAACCAATAGGTAATTGCTTTACATCCGTATTGATCTTGAATCCCAAGATCTAACAAGTGGTCTTGAGCGGCTTCTTTAGCAGAAACCTTGTTAGTAAAACTATGTCGATCTAAGTAAATTGGCATATTTTTTTTATGCAATATAAAAAAAAAAAAAACAGTTGCTAAGTTCTAAGAAATATCCCACAAAAAAAGCCTTCACAAATGTGAAGGCTTTTATATATGTTAAAAATTCGAAAGAATTTATTTCTTGAATTTTGCGTATTTGTTTTTGAACTTGTCAATACGTCCTGCAGTATCAACTAATTTAGACTTACCAGTATAAAACGGGTGAGATGTTCTAGAGATTTCTAATTTAACCAATGGGTATTCAACTCCTTCTACTTCTAACGTTTCTTTTGTATCTGCAGTAGACTTTGTCAAAAACACATCACCATTAGACATATCTTTAAAAGCAATCATTCTATAATTTTCTGGATGTATTCCTTTTTGCATCTTAAATGTATTTTAAATATTGTTTTCTTTTTTAATACTATACAAAGTTGGTAAAGCTTTCTATACAAAAATCAGCTTTCGCCGTTTAAGGGTGCAAATTTAACCTAATTTTTTAACTTACAAACAAATAATTTGTTTTTATTTGTATAAAAATAGAACATCTATGCGTTTACAAAAACACATCATCCCTTTTTTATTAGGAGCTATCGTTTTAACTTCTTGCAATGACCCGTACAAGTTCAAACTAACAGCTTCTCAAAAAGTAGCACTGAATGATTCCGCTACATTTACATTGACAGAAGCACACAACAAACCTGTTGATTCTATCCAGTTTTTTGTAAACGGAAAGCGCGTTGCTGCTAAGCAAAATTCCATCACCATAAACACTACACAATTTAGCGTTGGTAAACACGCCGTTACTGCCTTGGTTTTTTATCCTGAAAAAACAAAAAAAATAAACAGCTCTGTAGAAGTGTTAGCAAACACAGCTCCTGATATGTACACCTATAAAATTATAAATACTTATCCGCATGATAAAACCGCCTATACACAGGGATTAGAATATCACAAAGGGTTTTTATATGAAACTACAGGAAGAGTAGGAAAATCGACCTTAAGAAAGGTTGCATTAAAAACAGGAAAGGTTTTACAGCAAGTAAAATTAAAGACTCCCTACTTTGGTGAAGGAATGACCATTTTTAATGGTAAAATTTACTGGCTAACCTGGAAAGCGAGAAAAGGGTTTATTTATGACTTGAAGTCTTTTAAAAAGGAAGGTGAATTCAATTTCAACAAAAGCGCAGAGGGTTGGGGATTGACACACAACAGCACGGAGTTAATAAAGTCTGACGGAACCCATAAGATTTGGTTTTTAGACACAAAAACGCAAAAAGAAAAACGCTCTATTCAAGTGTACACCAATAAATACTCTTTAAACAAACTCAATGAAATTGAATTGGTTAATGGCAAAATTTATGCAAACAAATGGCAGCAAAATGTCATTGTTGTTATCAATCCAAAAACAGGAGTTGTAGAAGGAGTTGCTGATTTGACAGACTTGCAAAAAATTGTTAAAAAAGATCAAAAATTAGACGATGAAGATGAAGTTTTAAATGGAATTGCCTTTGATGCTAAAAACAACCGATTGTTTGTTACCGGAAAACACTGGGGAAAATTATTTGAAATTGAACTGATCAAACAATAATATCTTCTTTATTTAGCAGTTATCCTTTTATACAAACTCCAAACATGAGGTTATTTTTTTCGTTTATTCTATGTCTTTTAATGCTATCTATAAGCTCTTGTAGAAAAGATTTTAGTACTACCCCGAGTTTTGGCGAATTAACCTTTTCTAAAGACACTGTTTTTTTAGATACTGTTTTTACAAACATTGGATCTAGTACCTATAACTTAAAAATTTATAACAAAAGTAATACTGCAATTAGCATTCCCTCTATAGAGCTAGCAAACGGAGCCAACTCTAATTACCGCCTAAATGTTGACGGAATTCCTGGAAAATCTTTTCAAGATATAGCTGTTTTGGCAAACGACAGTGTCTATGTTTTTATAGAAACTACCATTGATGCTAGCACAGTTACCAATCCGTTGTATGTTGATAAGATTCTATTCGATACAGGCATTAAAGAACAACAGGTAGATTTGGTAACACTGGTTCAAGATGCTGTTTTTATTTTTCCAGGGAAAGACCCTATCTCTATGAAAATTGACTCACTATCCTTAGACGGAAGCCCAACAAACATAAAAGGTCGTTTTTTAACAAACTCAGAACTTACATTTACCAATACAAAGCCTTATGTTATCTACGGATATGCCGCAGTTCCAGAAAACAAAACACTCACTATTGATGCGGGCGCTAACATTTATTTTCACAGCAATTCAGGATTGATTGTCGACAAAAAAGCAACCTTAAAAGCAAACGGCACACTTAACAATCAAATAATTTTTGAAGGCGATCGATTGGAATTCAGACATAGCAACACTCCTGGTCAATGGGGAACCATTTGGATGCGAGCCGGTAGCAAAGATAACGAGATCTCTTACGCAACTATTAAAAATGGAACTATCGGTATTTTAGTCGACTCGATTGGCTCACCTACCACTCCAACATTAACCATAAAAAACTCACAAGTATACAACAGCTCTAACTTCGGAATTCTAGGAAGAGAAACCAATATTACAGGAGAAAACTTAGTTATTGGAAACACAGGACAATCTGCCTTAGCCTGCACTATTGGTGGTACGTATAATTTTACACATTGTACTTTTGCCAACTATTGGAACCATAGTTTACGACAGTTTCCTACGGTTTTAGTAAATAATTTTTTTAGCTATCAAAATGCCAACAATCAAGAAGTTATTGAGACTAGAAATTTACATGCTGCTAATTTTATCAATTGTATTATTGACGGAAATAACAATATCGAATTTATTCTTGACAAGGTTGATGGAAGCATCTTTGAGTACACCATAAAAAACAGCCTTATTCAGTTCAATGACATCAATAATTCATTTACCACCAACAATGAACTAAATTTTGATGACACCGCGCATTATCAACATATTATTTTAAATGGAACCCCCCATTTTAAAGACACTTTTTTAAATCAGTTTATTATTGGGCAAAACAGTGATGCTATTAAAAAAGCAGACGAAGTTTCCGCTCAATTAATTCCTTTAGACCTTTTAGGAATTGACAGAACTACAAACCCAGATATTGGAGCCTACCAACACATTGTTTTTAATTAATTTTTAAAACACTTCACAAAAACTTTTGTAAGTCACTCAAATTGAGTAACTTTAC
>JAQWOR010000009.1 GCA_029245785.1 Polaribacter sp.
CCCGCCTGTGGCCGTGGCCGCCCCCGCGCGCGCCCTGGGCCCCCCTTGTCCGCGCCTCCGTCCGCCGCCGAACTGCCCCCCACCGCGCCGGCGCCCGGAGAAATTAAATACGAAGGAATTGCTTTATACAGTCTTTTAAAACCAACATTTGATTCTGATATTAATTTGTTGTTTACAGACGGGAATGGTGTTTTTGATAAGCTTTCTTTAAAAGATCATAAGTCAACCTATATAATTTCTACACAGCCAAACTCTAATAATATTAGATTAGGTACACAAAGCAGACAGGCAAAAGGAGATCATGTTAATTTAAACCAATTAGATATAGAGAAAGGCTTAGCGGTCTTAGGAGTAAAAATCGCGTATAAATTAAATTATAAGAACAAGGAACGATCAAATAAGGTATTAAAAGTTAAAGGAGTTGTTACAGGGAATGTGTATGGCTTTGAAGGAGTTTTAGAAGGAGTTGCAATTCGAGTTAAAAATGCTAAAAATGGAGTAGTCTCAAATGCAACGGGGGGTTTTAGTATCAAGGCTAAAAAGGGAGATGTATTATTGGTTAGTTTTTTAGGAAAAAAAACAGCTACTATTTCTGTTGATAGTACCGATGATTTAAGTGTCTTTTTATATGAAGATGAAAACATGTTAAAAGAGGTAGCCTTAAGAACGGCTAAAAAAAAGGAAGAACTGATAAATACGGGTCATGGGAAAGTAGCCAAGAAAAAAGTGGGTTATGCAGTTAAGACTCTAGATAGCGAAAGAATTAATTCTGGAGCTGCAACAACACTTTCTGAGGCAGCTGGTGGAAAATTAGGAGCTACTCAAAATGGAATTCAAAGTTTAGACAGGACTATTTTTAGAGGAGGAAATACTATTTTAGGAAATAAATTTCCGTTAATTGTTATTGACGGAATGCCGATAAGAAGAAGTGAATCAAATGGGTCTTATGGGAAAACAACAGATTTTATTGATCCAAATAACGTGGCAAATATGACCATTCTAAAAGGAATGGCTGCAACTAATAGGTATGGTAGTGAAGGGGTAAATGGTGTTATTCTGATTACGACAAAAAGTTCATTGGGAGGTGTTGCCAAACAAAAGAAAAAACACAATAGTGCATTGGCAAAAAACAACGATTACAAAGAAGAGGTTTCTTTGATTAATAATTCTACCAATTTAAAGCATTATGCAGTATTTAAAGCCTGTAAAAATTTGAAAGAGGTATATGTGCTATACCTGACAAAAAGACACGATAATGCAAACAATGCTCAGTTTTTTATAGAGGTTTCAGACTATGTTGCGCAATGGGGAGCTAAAAAATTGGCTCAAAGAATATTTTTAAATAGTATTGAAACGAATGCTACTGATGTATCTATTTTAAAATATATTGCATACAAAGCAACAGAAAACAGCAATCATTTAGATGCGTTAAAAATCTATCAAAAAATACTTCAATTAAAACCTAAAGAGGCACAATCATATAGAGACGTAGCAATGGGCTATCAAAAAGCAGGGCAGTATCAAAAGGCATTAGATGTTTACAATGGCATTTTTAACAATGCATATAGCAATGTGCCTAGTTTTTCTGGAGTATACAAAAGCATAAACAGTGAAATGAAACAATTGATTTTAAAAAATAGAAACCAATTGGACTTAATAGGAACTCCATCTAGGTTCTTACAGTTAAAGAGTGGTTCTATACAAGCAAGAATTGTATTTGAATGGAATAGTAATGATGCCGAGTTTGAATTGCAATTTGTAAACCCACAGAAGAAGTTTTTTAAATGGAATCATACAAAATCAGAAAATGCTTCAAGAATGTTTAAAGAAAAGGAACAAGGGTTTTATATGGAAGAGTTTTTGTTAGATGGTATTGGTACAGGAGAATGGATCATCAATATCGAAAACAAAACAAAGAACATGCGCAAGCCCTTAGCTGTACGATATACCGTGTATAAGAATTACGGAGGATCTAATGAGAAGGTAGAATCGAAAATATTGATATTGAATACGCTTAAGAAAAAAGCAATGATCTCAAAGATTGATTTTTAACAAGGTTGCAGTTTTTAGAGATCTGAACTAAATAAATTTATTAAAAAGAGCCACATATGCGGCTCTTTTTCTTTTTCCTGTATCTTTGCAAAAGATTAGATATATATGATGCAGTTTAAAGAGTTAGCACTAAACAAACCGATTTTAAAAGCGCTTACAGAAAAAGGCTATACAATACCAACCCTGGTTCAAGAACAAACCATTCCGTTGGTATTGGATAAAAAAGATGTAATTGCTTCCGCACAAACAGGAACAGGAAAAACAGCCGCTTTTGCGCTGCCAATTCTTCAGTTGTTGTTTGATAAACAAGACGCTTCTAAAAAAGGAAAAAAAATTCGCGCGTTGGTTATTAGTCCCACACGTGAATTGGCAATCCAAATAGAGGACAATTTTAAAACCTATAGCAGGTACACAAATTTAAGAACTACGGTAGTGTACGGAGGTACATCTATAGAACCACAAAAAGATGTACTTAAAAAAGGAGTAGATATTTTAGTGGCAACCCCTGGTAGATTGTTAGATTTACACAAGCAAGGTATTGTTCATTTAGATTTTATTGAAACCCTCGTTTTAGATGAAGCAGATTTAATGTTAGACATGGGCTTTATAGACGACATTAAAAAGGTAGCACGTTTGTGCCCTTCAGAAAAACAAACGTTATTATTTTCTGCAACGATGCCTTACAAGGTTGTAGAACTTGCAAAAACCATGTTAAAAGATGCTGTAAAGGTAGAGGTTGCACCTACGTCATCTACTGTAAAAAGCGTACATCAACTCTTGTATTATGTACCGAAACCAAAAAAAATAGAGCTGTGTTTACATTTGTTGCGAAATACAATAAAAGGAAACATCCTTATTTTTAGACGAACTAAATATGGGGTAGACAAGCTCGAAAAAACATTGCTGAGAAACGGCTATAAAGTAGCCAGTATTCATGGCGATAAAACACAACATTTACGTCAAGAAGCTTTGCAACAATTTAAAGAAGGAGAAGTAGCTGTTTTAATAGCTACAGATGTGGCTGCTCGGGGAATTGATATTAAAAATATTGATGCCGTGATTAATTTTGATCTGCCTAATGTGTCAGAAACCTATGTGCACAGAATTGGTAGAACAGGTAGGGCTGGAAAGAGTGGAATCTCTTATTCATTCTGCTCTGCAGATGAAAAAGAGTATGTGCTTTCTATTCAGAAATTAATCAATAAGCATATCGATGTAGAAGAAGAACATCCGTATCCCTTAGATCCGAAGGCAAAGCCAGAAATACATAAGTCTCCAGGAAGTAAATATAAAAAAGGTAGAAAATCTGTAGCTTCTAAAAAGAAGAAGAAGCGCTGGTATTAGCAAACAAAAAGCTTCTCGATATTCGAGAAGCTTTTTGTTTTTTGTATGCGTTGGTAAGAGGTTTAGTTTTTTACAAGTTTAAATTGGGTTCTCATTTTTAATTCACTCAATACATTTAACGCTTCTGCAACATAGATATCTTTAGATAAATTGGTGTGCCAAGCCATTCTTTTGTCAGCAATTACAGAATCTTTTTCTAGCAATGGCAACTCGCTTATCGGAGATACAAAATGTAATTTTGAATCAAATTTAAAGGCCGACTTGTATTTTTGACTATTTTTTTTATATTTTTTAGTGTCTTTTATAAACTGTTTGTAGTTCAATGAAAAAGTAGTTTTTTCTTGCTCTTCTTTAAGCCATTTTGCATATTCATTGATCAACTTAAATTTAGGATTCTTCAAAATTCGCTCTTTACTATTATATACAACTTCGTCAAAATTTTCATAAGAGTTTGCTTCTTGATAAGTTGCTTTTGCAACTTTGTCCCACTCTAAAGAACCTTCCATGTCACGTTCTCCAAATTTCATATAACTATACCTGCTTGGCATGGCAATATCTGAATACACGCCTTCTTTTTGAGTAGATCCACCATTGATTCTGTAAAATTTTTGAATGGTCATTTTTAAGAAGCCTAAGTCTTTCTTGTACTTTGGATAAAATCGGTTGATAGACAACACATTTTGCACCGTTCCTTTGCCGTAGGTTTGGTTTCCGCCAAGAATAATAGCTCGGTTATAATCTTGCATTGCTGCTGCAAAAATCTCTGATGCTGATGCTGAAAATTCATTTACCAGAATAACCAAAGGACCATTCCATTGAATTTTAGAGTCAAGGTCATTTTTAATTACGGGGCGTTCTCCTCTGTATTTAATTTGTACAATAGGGCCTTTGTTGATAAATAGTCCTGCAATTTCTATCGCTGTTTTTAAAGAGCCACCACCGTTATTTCTTAAATCGATTAACAGACCTTCAACATGCTCTTTTTTAAGGTTTTCAATTTCTTTCTCCATGTCTTTTGCAGAGTCTCTAAATTCTTTGTCTTTAAAATCAATATAAAATTGAGGCAAATGAATTACGCCATATTTTTTGTTGTTTTTTAGTACAATGCTAGACTTTACAAAAGTTTCATTTAGGTTTACAACATCTCTTATAATTGAGATAACTTGTATAGAACCATCTAATTTTTTCTTTACCGTTAAACGAACCTCAGTTCCTTTTTTTCCTTTGATAAACTTGATGGCATCATCCAAACGCATTCCAACAATTTCTAGGGGTTCACCATCTGCTTGTGCAACTTTTAAAATAATATCACCAACTTCTAGTTCTCCTTGTTTCCAAGCAGGGCCACCAGAAATCAATTCAACAATATGTGTATAAATTCCTTTTTTTTGCAAACGAGCACCAATTCCTTCTAGTTTTCCAGACATATTTTGGTCAAAACGCTCTTTAATTTTAGGAGCCATATAGGTAGAGTGTGGATCAAAACCGCTTACAATACTATTTAAAAAAGTAGAAAACCAATCAGAATGTTCTAGCTCTTCAATGCGAAGATATAATTCCTTCATGCTTTTAAGTACTTCTTTTCTTGCTTCTTTTTCTAAGGTTTTAAAAGGCGTTTTCTTGAATTTTTTATCTTCTTTGACTTTTTCATTCTCCAAGTCTTGTTTTCCTTGAATTCTACCAATTGTGTTTAATTTTAGCTGCTTACGCCAGTAATTGATCAACTCATTTTGATTTTCTGCAAATGGGACATCTTTATAGTTGATATCAATGATTTCTTTTTTTGAAAAGTTGAAGGGCTGTGCTAAAATCTGCCCATAATATTCTTTTGCGGTTTGTATTTTTTCAGTAAACCGACCATAGACTAGGTGGTAAAAAGTCAATTCAGAGCCTTTTATTTGATTGTCAATTTGATATTTGTATTGAGAAAATTCTTGAATATCTTCTTGTGTAAAATACCGTTTAGAAGGGTCTAGGCCATCAATAAAATCTGTAAACACTTTTTCAGAAAAATCATCGTCAAGATCTTTTGGTAAATAATGCCCATTTGTAAGCATGTAATTGATAACAGAAATCAATACTTTGTCTTTTTCAGGATCAGGATTTGTGATTTCGTTTTTGATATTGAAACTTGAGAGTAATAGAATGAATGCAAAAAATGGAAGGATATATGTATAGACTCTTTTCATGTGTTTATATGTATTGCTTTTTAACGGTCACATGCTGTTCGCTATTAATCATTTCCTTGGGCAGTAAAATGTTAACATGCTCGTTTCATGTGTTCTCTGTCGTGTTTATATTAGAAACTTTACGTTTTTTTTCTCGTTGCAAACTACTAAATAATGCCAATATTACTAGTGTGTAATTAATTTGTGATTTTTTTATGATTTTCTTTCCTGAATTGCTAAAAATCGAATCGGATTAAAGACGATAAATTTGTAGTACATTTGTTAAATTAGATATAAATAGATGAAAAAAAGACCTTTAATTTTAGTAACCAATGATGATGGAATCACAGCACCAGGAATTCGTGCACTTATTGAAGTGATGAATGAAATTGGAGATGTTTTTGTAGTGGCGCCAGACAGTCCGCAAAGTGGTATGGGACATGCCATTACGGTAGATAGTGTGTTGCATTGTAATTCAATAACAATTGATCAAGGCCCACAAATAGAGTATAGTTGTTCTGGTACGCCAGCAGACTGTGTTAAAATGGCGGTTAATGAAATTTTAAATCGTAAACCAGATCTTTGTGTTTCTGGTATCAATCACGGTTCAAATTCATCGATCAACGTTATTTATTCAGGAACCATGAGTGCCGCCGTAGAAGCAGGTATTGAAGGAGTTCCTGCTATTGGGTTTTCATTATTAGATTTTAAATGGCATGCAGATTTTGAAGCTTCAAAGAAGTATGTAAAAGAAATCGTACTGAGCGTGTTAAAAAATAAGCTGTCAGAAGGAACGGTATTGAATGTAAATATTCCAAATTTGCCAAAAGAAGCACTCAAAGGAATAAAAATTTGCAGACAAGCAAATGGCTATTGGAAAGAAGATTTTGACAAGCGCACAAGTCCGTTTGGAAAAGAGTATTATTGGTTGTCTGGAGAATTTGTTTGTAAGGATAAAGGAGAAGATACAGATGTATGGGCTTTAGAAAATGGCTATGTTTCTGTGGTTCCTGTTCAATTTGATTTGACAGCGCATCATATGATTCAAAAATTGAACACATGGGGGCTGTAAATAAAGAGATGGCTATTGGAGTATTGGTTTCAATCATTGCCACATTGGGAGGAGGATTTATATACCTCGAATTTTTTTCTGAAGTTGATTTTGAGGCCAGCTTAAAAATTATTAATGATCAACATTTATATGGAAAAATGTTAACCCTAGCAGCCATTCCAAATCTATTTGTTTTCTTTGTTTTTCTCAAGAAAAAACAAGATTATAGAGCAAGAGGTGTTTTATTAGCTACAATTTTAATTGCTTTTACTACTTTTGTTTTAAAGGTGGTCTACTAAATAGTATCGACAAGGTAATTTCAAAAAAACAATAATGGCGTGAAATATTATATCATAGCAGGAGAAGCTTCTGGAGATTTGCATGGTTCTAATTTGATGAAAGCATTGCGCAAAGAAGATGCCAATGCAGACATCCGATTTTGGGGAGGAGATTTAATGCAGGCCGTTGGAGGAACTTTGGTAAAACATTATAAACAGCTCGCTTTTATGGGCTTTGTTGAAGTGTTGTTGAACATTCCTACAATTTTTAAAAACATGTCATTTTGTAAAAAAGACATTGAAGCATTTGAGCCAGATGTAGTAGTGTTTATTGATTACTCTGGATTTAATTTGCGAATTGCTAAATGGGCAAAACAACAAGGTTTTAGAACCAACTACTATATTTCTCCACAAGTTTGGGCGTCAAGATCTGGCAGAGTAAAGGCTATCAAAAGAGACATCGATGCCATGCATGTAATCTTACCTTTTGAAAAAGATTTTTACGAAAAAGAACATCAGTATCCTGTTCATTTTGTTGGACATCCATTAATTGATGCCATTGCAGATAGACCACAAGTAGATGCGTTTGCTTTTAGAAAAGAACACGGATTAGGAGACAAAGAAATTATTGCCATTTTACCAGGAAGTAGAAAATAAGAAATTACAAAAATGTTATCTGTAATGCTTTCAGTAGTTGGTGATTTTAAGGGATATCAGTTTGTAATTGCAGGTGCTCCAAGTCAAGAGTTGGCATTTTATAAACAGTTTATGAGTATCGGTAACGTGCAGTTTATCGACAATAAAACATATGATTTGCTAAGTGTTTCAACAGCTGCCTTGGTAACCTCTGGTACCGCAACTTTAGAAACAGCGCTATTTAAAGTCCCGCAAGTGGTTTGCTATAAAGGAAGTGCTATTTCGTATCAAATTGCAAAACGAATTATTACATTAAAATTTATTTCTTTGGTAAATTTAATTTTGAACAGAGAAGCGGTTACAGAACTCATTCAGAGCGATTTTACAAAAGCAAAATTAACAATAGAGCTCGCCAAAATTTTAAACCCTGATCACAGAGAACAAATGTTCTTAGCTTATTATGAGTTAGAACAAGCTTTAGGCGGAAAAGGAGCTTCAGAAAAGGCTGCAAAAGCCATTGTTAAAGGTCTAAACTAATCGTCTTTATTTTTTTAGTAACTTTATCAGGCTATGAAAAAGTTGCTAAAATTTTTACCAACTCATTTTACAATATGCCTAATTGTTGGAATTGCACTTCAATTCCATTATCAAGTATGGCAACTTCCTTTTGTGCAATCCATTATTGTATTGTTGCTGTCTGTCATTATATTGATTGTACTGAAAGCCTTGAGAAGGCAAGGTTTGTTTACGTTGTTTAGTTGGGTTTTCTTTTTTTTCTTGGGGATGTTTTCCGTTTTTATTCAGAATGCTACAAACTATAACAATCATTATGCACGTTTTTTAAAAGAGCACAAAGAGGCTGTTTTTGTGGTTGGTAAAGTGCTGAAACCAAATAGGTATTATAATAAGTATCTGGGGTCAGTTGTAAAAGTTGGCACCACAAAAACAAGAGGAAAGATACTTTTACATATCCAGAAAGATAGTGCTGTTAATTCGTTAAAAATACATGATAAAATAATGATAGCAGCTGATTTTGTTGAGGTGCCAGCAGTGCTAAATCCACATCAGTTTGACTATAAGAAGTATTTAGAGAAACAAGGAGTATATCAGCAAGTTTTTATTAAAAACAAGCCGTTTGTACGGATTTCTAACCCTCATTTTTCTATCTATAAATTAGCAGATGATGTTAGGAGTGCAATTCAGAAATCACTTAAAAAACACCACTTTAAAGAAGAAGAATTAGCGGTGGTATCTGCCTTGTTACTAGGGCAGCGGCAAGATATTTCAAAAGAATTGATAACAGATTATACCAGAGCTGGAGCCATTCACATTTTAGCAGTTTCAGGCTTGCATGTCGGAATTATTTTATTGATTCTCAGTTTTGTGCTCAAACCTTTAGAGCGGTTTCGAAACGGAAAGTTGCTGAAAACAATACTCATCGTTTGCTTGTTATGGGTATTTGCAGTCATTGCAGGCTTGTCTGCATCTGTTGTGCGAGCAGTTACCATGTTTACAGCGGTTGCCATAGCCATGACATTTGACAGGAAAACAATGGTCACACATTCGCTGATTGCCTCTATGTTTATTTTGTTGCTTTTTAAACCGATGTTTCTATTTGAAGTTGGGTTTCAGCTCAGTTATTTAGCAGTTTTTAGCATTGTTTGGATACAGCCCAAATTATATGTTTTGTGGAAGCCAACATGGAAGTTAGTCGATTACTTTTGGCAACTGTTTACGGTTTCAACGGCTGCACAATTGGGTGTTTTACCGATAAGTTTATTTTATTTTCATCAGTTTCCAGGACTCTTTATGTTGTCTAATTTGGTGATCATTCCTTTTATTGGAAGCATTTTAATTGGCGGAATTGTTGTGATTGTTTTGTCACTATTAAAAATTCTTCCACTATTTGTAGCCAATGCATATGGCGCTGTAATTTTAGCAATGAATGCTTTTGTTGGTTGGATATCAAAACAAGAATCTTTTTTAATAGAAGAAATTTCGTTTTCTTTTTTACTGTTGATAATTACCTATGGATGTTTTGTGGTTGGCGTACAATTTTTGACAAAAAGAACTTATAAAAACAGCTTGCTTACTTTAGGTATTGTGCTCGTATTTCAATTGGGGCTATTGTATGAGAAGCGCCAAGTGAGTATTAAAAATGAGCTAGTTGTTTTTCATAAAAGTAGACAAACACTACTCGTTAAAAGAACAGGAAATCGCATAAAGGTCTACCACGATTTAGATAGTTTAAAAATACTAAGATCAAGTGCTTTGAAATCATATACGACTGGTGAGAAGATTGAATCGGTCGTTTATAAGTTGGGGTTTCCAGCAGTGCTAAAACTTCAACATACAAAGCTATTGCTTATTGATAGTTTGGGTGTTTATAAGCTTCCAGCATTGCAAAATTGTGTGGTGCTTTTATGTCAATCTCCAAAAATTAATCTAGAACGATTATTAAAAACAATCCATCCGAAAGAAGTGATTGCAGACGGTTCTAATTACAAAAGTCAGATACAGCATTGGAGGGCTATTTGTGAAAAACACCAGATTCCTTTTCATGATACAGGAACCGATGGTGCTAAAATGTTAAAGTAAGAATGGCTTATAGTTTGCTTTTAAAATTTTTTTCAAAAGCTGGCCATTTCTTTGTTTTTACATCTTTAATGGCATGGAAAGCCAATATTTTCTCCATCAACTCTGTATTTAAATATCCCGGAATTTTATCAATAAGTTCCTCTTTTTCATTCATAAAAAGGGTTGTTGGGTAGCTTAATTTTCCAGACATTAAAGTAGCAGGTAGCTCGTGGTATTTACGTTTTCCATCTTGCTTGAATTTAAAAACATGATTTTTGAATGTAATATTTTCTTTCTCTTCTCCGTCTAATTTAACGGCATAATAATGTTTGTTGATGTAGTTTATAATTACCGCATTTGAATAAGTGTCTTTATCCATTTTTTTACACCAACCACACCAATCTGTATATATATCAATTAAAATAAATTTTGGATTGGCTTTGTTTAGTTCAATCGCTTTTTCAAAAGAGACCCAGTGTATTTCTTGTGCATTTATAGAAATAGTCAAGAAGGCGAGGGTAACAAATAAAACTAATTTTTTCATACGGAATGAGTCGAGGTTCTGTGGTCAAATTTACAAAAATAAAAAGCATCTTTAGAAATATTCAAAAGATGCTTTTTTTTAATAATTAGTTATGATTATTATCTTACACCGTGCATTAATTTTTTAATGATAGGATGGAAAACAACTGCTACAATAGCCATAGCTAACGAGATGATGGTTAATATCCAAAAGAAATAACTAATCCCGTTTTCATTGGCAATTTTATCGATGTTTTCACCAAAAATACCAGCGCCTTTCATTCCTATAGCAATGGCTAAATACCAAACTCCAAACATAAAAGCAATCATACGAGCGGGTACTAATTTACTTACATAAGATAAGCCTACAGGAGAAACACATAACTCTCCCATGGTATGAAATAAATACACTAAAACTAGCCAAATCATACTTACAGAAGCAGTTTTAGCCCCAGGTTCAATACCCATTGCGCCAAATGCAATACAAGCCATTCCTAAGCCTAGCAAGCCCATACCAATTCCATATTTCATATTTGCTGAAGGATTGTATTTGCTTTCCCACCATTTCGAAAATAAGGGGGCAAGTGTAATGATGAATAATGAGTTTAATACACTAAACCAAGAGGCTGGAACTTCTAAATTTTCATCTTGAAATTGATCTATCAACATCCAAATAGCAATAGCCCATACAATTAAAAAACTCAATGCAAGTACAATGTTGGCCCAAGCATATTTTGCAAATGTTTGTTTAAAAAGCAGGTATAATACCCAAGTAATAATTCCTAAAGGAATAATGGTCATCAATGAATTAACTATTCTAAATATATTTGCTGATGAACCGTCAAGAGATCTATCGGTATAATCATTGGCAAAAATGGTTAACGTTCCTGGAGACTGCTCGAAAATAGCCCAGAAGAATACAGATAATATTGCAAAGAAGGTTACCGCGATTAATTTTTCACGTGTGATTTTTGAATATTGTGTAAATCTATATATCAATAAAATTAAAAACAATCCTAGTGCTGTTAAAATGGCTATAGTGTTGCCATCACTTCCCAAAAATGAAAATAGATTGAATGTTCCTCCAGAAATAGTTGTAGCTGGCGCATTAAGAATCCAGAGTAAACTTAAGGAGACCATTACAGCAATCAAAACTAATTGCCAAGAAGAGAAAGGTACACGTTTGTCATTATCTTGAGCTTCAACTGAGTTTCTGTCATTTTTATTCGGTTTTAAACCAATATGTCCAAAAATGTTTTGAGCCAACCAAAATTGGATCAATCCAAATAACATAAAGATTCCTGCCAATCCAAAGCCTAAACTCCAGCCAACTTTTTCCCCTAAATACCCACATAATAAAATTCCTAGAAAAGCTCCTGCATTTACACCCATATAAAAAATAGTATAAGCACCATCTTTTTTCTCAGATCTGTCTTTATACATTTCAGAAATAATAGAAGTCATATTTGGTTTAAAGAAACCACTACCAATTACTAAGAATCCTAAACCTAAATAAATAGACCAAGAAGTTTCAAATGCCATAGAAGCATGCCCAATTGTCATTAGTAATGCTCCAACTACTACAGCCCATCTATAACCAATAACCTTGTCTGCAAAATAGCCACCCATCATGGTTGATAAATAGACCAATCCTACATAAGAACCAAATAAGGCCATGGCATGTTCACGAGGCCATCCCCAGCCTTCATCCATAAGCGATGAAGTTAAAAAAAGCACCAATAGTGCACGCATTCCATAATAGGAAAAACGCTCCCACATTTCGGTAAAAAATAAAACAAATAGTCCACTTGGGTGTCCTAAAACTTTTGATTTAAAAAATTGATCTGTATTATTCATGAATAATAGTTTTATGTTAAAATAAAAAAACCTCATAAATTTAATTTATGAGGTTTGTAATAAGTTCTAGTGAACGTTGCCCATTAATTTTTTCATCAATGGTGAGAATATTAATACAACTAATCCTGCTCCGATTGAATAGGTTGCAATCAATTCGAATCCGTTGGTGTAAACTTCTAGAGTATCTAGTCCGCCAACGTTTACATCGGTACTTTCAATGGCTAGTTTGGTAGAGATGAACCCAACAATTTGAAATGCATAAGAAGATGATAAGAACCAGATTCCCATCATAAATGCAACAATTCTTTTTGGAGATAAGTCGGTTATTTTAGACAATCCAACAGGAGACATAAATAATTCACCTATGGAAATAATGAAATACATAATAAATAAGTAAGCAAAAGGAACCATGCCGTTTTCATCAGCACTTCCTTTACTCATTGATAAAATATAAAAACTCAATCCAGCTAAAACAAGTCCTAATCCAAACTTATAAGGAGTTCTTGGGTTGATATTTTTTTTCGTTAAATACGCCCATAATAAAGAAATAGGTATCGCTAAAATAATGATGAACATAGAGTTTAGTGCATTTGTTTGACTTGCATTCATAATGCCGTCCAACGCAACATTTCTATCAGCAAATAAGGTAATTACACTTCCAGATAACTCATGGAACCCCCAGAATAAAGTCATGAAAAATGTAATTAATATTGCCATGATTAGCTTTTTACGCTCGTCTGGATTTGATTTGATGATAATCGTGGTCATATAAATTAAAACAGCTAAGCCAATAAATTTAAACAATAAATTCACATAGTTTTGGTCTCCTAAAAAGGATTCTCCTCCTGCAATTGCTTTGTATGAAGCTAAGATATATGCAATTGCTGGGGCCGCTAAAAAAGCAATAATCGGAATTAATTTTTTTTGAGGAATTCCTAAAATTTGTTTTTCATATATTTCTTTATTTGGTGGCAATCCTCTGTCTCCAAACACATTGTCTTTTATTCCTTTCCAAAAGAAAATTAACCCTGTTAACATTCCAATTCCTGCTAATCCAAATCCATAATGCCATCCGTATTCAGCAGCTAGCCAACCACATAATAATGGTGCTACAAATCCACCAATATTAATTCCCATATAAAAAATGGTAAACCCTGAATCTTTTCTTTTGTCTCCATCATCATAAAGTGATCCAACAAATGTTGAGATGTTTGGCTTAAAGAACCCATTCCCTACAATAATAAATGATAAGGCTAAAAAGAAAGCAATGTCATTTTCAATGGCTAATACAAAATGTCCTAAAGACATTAATATTCCTCCTAAGAAAATAGAGCTACGCATTCCTAAAATTTTATCAGAAACACGCCCTCCAATAACAGTAGATGCGTACACCAAAGAACCGTATGAAGCATATACGGCGGCAGCGGCAATATCTCTTTCGGTTAGCGCTTTAAAAATTTCTTGCACCATGTAAAGCATTAACAATGCTCTCATTCCGTAGAAACTAAAGCGCTCCCATAATTCTGCGAAAAATAAATAAAAGAGCCCTTTTGGATGCCCAAACATTTCTTGTTCTTCTGGTTGTTTTACTGCTAAATCTTCCATAATTAATTAGTATGTGTGTTTTGTTGTTATTGTTTTATAAAGTTGTGTTTTTAATAAAATCTTGCCAAGTTTACGGAAAAATCAGCAAAATCAGTTCAAAAAAAATTAGAAATATGAAATTGCAGTATTATTTTAACAGGATTCATTTATCTTTGTGGTACTTAAAAAGAAGTGTTCCATGTCTAAAATTATTTCCGGGTTTTCTAAACTAACTAAAAAAGAAAAAATTGATTGGTTGTCAAAAAATTATTTTAGTTCACAACCAGAAATTGTAAAAACCCTTAAGCAATATTGGAATATAGATGAAAAACTACAACAATTACACGATGATTTTATAGAGAACACCATTTCTAATTTTTACATGCCGTACGGAGTTGCGCCTAACTTTGTTATTAACGGGAAAGAGTATGTGATTCCGATGGTGGTAGAAGAAAGCTCGGTAGTAGCAGCAGCTTCTTTGGTGGCTAAGTTTTGGAGCACTCGAGGTGGATTTAAAACGGAGGTGATTTCTACCACTAAAATTGGCCAAGTGCACTTTATGTACGAGGGTGCAGAAGAAGACTTACAGGCGTATTTCAATCAACAGAAGCCGTATTTAATTGCAGCTACTGCATCCATTACTAAAAATATGGAAAAGCGTGGCGGTGGAATTTTAGCGATTGAATTGAAGAATAAAACAGAAAAACTAGCCAACTACTATCAACTACATGTTACGTTTGAAACGAAAGATTCAATGGGTGCAAACTTTATCAATTCTTGCTTAGAAGTCATTGCCAATACTTTTAGGAGAGATGATATTGAAATTGTAATGAGTATTTTGTCTAATTATGTTCCTGAGTGTTTGGTTAGGGCAGAGGTAAGTTGCACTATCGATGACTTTGGTGGAGAAAATCCACAGAAATTTGCTGCCAAATTTTGCCAAGCAGTACACATTGCAAAGATTGAACCGTATAGAGCTGTAACGCATAATAAAGGTATTATGAATGGAGTAGATGCGGTTGTGTTGGCTACAGGAAATGATTTTAGAGCAGTTGAGGCAGGCGCACATGCATATGCGTCGAAATCTGGAAGGTATAGCAGTTTAACACATTGTGAGATTGAAAATAATAAGTTTCGATTTTGGATTGAAATTCCGTTGGCACTAGGAACTGTTGGAGGATTGACAAGTTTACATCCCATGGCAAAATTGTCTTTAAAAATGTTGCAAGATCCATCAGCAAAAGAATTGATGCAAATTATTGCTACCGCAGGATTGGCGCAAAATTTCGCAGCATTAAGAGCTTTAACGACTAGTGGAATTCAAGAAGGACATATGAAAATGCATTTAATGAATATCTTGAATCAATTAGAGGCAACTGCTGAAGAAAAAGAAATAATGGTCGCGTATTTTGAAGATAAAACAGTTACACATAGTGCTGTAGTTGAAAAATTTAATACGTTGAGAAAGTAGTTGGTGGCTGAGCGTAGTCGAAGCCACATTATAAAAAAGAGATGCCAAAAGGATATGTATATATATTAAAATGTGCTGATGGGACTTTTTATACAGGAAGCACTATTGATTTGGAATTGAGAATTTTACAACACCAAAAAGGTAGGGGAGCGAATCATACAAAAAAGAGGTTACCTGTGGAATTAGTTTATGTTGAAGAGTTTCAAAGAATTGATGATGCATTTAATAGAGAAAAACAGATTCAAGGTTGGAGTAGAAATAAGAAAGAAGCATTGATTGAAGAAAATTATGAGGCTTTATCAAAATATTCAGAATGTAAAAATGAAAGTCATTACAAAATATGGCTTCGACTACGCTCAGCCATCAAGATTGAGAACAAAGAATGACAAGACAGCATAAATTGAAGAGACATTATAGCAACGGAAAGTTATTACTAACAGGAGAATATGTAGTTCTCGACGGCGCAAAATCGTTGGCAATTCCGACGAAGTTCGGGCAAAATTTAGTGGTTGAAAAAATCCAAGAACCACAATTGGTTTGGGGAAGTTTTACAGCTACTGGTGATTGTTGGTTCGAAGCGGTTTTTGACTTGCCAAAATTACGTTTAAAAAACGCCACTTTTAATTCTGATACAGAAGGAAGTGCTGAGTTTATTGCAGAAACGCTACAGAAAATATTAAGTGAAGCAAGAAAGTTAAATCCAAATTTTTTGCAAACAAATAAAGGATTTATCGTGAAAACAAGCTTGACGTTTCCGAGAGATTGGGGCTTGGGAAGTTCTTCTACCTTAATCAATAATATTGCTTCTTGGGCAAATGTGAATGCTTATACGTTATTGTGGAATGCCTTTTCTGGAAGCGGTTATGATATTGCTTGTGCACAAAACAATGTTCCAATTCTGTATCAATTAGAAGATTCAAAACCAGTGGTTGCAACTGTAAATTTTAATCCGAGTTTTGCTAACGAATTGTTTTTTGTGCATTTGAATACAAAGCAAAACAGTAGAGAAGGGATTGAGCAGTATAAAAAGAATAACCAACATATTAAGCAAGAGATTGAAGCGGTGTCCGACCTGTCAGAAGAATTTATAAAAGCGACTTCGGCAAAAGATTTGGGCAAGATTATGAGGGAACATGAAGCCATTATTGGTGGAATAATCAAACAGCAACCAGTTCAAAAACTATTGTTTCCTGATTATTTTGGAGACGTAAAAAGTTTAGGAGCTTGGGGAGGCGATTTTGTATTGGCAACAGGAACTGAAGATACACCTAACTATTTCAAACAAAAAGGATTTGAAACGGTACTAAGTTATAACGAAATGGTTTTATAATAAATTGAATAGGTCTCGACTGCGCTCGACCTGACAACAGCTTTTAAAATGTCACATCGAGTAAATTTGTTAAATAAATTTGTATCGAGATGATTTAAAAATGAGTTCTCGATACAATTTTCTATCGAAAATTACTCGAACTGACAAAATTAAAAAATGAAAAAAGTAATCATTATTGGAGGAGGCGCTGCAGGATTTTTTACAGCCATCAACGCAAAAGAAAACAATCCAGATTTAGAAATCACCATTCTAGAAAAAGGAAAAGAGGTGCTTCAAAAAGTAAAAATTTCTGGAGGTGGACGTTGTAATGTGACCCATGCTTGTTTTGATCCGAAAGAGCTTTGTGAGTTTTACCCGAGAGGAAAAAAAGAATTGTTGGGGCCTTTTCATCAATTTATGACTGGAGATACTTTTGAATGGTTTGAAAACCGTGGAGTTCCACTAAAAATAGAGGGAGACAATCGCGTGTTTCCAGAGGCAAATACATCGCAAGCAATTATAGATTGTTTTCAAAATGCTGTTGATAACCTAGGAATTACCTTGTTAAAAAACTGTGGAGTACATTCCGTTTATCAACAAAAAGATCAGTGGGTTGTCAACACAAAAGAGCAGCAATTTACTGCTGATGCAGTAGTGGTTGCTGCAGGAAGTAGTAATAAAGTTTGGGAATTGGTTGAAAGTTTAGACCATACCATTGTGCCTCCTGTACCTTCGTTATTTACCTTCAATATCAAAGACAAAAGAATCATTGATTTACTAGGGATTTCTGTTCCGAATGCTACCGTAACTATTGTTGGAACGAAACTAGAATCCTCAGGACCTTTGTTAATTACGCATTGGGGAATGAGTGGCCCAGCGGTGTTGAAATTGTCTGCTTTTGGAGCACGAATACTCGCTGAGAAAAATTATCAATACAATGTAGAGGTCAATTGGCTCTCAAGACCCACAGATAAAGTGTTGAATGTGTTGTTGAATTTAAAAAAGAAACAACCAAAAAAACAAGTGTATTTAAAATCGCCTTTTAGCGATATTCCAAGGAGATTGTGGGAACGATTGGTTGCGGCTTCTGATATTGTAGAAACCCTGAAATGGGCAGATCTGAGCAATGTGCAATTAGAAAAGTTAGCCAATCAATTGACAAAAGGCTTGTATAATGCGAACGGAAAAAGCACGTTTAAAGAGGAGTTTGTTACGGCAGGCGGTATTGATTTAAAAGAAATCAATTTCAAACGTTTTGAAAGCAAAAGGCATAAAAATCTCTTTTTTGTAGGTGAAATTTTAAATATTGATGCAGTAACTGGCGGGTTTAATTTTCAGAATGCATGGACAGGCGGATTTATTGCTGCAAAGGCAATAGCAGAAGTGTAGCTTATTTCTCTGCTTCTAAGATCATTTTTTTAATCAAAGAAATTTGCCCTAGGTGATAGTAGCTATGCTCAATCATTGCATCAATATTTCTTTGATAGCTACCATATTTTTCATGTATAAAAACATCGCCAAGTTTTTTATCAGGCATAAGCGCTACAATGTTGGCAAACTTTTCTGCGTCATTCCACATTTTGTCTAATAGCCTTTCCCAATTTTCTTGTGAGTTGATGGGAGGAAAATCAAAACTAAATTTATCTCTAATATCAAGTGAGCCACCTTCAAAGACATTTACTATTCCTGCGATATAGTAATTGATGTGAAAAGTGAGCGTTGCTATGGTATTTATGGAGCCAATTTGGGTAGTTGCTTGCTTCCAAGTCAAGTCAGATAATTGGTTTTTAAAATTAGTATTAACAACCCAGTCTCCATTTAAAAGGATTTCTCTAAATCGATTTGCAATTTGAATAGATAGTTTCATATGCCTTGTTTACTTGATGTATATATAGGAAAAATAACATTAAACGAGCTCTCCTCGATGTGGTCTTAAGGCGTCTCGATACGTAATCATGTCTACTTCATTAACAATAACAAAAGCAATGGTGTGCATTTCGTTTAATTGTGTATGGTCAATTTTATAGTAATGCAGTTTTTCGATTGCTGCAAATTCTTTTAAATGGATGCAATGGTGTTTAGCGGTTTCAAATCCGTCTTCGCCTTTAAAATCCCAAATCAATTTTAATTTTTTCAAAATTATAATCTTTATAAAAGCAAAAATACCCATTTCTAATTGAAGAAATGAGTATTTAAATGAACAAACTAATAAATGTTATTCTTTTTGTTTCCAAAGAAGTACAATGGCGCCTAGTCTTCCAAGAAGAAAAATGATCGTTCCAAATGTAGGTGCAATCAATCCTATTTTAAAGCCTGCGGCAACGATTCCTGCAGAAATATCATTGTTAGACAATGCGATGGCTTCTAAAGCCTCTGATAAGCCAATTGTAAAGCCAAGTACACCAAATACAAAGACAAATAAGCTGATTGATTTAAGTAGAGAGATGTTTTTCTTAGTGTTGTTTTTAAACCCCTTTATAAGTAATCCAATTACAGTAAAAAAAAGCAGTACTAATGGAGTCATAAAATAGATTCCGCCTTCAATAATAAAATTCATAAGATATTGTTTTTAAGTTTTTATGATGGCTAATGTAGAGAGCTTTATGTGTGAACTATCATTTTTGCGATGAATGGAAGGTGTGATCCTTGTTTTGACCAATTTACGGGTTTTTTTAAGAAATTGAAATAAAAAATGTTTTATCCAGTGTAAAAACGGTAAATCGTCTATATTTAGGTGTTCAAAGCAATTAAAGTTGTTTTTTTAAAACATGAAAAAATCTTTTATAGCCCATCTTAAAAAAGTACCCCTACATTTGTTGTTTTGGTTTGTGGTATGGTTTTTTTTTAAAGCTTTTTTTAGTGCTGGAACAGCGAATGATGATTTTGTTTTTTGGTTCTCTGTAAGTTTAAGTATTACTTCTGTTGTAGGTTCTTATGTTGCGGCTTATGATTTGATGCCGAGTTATTTGCTGCAAAAAAAATACAAACTATTTTTATTATACGGAATATATTTAGTTGTATTTATTGCCTGTATTACGGAACTTGTAGTTTTTGTAGGCTTTGCTTTTTTTTATCGATTAGAGTACAAAGAAATGCCAGCACTTACAAAGAGTGTGTCGGTTATTTTAGTCTGCGTTTTTTTTATCATAGCACTTGTAAGCGTTTTTAAATTATTGAGGTACAATTATACAACCTTAGAAAAAAACAAGTCGTTAGAAAATAAGTTTTTGCAAACAAAGCTAGAATTGAAAGAAAACGAATTGAAGTTTTTAAAAATGCAAATTCATCCACATTTTTTATTCAATACCTTGAATACTTTGTATGGCTTTGCGTTAAAAAAGGCAGCAGAAACGCCTGAGATGATTTTAAAGCTCTCGAATTTATTGGATTATATATTGTATCAAGTTGATAAGCCTTTGGTGTTGTTAAAAGATGAAATACATCATATAGAAGATTATGTCTTGTTAGAAAAAATGCGTTTTCATGACACTCTTGAAGTTACAATAAATGTAGAAAAGGTGTCTGATAATTTTCAGGTGGCACCAATGTTGTTGATTCCCTTTGTAGAAAATAGTTTTAAGCATGGGGCTATTATTAATGGGAAATTAAGAATCTCTATTGCTGTTTCTACGGATAATCATTCGTTTCTTTTTGTGATAAAAAACTCTACTAAAAAGCTAGAAAAGGAATCAGAAGGAATCGGCTTGCAGAATATTCGGCAACGATTGCAAATGCTGTATAATGGTGATTTTAAGTTAGAAATTAATCAAAAAAATGATGAGTTTGAAGTAGTTTTGAAAGTGAATAATCAGTCTTTAAAAGAATAGAAATGTCAGATAGAATTACTTGTATTGTTGTTGATGATGAGCCTGTAGCCAGGGGAATCATTGAAATGTATCTTGAGAAGCTAAACAATGTTACGCTCTTAAAAAGTTGTAAAAATGCCATGGAGGCTTTTGATGTTTTAAACGCTGAGCAAGTAGATTTGATTTTTTTAGATATTAACATGCCTGAAATTTCTGGTTTGTCTTTGGCAAAATCAATTGGTAAAAAGACAAAAATAATTTTCACTACTGCCTATCGAGAGTATGCCTTAGAAGGGTTTGATGTGCAGGCGGTAGATTATTTGTTAAAACCCATTTCTTTTGATCGTTTCTTAAAAGCAATGCAACAATTTTTTGACATCGCTACTCCGAAATTTATTGAAGATGAAGCGAAAGTTAATGATGGATCTAATGATTTTATTTTTGTGCGTTCAGATCGAAAAATGGTTCGCGTAAATTTTGAAGAAATTTTATACGTAGAGAGTTTGAGCGATTATATTAAAATACATACATCAAGCAGTACCGTTGTAACCCGAGAAACCATTACAAATATAGAAGCGAAATTACCTTCAGCAAAATTTTTAAGAATTCACAGGTCTTATATTGTCGCTTTAAAAAATATAACATCATATACCAATGAATTTGTTGAGGTCCAAAAGAAGGCCTTGCCAATTAGTAGATCCTATAAAGAAATGGTATTGAAAATGTTGGCAAATATGTAGCTAAAAAACGCTAACTTTACCTCAAATTATTTTTAACTTGAGTACAGCACAATTTATTCCAAAAACAGTTACAAATTCAATTGAAAAGGCAAACTATACCTGGAAAACTCCAAGTAATATTGCCTTGGTAAAGTATTGGGGAAAAAGCAATCCGCAGATTCCTAAAAATGCTTCTATTAGCTTTACTTTGAATAACTGTCATACAATTACCACAATAAATTTTTCTAAAAAAGCAGCTTCAGGAAATATTCAGTTTGAAATCTTTTTTGAAGGAAAACAAAAAGAAGAATTCAAACCTAAAATTGCCGATTTTTTTGAAAGAATACAAGAGTATTGCCCGTATCTATTAGATTATTCGATGGTGATTACTTCAGAAAATTCTTTTCCACACAGTAGTGGAATTGCCTCTTCGGCAAGCGGAATGAGTGCTATTGCGATGTGCTTGATGAGTTTTGAACAAGCTTTAAGTAGCGAAGAAATGACCTCAGACTTCATTAATAAGAAAGCCTCTTTTTTAGCTCGACTTGGTTCTGGAAGTGCCAGTAGAAGTATTGAAGGCCCGTTGGTTGTTTGGGGAAAACATCCCGAGATTGAAGGAAGTTCAGACTTGTTTGGTGTTCCGTTTCCATATCAAATACATTCGGTTTTTGAAAATTACCAGGATACTATTTTGTTGGTTGACAAAGGAGAAAAACAGGTAAGTAGTACTGTTGGTCATAATTTAATGCATCAACACCCCTATGCAGAACAACGTTTTTTACAAGCAAATGAAAACCTTTCTAAGTTGTCTGCAATTTTACAAAATGGAGATGTAAAATCATTTGTTGCCTTGGTAGAGAGCGAAGCACTAACCTTACATGCAATGATGCTAACGAGCAATCCGTATTTTATATTGATGAAACCAAACACCTTAGAGATTATCAATAAAATTTGGAATTTTAGAGCAGAAAATAACAGTGCAATTTGTTTTACACTTGATGCAGGCGCCAATGTTCATGTACTATATCCAGAGGAAGAAAAAGAAAAAATAAGTCAATTCATTGATAATGAATTGTCTAAGTATTGCCAAAAAAATCATTATATTTGTGATAACACAGGTTTTGGTGCTAAAAGTACTGACCTCTAAAAATAAAAATAATGAAAACGAAACTTCTCTCTTTATTATTAATGATTGCTTTTATTTCAACGTCACTTACGGCGCAAGAAACCAACATTTGGTTTGATGCAAATTGGAATCAAATAGATAAAGAAAAGGCAACCTATTACAGACCTGCGCCTAAAAAAATGAAAGATGGATTTTGGATTGTAGACTATTACATGAATGGAACCGTACAAATGGAAGGTTTTAGTTTTAATCAAACAGTAAATAAAGAAAAGTTTCATGGGTTGATAAAATACTATTTTGAGAGTGGAGTTTTGTATCAAGAGGTACATTATAAAGAAGGAGAGATTAAAGGAAATCGCAATATATATTATGAATCTGGGAAGTTAAAGAACAAGAGATCGTATGTAAAAGGTAAAACAGAAGGCGCTTTTTCTGAATTTTATGAAACAGGAGAGCTGCTAGAAAAAGGCAGCTATAAGGATGGTTTAAAGGAAGGACTTTGGAACGTTTTTTATAAGAACGGAAAGATCAAAGAGGAAGGCAACTATAAAGAAGGTAAGAAAAAAGGAATGTGGAAAGTCTTCTATTAGAAAGAGATATGTACTGGTATTTGCTAACAGTTAAAATAATAAATAGTATTTTTGTCACTGAAAAAAGAAAAAGATGAAAGGTCCATTGTTTTATGCTAAAATATTGCTCTTCGGAGAATATGGAATTATTAAAGATTCTAAAGGATTAACAATTCCATATACTACCTACAGGGGCGCTTTGAAATCAACTTCAAATCTTTCTGGAGAAGCCGAAAAGTCAAATCAGAATTTAATCCGTTTTTGCAATTACCTAGAAGGTTTAGATACAACTGAGGTTTCTTTTAGGTTGGATGTGCTAAAAACAGATATAGCAGCAGGAATGTATTTTGACTCTTCCATTCCTCAAGGTTATGGAGTGGGAAGTTCAGGAGCTTTAGTGGCCGCTATTTATGATAAATATGCTACAGATAAAATTACCGTATTAGAAAATTTAACCAGAGATAAGTTGCTGAAATTGAAAGAAATTTTTGGTTTGATGGAATCTTTTTTTCATGGTAAGAGCTCAGGTTTAGACCCGCTAAATAGTTATTTGAGTTTGCCAATTTTAATCAATTCTAAAACCCATATAGAACCTGCGGGAATTCCGTCTCAAAAAGAAGGAAAAGGAGCAGTGTTCTTATTAGACTCTAAAATTGTTGGAGAAACAGAGCCAATGGTAAACATCTTTATGAATAAGATGAAAAATGAAGGCTTTAGAAAAATGCTAAACGAAGAGTTTGCAACCTATACAGATGCGTGTATTCATGATTTTTTACAAGGAAAAGTGACATCGTTGTTTGGCAATGTTAAAAAATTATCAAAGTTGGTATTGGCAAATTTTAAACCAATGATTCCTACTGCATTTCATAAAGTATGGGAACAAGGCTTAAAGACGAACGGCTACTACTTGAAATTATGTGGTTCTGGTGGTGGTGGATATATTTTAGGTTTTACTGAAGATTATGAAAAGGTAAAATTAACCTTGAAAGACTATAAATTAGAATTGGTCTATCGATTTTAGCAATTTCAATGCTTAAAAAATGAGCGCTTCTAAGCCATCCCCTGTTTTCTATAAACTATTAAGTTTAGTTTCTGTAATAAGAGGTTACAACATATTAGTACTTTTAGGAGCTCAGTACTTAGCAGCTATTTTTATTTTTTCTCCACAAAAATCGTTGCGTATTGTCCTGTTAGATTTACAGCTCTTTTTTATTGTCTTTGCTTCTGTTTTTGTAGTTGCTGCGGGCTATATTATCAATAATTTTTATGATGTAAAAATAGATCAAATCAACAGGCCTATAAAAACAAATTTAGATGGTTTTTTGAGGCAACAAACAAAGTTAAAAATTTACTTTTTACTTAATTTTTTAGGGGTTTTCTTCGGATGGATGGTTTCTTGGAAAGCTGCTCTTTTTTTTTCAGTGTATATTTTTGCTATTTGGCTGTATTCACACAAATTAAAAAAACGCCCTTTTATTGGCTTGTTGTTTGTAACAATTTTAACAATTTTACCTTTTTTCGCCATTTTTCTATACTATAAAAATGTTTTAAAAATTATTTTTATACACGCCATCTTTTTGTTTTTGGTGCTTTTGCTAAGAGGATTGATCAAAGATTTGGAAAATATAAGAGGTGCTATCGCAAATAATTACACAACCTTTCCTGTAAAATATGGAGAACGAAAAACAAGAAAATTAGGAATTGTTATTATTTTATCAACGCTCATCCCTGCAACAGTATTGTTATTTGACCCTTCTATTGGGTATATGAGCTACTACTTTTATTTTTCTTTGCTCGTGTTAATTCTTATTGCCTTTTTTCTTTGGAAAGCTAATCTGAGAAAGCAATATGTCTTACTTCACAATGTATTAAAGATTCTAATTTTATTAGGCATATTAAGCTTGTTATTTATTGATCCATCAGTAGTTGTAGAAAGAGTGATTGATAGACTGAATGAAATCAATTAATTAACAGTATCTTTGCCGAAAATTTTAAAATAATGAATTCAAGTAAAAACTCGTCGAGAGGACGACAAGATAGCTCTAAGAAACCTTTTCAAGGAAGAAAGAAGAAAGAATACAAAAAAATAAAATCTACGCCACAAGCTGATCCTTTAGATGGAATCAGATTGAACAAATACCTTTCAAACTCAGGAGTTTCTTCACGTAGAGAAGCAGATGTGTATATCGCTTCAGGCAATGTAACTGTAAACGGAAAAGTAGTCACAGAGATGGGTTTTAAAGTAAAACCTGGCGATGAAGTTCGTTTTGATGGAACTTCCGTTTCTCCTGAAGAAAAAAAGTATGTGTTATTGAACAAGCCTAAAAATTACATCACCACGATGGATGATGAACGAGGTAGAAAAACAGTGATGGACTTAATTATAAACGCTACCAAAGAGCGTGTGTATCCTGTGGGTAGATTAGATCGTAACACAACAGGCTTATTATTGTTTACCAATGATGGCGATTTGGCGAAAAAATTGACGCATCCAAAGCACAATGTTCAGAAATTGTACCATGCATCATTGGATAAGAAATTTGACTTGAAACACCTACATCAACTTAGGGGAGAGGTAATTATAGAAGGACGGAAAGTGTTTATTGATGAAGTTGATTATGTAGCGGGAGAGTCTAAATCTGAAGTTGGAATTAAAATACATTCTGGACGTAATAGAATTGTTCGTAAAATCTTTGAGCACTTTGGCTATAAAGTAGTGAAATTAGATCGCGTTATTTTTGCAGGATTGACCAAGAAAAATTTACCAAGAGGGCGCTACAGAGAATTGACAGAACAAGAAGTGAATACCTTACATATGATATAAAGAAAAGCTTTTCAGATTATTTATGAAAAGAACAAATTGATTAAACAACAAAGCGCCTTTTTTAAAAAGGCGCTTTGTTGTTTAAATTCATCACCATAAAATCTACCAATTTAGCAGCTAAATTTGCTGTCAAATAATCACGATCTAAGGTGGGGTTCAACTCGGCAATATCACAAGAAATTACTTTGTTGCTGTCAAATAAAAATTGCAGCATTTTAAAGACAAAATAAGGTGTAAAACCCAGTGGAGAAGGAGCGCTTACTCCAGGAGCATAGGCCGATGAAAATCCATCCATATCAATGGTGATATACAAGAAATCATTCTTTTCAATAAACGGAATTAATCGTTTTTTTAACGCTGAAAGCTCTGTACTCGAAGACTCACAATCGTAATTGATAGCAAAATCTATCTGGTTGTTTTTGGCAATGTCAAACAATTCTTTGGTATTGGATTGACGTTGAATACCAATGGCAAAATAATCAACAGATTCGTCTAATTTATTTGACTCAGAAATGATTTGATTAAAAGGAGTTCCTGAATTGCTTTTGGTTTCTATAGGACGCAAATCGAAATGTGCATCAAAATTGATGATGCCAATTTTTTTCTTTTCAGTGTGTTTCACTGCGTTTCGAATTCCCATAAAATGAGCATACGCCATGTCGTGTCCGCCGCCAATTGCGATAGGAAAAATACCTTTTGAAATCAGTTGGCAAATGACTTTACTGAAAGCTTCTTGACAGCCTTCCATATCTTCATCAATACAAATTACATCACCAAAATCACCCACACGTTTTGTATCGAAATGAATGGGCAGTTTTGCCAGCCGCTCTCTTAACACTCTAGGGCCTTGTTTTGCCCCAGTTCTTCCAGGATTTCTTCGAACACCTTCATCGCAAACATAACCAATCAAGCCAATATCAACAGAACTGTCGCTATGTAGGGCATTCATATTGGATAATTCAATTTCTTGATACCAATACTGTTTGCCAATATCTGGATTCGATTTTCTTCCTGTCCAATAAATTTGATGCGCAGGCTGATAGTCAGCTTGTTTGCTATTTTGAGTATGCTCTTTCAAATTTTTATAATTAATTGATTTCTATACCTTTTAGATATACTTTGTCCAGTTGGTTTTGACCAAAAGAATACGGGATAAACCCATACGAATTGATGGGTTTTGTGAGTAGTAAATTCGCTTGTTTTCCCACAGTAATAGAACCTACTTCTTTTTCTAATCCCATGGCATACGCACCATTTATAGTTGCTGCATTGATGGCTTCTTCTGGCGTCATTTTCATTTTAATACAAGCGGTAGCAACCACAAAGTTCATGTTTCCAGAAGGTGTTGACCCTGGGTTGTAATCGGTTGCCAATGCCAACGGCAATCCTGCATCAATCATTTTACGAGCAGGTGTATACGGAATACTCAAAAAATAAGAACAACTCGGTAAGGCAACAGGCATGGTTGTAGTATTTTGGAGCGCAACGATATCTTGATCACGCATTTCTTCTAAATGATCTACAGACAATGCATTGTGTTTGACGCCTGCTTGCACACCTCCAATGGCTGTAAATTGATTCACATGAATTTTCGGAATCAGTCCGTGCTGTTGACCAGCTTTTAAAATCAACTCTGTGTCTTCAACAGAGAAGTAGCCAGTTTCACAAAAAATATCGACATATTCTGCCAATTTCTCTTCAGATATTTTTGGCATTATTTTATCAATCAACAACTGTAAATACCCTTGTTTGTTGTTTTTGTAGTTTGCAGGAACGGCATGTGCTCCTAAAAAAGTAGCTTTGATTGGAATGGAATAGTTTTCTTTTAGACGTTTGATAACACGGAGCATTTTTATTTCGGCATCCAGTGTCAATCCATAGCCTGATTTGATTTCTACAGCGCCAGTTCCTAATCGCATCACTTCTTCTAAACGCACTTTACTTTGTTGGTATAATTCTTCCTCAGAGGTTTCTTGTAATTTCTTTGCAGAGTTTAAAATTCCACCACCTCGGTTTGCGATTTCTTCATAAGACAATCCATTGATACGATCTACAAACTCGCCTTCGCGATTTCCTGCATACACAATATGTGTATGCGAATCACACCAAGAAGGTAAGATCATTTTTCCAGAGGCATCTACAATGGTGTCAACGTCTATTCTCGGACAAGAATCCATGCTTCCAAAATCAGCAATAACCCCATTTTTAACCAATAGGTATGCATTTTGAATTGTTGGTAGTTGTTTCATTGCTGCTCCTGAAACAAAGGCAACAGGCGTTCTTCGAACTTGAACTAATTCTTTGATGTTTTTAAATAGTGTACGCATTAAAAAAGGTCTTTTAAAATAGTATCTTCAACAATGTTTGGAAGGGTTACTGTTAAATTTGGGGTTCGTTCCATTTCACGTTTAATCGCAAAAAGGGCTTCGTCATTTCTTGCCCAACTTCTACGTGCAATGCCATTGTTTACATCGTAAAACAGCATATTTTTTAAGCGGGTATCTGCTTCTGGAGTTCCGTCTAACACCATTCCAAATCCACCATTGGTCACTTCTCCCCATCCAACACCTCCGCCATTGTGAATGGAAACCCAAGTAGCGCCTCTAAAGCTATCTCCAATCACATTGTGAATGGCCATATCGGCTGTAAACTTACTTCCGTCATAAATATTAGATGTTTCTCTGTATGGAGAATCCGTTCCGCTCACATCATGATGGTCTCTACCAATCACCACTGAGCCAATTTTTCCTGTTGCAATGGCATTGTTAAATGCTGCTGCAATTTTAGAACGTCCTTCAGCATCGGCATATAAAATACGCGCTTGTGAGCCTACAACCATCTTATTCTTTTTAGCATCTTGTATCCATGTAATATTGTCTTGTAACTGCAATTGAATTTCTTCAGGTGAATGTACCATAATTTCTTGTAAAACATCCATAGCAATTTGATCTGTATAGTCTAGATCTTCTGATTTACCTGAAGTACACACCCAGCGAAAAGGGCCAAATCCGTAGTCAAAACACATGGGGCCTAAAATATCTTGCACATACGAAGCGTATTTAAAATCAATGTTATTAGGAGCCATTACATCAGCACCTGCTCGAGAGGCTTCTAATAAAAAGGCATTTCCATAATCAAAAAAATAGGTACCTTTTGTAGTGTGTTTATTTACAGCTGCTGCATGTCGTCTCAAGGTTTCTTGTACTTTTTCTTTAAAGAGCGCTGGCGCTTCACGAATCAATCGGTTAGATTCATCGTACGAAATATCAACAGGGTAATAACCACCTGTCCAAGGAATGTGCAATGAAGTTTGGTCAGAACCAACATGAATATGGATGTTTTCTGTGTTAAAACGCTCCCAGACATCTACGACGTTTCCTATAAACGCGATCGAAATAACTTCCTTTTTTTCTTGTGCTTTTTTTGTGCGAATCAGTAAGGTGTCTATATCATCAATCAGCAAATCTACCCAGCCTTGTTCGTGGCGTTTTTTTGCTGCCTTCGGATTTACTTCTGCACAAATACTAATACAACCTGCAATATTCCCTGCTTTGGGTTGCGCACCACTCATACCTCCTAAACCAGCAGTTAAAAATATTTTTCCAGCGGGTGTTTCTCCTTTTTTTAAAATTTTTCGAAAGGCATTCATCAAGGTAATGGTGGTTCCGTGTACAATTCCTTGTGTACCGATATACATAAAAGAGCCTGCCGTCATTTGCCCATATTGAGTAACACCTAATGCATTGAATTTTTCCCAATCATCAGGTTGTGAGTAGTTCGGAATCATCATTCCGTTGGTAACAACCACTCTTGGAGCTTCTATTGAAGAAGGGAAGATTCCCATAGGATGCCCAGAATACAGGTGTAAGGTTTGTTCATTGGTCATGGTTGCCAAATACTGCATGGTTAGCAAGTATTGCGCCCAGTTTTGAAATACTGCCCCATTACCTCCATAGGTAATCAGTTCTTCTGGATGCTGTGCCACAGCAGGATCTAAATTATTATGCATCATGAGCATAATGGCTGCTGCTTGATTCGATACTGCTGGGTATTCAGAAATCGGTCTTGCGTATATTGCATAGTCTGGCTTAAAGCGGTACATGTATATACGTCCGAAATCTTGTAATTCTTGTGCAAATTCTACAGCCAATTCTTGATGCCATTTTTTTGGAAAATAACGCAAGGCATTTCTGATGGCCAATTGTTTTTCATCTGTTGATAAAATATCCTTTCGTTTAGGAGCTCTATTTCCATCTACTGGATATGCTTTTTTTAGGGGTAACTCAGCAGGGATTCCTTGTAAAATCTGTTCTTTAAAGGTTGTCATGGTTGTGTTATTTTACAGTGAATTGTTTATTTTTAACGAGCTGTATCATTGCATTGATATCTTCTTTTAAGATTCTGTCATCTTCTAGTTTTTCTACCTTACTTCTGATGAGTTTAAAATTTTCTTCTATGATTGTTGAAAATGTATAAGGTCTTCTAAACTCCATTGCTTGTGCTGCATACATCAACTCTATGGCTAGTATTTTCTCAATATTTCCTAAAATCTGATTGAATTGTCTTCCTGAAATACTTCCCATAGAAACATGGTCTTATTGTCCTAAAGAAGTTGGAATACTATCCGCAGAAGGAGGGAAGCACAACGATTTATTTTCTGTAACCAATGCAGCGGTGGTGTATTGCGGAATCATAAAGCCAGAATTTAATCCACCAGCTTGGGTTAATAAACGAGGCAATCCAAATTTACCTTCCAAGAGCAAGTAGCAACGTCTGTCTGCAATGTTTCCTAATTCTGAAGCTGCGATAGCTCCATAATCTAGTGCCATTGCCAACGGTTGTCCGTGAAAATTACCGCCAGAAATAGCTTCTGTTTCACTGATTATAATTGGATTGTCAGTTACTGAGTTCATTTCTATTTCTGCCAATTCATTCAAGTGGTAATAGGCATTTCTTGAGGCGCCGTGTACTTGCGGGATGCAACGCATAGAATACGGGTCTTGTACGCGCTCACAGCTTTCATGAGAGGTGTTGTTTTCAGAACCTTTAAACAACATTCGCATACGCTCAGCAACTTTTAAATTTCCTTTGAAAGGCCTAATAACGTGCAGTGCTTCTTTAAATGGAGAAGAAGATCCTTGATAACCTTCAATACTCATAGCGCCAGCAACATCTGCCAAATCAAGTAAATAGCTCATTTTTTGCAAGCCTTTTATGGCGTGTGCTAAAATAAATTGAGTTCCATTAATCAATGCCAACCCTTCTTTTGCTTGTAATTGAATTATAGGTAGATTATGTGTAGATAATACTTCTTTGGCAACAACAATTTCGTTGCCTATCCAAAATTCACCTTCACCCAATAGGGGTAAAAACAAATGTGATAAAGGAGCTAAATCTCCTGAAGCACCAACAGATCCTTGTTCTGGAACAACAGGTAATAGGTTGTTTTCAATACAATAGATGATGCGTTCAATAACTTCCAATCTAATTCCAGAAAAACCTTGACATAAGGCATGTACCTTGCAAATCATCATTATTTTAGACAATTCTTTATCGATAGGGTTTCCTACACCTACGGCATGCGTGATTAATAAGTTTTCTTGTAGTTTGCTGGTCTCTTTAGGAGTGATTTGTACATCACATAAAGGACCAAAACCTGTGTTGATTCCGTAAACAGCCTTGTCTCCATTAGCCATTGTCTCTACTTTTCTTCTGCTTTCTAGTACATTCTCTTTCGCTTCATTTGTAATAATGGCTTTGGTTTTTCCTTTAGAGATGGCTAGCACTGTATCAACCGTTAACTGATCTATTCCGTATTTAAATGTCATTTTTTTCACTATCGTTTGTTTGTAACAAAGTTATTGGTATTTTTGATACCTAACAAGACTAATAGTATTAATAATTGATAACCATGGGTAATCAAATAGTATTGAGACATATCACCTATTTTTTGGCGGTAGCAGAAGATTTACATTTCAGAAAAGCGGCAGAACGTTTATTTATTTCTCAACCAGGATTGAGTCGGCAAATTAAACAAATGGAAGACGATTTGGGAATCAAGCTGTTTGAGCGCCATAATAGAAAGGTGCATTTGACCAAGCCTGGGTTGTATCTTCAGAAAGAGTTGACTCAGAACTTGAAGAACTTAACACATATTTTAAATCATGCAAAATTGTTGCATGATGGAATGGAAGGAGATTTAAAGCTCGGTTATGTGGGTTCTGCAATGCAGCAAATAATTCCAGATTTGTTATTGAGGTTTCAAAAGGAGCATCCAGAGGTGCTATTTAGTCTGAAAGAAATGGACAATCAGCGGCAAATAGAGGGCTTGCTCTCTCATGATATTGATATGGGTTTTGTGCGTTTAGAACGGGTGCCAAGAGGTTTAGAAATACAGCCTGTATTGAAGGAGTCTTTTTGTTTGGTGCTACCTAAAAACCATCCTATTGATACGAGTAATTTTAAAAGCATTTCTCAATTTAAAGACGAATCATTTATACTGTTTGACCCAGCATATAGTGCTTTTTATTACGAAAAGGTACTACAGATTTTTGACAATAGTGGCTTTTCGCCAATCATATCGCACAACACCATACATGCAAGTTCTATTTACAAGTTGGTTGAAAATAATTTTGGTATTTCAATTGTTCCAAAATCGTTACAATTGGCTGAAAGCAAGGAAATAAAATTTATTGAGCTCAACAAAATACCGCAACGGACGGTGTTGTCTGTTGTTTGGAATACTGAAAATAGAAATCCGATTTTAGCTAAAATTATAGAACAGGTTATTTCTTAATGATTTTCTGAACTGCAGTTCCGTACTTATTTTTTACTTTTACAATGTACAGTCCGTTCTTTAAATGAGCTACTGAAAAGGTATTACGAGATTCAAAATTTCCTTTGTATTCAGCTACTTTTTTTCCGATGACATCAAAAATAACCACATGTGTTGCTGTGGTATTGATTTGAAATTGATGTTCTACGGGATTTGGATAGATATTCAATTTCTTTGTATTGCTAAAATGATCATCTAAAGAGAGTGTAGCTTGGCTACTTCCATAGATTTTAAATGCTCCTGGTTGCAAAGAAATGGGGGTGTTTACATCAGTAACTGAAAAGCTTGTGTTGTTGTCTAGTAGGTCATACCAAGTTCCTGTTTGTTGAAATGCTGGGTTGATACTTTGTGTAGTAACGCCAAAGTTTCCTATAATGGTAATGTGTTTAATGTCTGGGCTAGTAGCGTCATCTGTTAAATGAAGCTTTTTTAAGCCGTTTGCATTTGCAACCTCTAAGGTGAAATTAGCAGTTCTAAAAATGTCGTATTTTTTCTTAAGTCTTATTAAATAAGACCATGCATTGTACAGGTCTTTCCGATTGGTTTCGTCAAAATAATTCCAAAGAATGGGTTTGTTTCCCACTCTTCCATTTTGATTGATGCTAATATCATAGCCCAATTCGCCAAATTGCCAAATCATTTTCGGGCCAGGAACTGTAAAATAAAAGGCACCTGCTAATTCTATTCTGTCCAAAGCCGTTGCTAATGTTCTTGTGTTGTAGGAACCACTAGAGTTTCCAAAAGTTATATTTTTATACATCAACCGTTCTTCATCATGGCTTTCCATATAACTGATATTTGCGGGCACAGACCAGCCTCTATTTTTATAAGAGATCCAAGAGAAATCTGACTTTCCTGAATCATGAAAACCCATGGTGGCTTCATTGTATTTTGAATTATGATTTCCCCAAACCATAATTCCTTTTCCTTCGGATAAACGATAATTTACCCATTCGGTTTCTTCAGTATTACTACCTAAATGTTCAAAAATCACATAAAAGTCTGAATTGATTTCCCATTGATAATCAGCATATTCCTTAAGAATAGCAACTCTATCAGCTTGGTAAGAGCCTGTACAGCCTTCATCTGAACTTGTACAGTTTTGTGTAAACCCTTTGGTTAAATCCCACCTAAAACCATCTATATTGTATTCATCAATCCAATATTGTGTTGTTCTTTTTACATAGTCTTGAGTGGCTTGTTGACTGTGATTAAAATCATTAAAAACACTATAAGCATGGGTTGCTGTAGCATTAAAAAACGGGCTACTACTTGCTTGTCCGCCATAACCACCGTTGTTGGTATTCCACATTCTATAAAAAGGATTTTGCCCTGAAGCATGGTTGTACACCACATCGATAATTACAGCAATACCTCTTGAATGGCATTCGTCTATGAGTTGTTTAAATGCTGTTGGAGAACCATAGTATTTGTCTAAGGCCATGTGAAAAGAAGGGTTGTATCCCCAAGATTCATTTCCGTCAAATTCATTAACAGGCATCAGTTCTATGGCATTGACACCCAGTGTTTGCAGATAGTCCAATCTAGATTTTACGGCATCAAAACTGTGTAAGGCATCAAAATCTCTGATAAGTAATTCATAAATGACAAGGTCTTTTTTTGCTGGAGCTTGAAAATTTGTTGTTTGCCAGACATAATCGGCATCGCCAGTTCTTAATAATGTAACTGCGTGTGTGGTGCTTCCTGTTGGATAAGCGGGTAAATTGGGATAGGTTGTTGCATTGATAAATCCGTCATTAGAAGGGTCTAAAATAGTTGTTGAATAAGGATCCGCAATGGTAATGTTTCCGTCCACTACATATTGGTACATATGGTTGTTTTGAGCAGTTAAGCCTGTCAATTCAATCCAAAAGCGATTGTTAGGACTGTCTTTTTTTAATAGGTAGTTGTTGTCTATCAGCCAGTTGTTAAAATCGCCAATTAGATGCACCGTATTCTTGTTAGGAGCATACAAAACCAAGGTCGCTTTTGTGGCATCATTCGGATCTAGATTGATACCATCTTTCATTCCGGTTGGCACTGTTTGCTCGGTAATTGATACAATAGCTTGAAACGTTTCGCTCAATGTTTCGCTACCGCTTGTAGCTTCTAAACGGTAACTGGTATTTTGTGCTACGGTATGACTATAGTTAAAGGAAGTAGCATTGTTTATTGTATGGATGCTTGTGCCATTTGCTGTGAGTACAAAATTGGCAGCTGTTGTTGTGGTTGCAGTAATTGCTAAAGATTGTCCAGCGCTTAATATTGTTACATTTTGAGTTGGTGCTGTTACTGTTAATTGAAAAAGACCTACGTTGAAAAAGAAATCAGCATTTCCATTGTCTTTAAATTCTTGGGAACCATCTTCGTTTCTAAAAACCAGCCCCATTTTTTCAATAGAACTTGCTTGAGTAGTTGTTAAACCATAATAGATTTCTGGAGTAATTGTGATGCTCCAAGTACCATCATTATTATTGGTCATTTCTCCAGCTCCATCATCTTGTCCCCAGTTTCCAATAACATAAGTCCAAGGATTTGTACTTGGTCCAACACCAGAATGCATGTATACTTTTGCGGGGTTTGAAAATCCGTTAGAGTCTGTTGCTGTACTATTAGCATCAATAGTAATGGTAATGGATTGGTTTACGGCAAAAGGGTTTGGTGTTATGGTTACTTGGCTATATCCCAAAGATGCACTAAAAAGAAAAAGAAGTAATAGTTTTTTCATGCTGAAAGGTAGTGTAAAAAAAACAAGGGTTATTCATTGACGAATAACCCTTGTTTCAGTTTAATGAAAATTTAGTTTACTGTATAGGTTGGATTTGCAGGGTCGCTAAAGTCTAACACAAAGGAGTAGGTTCCTGCTACTGCAGTAATATTTGCTCCGTTTAACTCTAGAGTTCCATCAGCTCCATCATCACCATAATTGGTTCCCCAATCGTTGTTGGCTCTAAATTTATATTCACCATCAATTAGTGTAACATTATTTAGAATCCAAACATCATCAAATGGTTGAGACCAGTCTCTAGTAAATTGAGCATCTGGTGTTGCGCCCCAACTATTGTATGCGCCACCAACTAATCCCCAAACATTGGCAACTTCTTCTAAGGTATATGTCAGGTCATTAAGATTCACAGTTGCGATATAGATTCCAGCGGTAACTGCAATATTTGCTCCGTTTAATTCAAGAACTCCATCAGCTCCATCATCACCATAATTGGTTCCCCAATCGTTGTTCATTCGGAATTTCATTTCACCGTCTATAAGTGTAACAATTCCTCTAAACACATCTGAGTATGGGTCATATGTCAATGCAAAGTCTGGAGAAGCTCCCCAGTTATTATAAGCACCACCAACAACACCAATAGTGAAATTTTCTATTGTATAGCTTAGATTGTTTAAATTCATGGTAATTTTATAAGACCCAGCAGTTACTGCAATATTAGCACCTCCATCATCAAGAGTTCCATCGTTTCCATCATCACCATAGTTATTTGCCCAGTCACTGTCTTTTCTAAATTTAATTTCACCATCAATTAAATTCACATAAGAAACAAGTACTCCAGATACATTGGTTTTATAAAATGGAGCATCAGGAGTTGCTCCCCAATTATTATACCCACTACCTACAACTCCCCAAGCAGAAGATAGGTCTAAGATGTCTACATAAGCTATTGCGTCAAAGGTTACGGTGTTAGAAGTAATCGATGTTGTTTCGCTTAAAGTTGCTTGTACAGATACAGAAATAGTACCTTTTAGGTTTCCTTCAAAATCTAATCCTTGTAGAATTTTATTTAATTCTACAGTTTCAAAAGTTTTAGACAGGTCAGTTCCTGCGGAAATCACGGCTTTTTTACCAGCACTATTTGTTAGTGTAATTTTATAACTAACTGCTGCATTGAAACCAAAATCAGGGTTTGTCCACGTTACATTTAGTGCATCTTGTCCCGCATTATTTTTGTCTAAAACAATATCGGTTGTAGACAAGCTTAGCGTTGTTGATGCCGAGGCATCAAGTACTGTGAAATCTTCCACTTTTTCACATGACACAAAAAAGAGTGAAATGGATGCTAAGATTACTATGTTTTTTAATAATTTTTTCATTTTTTCCTTTTTTAGATTAGTACCCAGAATTTTGAGTTAAATTAGGATTTGCATTTAAATCTGTAGATGGTATTGGTAGTACATCTAAATGAGTAGATGTTGCTGCACCGTCTTTTACACCACCTTTCCATGGCCATAAATAACTGCCTCCAGAAAATTTTCCAAATCGGATAAGATCTGTTCTTCTATGTGCTTCCCAGAAAAGTTCTCTTGCTCTTTCGTCTAAGATGAAATCTAAATCTATCGAAGAAACAGCTCCAAAAGCATTGGCTCTTGTTCTTATTTGATTGATGTATGAAACAGCAGTTGCTTCACTACCTCCGCCACCTCTTAAAACAGCTTCTGCATACATTAAATATACATCTGAAATTCTAAATAACGGAAAATCTGTATCGGTAAAATTTCCGCTAGTGTCTGATCCTGGAGAACCATCTGAAGTTACATTTTTGAACTTTCTTACCGCATATCCATCGGTAAATGTACTAATAGATTCAATTTCTAGTTCTTGACCATCTGAATGAAACATGGCTCTAGTGTCTTTCTTAAGAGTAATGGTATAGGTAAGCGTATTTAAATCTAAGGTTACTTTGTATAGACCTGCTGCTATTTGAATGTTAGCTCCTCCGCCTTCTAAAGTACCGTCTGCTCCATTGTCTCCATAATTAAAGCTCCAGTCATTGTCTCTTCTAAACTTCATTTCTCCGTCTGCTAAATTGAAGAAACCTTCAAATACATTTGCAGTTCCAGTTTGATATAATGAAGTATCTGGGCCTCCCCATCCATTTGCTGTTGCATCTCCAACTAAGCCCCAATTAGCAGCGGCTCCAATAGCAGCATTTGTTGCATCTACATCAATGTCAAAAAGTTTTACCATAGCACTTGTTGTTCTTGTGCCACCCCAACCACCGTTGACACCAAAGTCAGCAGGGTTCATATCGCCACCAATGGCCGCGTGAATTAAAAAGGTTGTTCCACCGTAACTTTGTGTTCTTAGGCCATCAAAAGCAATTGGAAAAATAACACCGCTTGTAGTGTGGTTGTCAGCAAGAAATAAGTTACTATAAGAAGCTTCTAAAGAGTATCCTGCATTGATTACTTTTTCTGAGTACGTAACACAGTCTGAATATCTTCCTGTGCCTGTATATACTTCTGCGTTTAAGTATAGTTTAGCTAATAAGGTCCATGCAGCAGCTTTATCTGCTCTAGCATATTCATTTCCTTTAGCGGCAACTAAGCCTGATTCAATTGCTAACAATTCACTTTCAACAAAGCTAAATAATTCTGTTCTTGATTTTTGTTCTGGATAGAAAAATCCAACTTCATCCTCTTCTGTTACAAAAGGAAAGTTTCCGTATAAGTCGATTGCGTGATAGTAGCTCAGTGCTCTTAAAAAGCGTGCTTCTTTTCTGTACAATTCGATGTCGGTAAGCAATTGCCCTGAAACTCCTCTTGCATTTAGTTTTTCTGCAGTGGTTTCTCTTAAGAACGCATTACATGAGGTGATTTGATAAATAATTCTATCGTATAAGGCTCTTACAAACTCGTTGTTAGAGGTCCAGTCATGTTCATGGTAATCAGGTAAGCTACCATCTGCCCATCCAATAACGGCTTCATCTGTAGTTACTTCTTGTGCCAACCAGTATTGTCTTAAATACTGACTAAATCCTTCATCAATACCTGTAATGTCTGGCAAACCAGCAGGACCTTGTTGTCCACTTATGGCTAAACCAGCATATAGTTTTGCCAATACTTGTTTGTATGCAGCAGGGTCATCAAATAATTGATCTGCTAGTACAATATCTTTATCTTGAGGAACTGTATCCAAGTCATTTAGACATGAAGTAAATGCAAACACTGTTACAAAAGCTCCTAATACTATTTTTAAAAAATATTTTTTCATTTCTTAGTTATTAAAAGTTAAGGTTTACTCCAAGAGTTATGATTCTTGGTCTTGGGTAAATATTATAATCAATACCTCCAAAAACTTCAGGATCTAACCCTTCATAATTGGTAATTGTAAGTACATTTTGAACAGAACCTGACATAGATAATGAGGTTCCTTTTCCAATGATCTCTCCAAAGTTATAGCCAATATTGATATTGTCTAGTCTTACAAAAGAAGCATCTTGTACATAATAATCTGATAAGTACCTTTCAGCACCACCGTTTATAAATCCAGATTCTACTACATTGTGCACTCCATTAGAAATTACATTTGGAAATGCAGCATTTAATAATTGGTGTCTAAATCCTAAATTTGAATCTACATTGTTATATACATAGTTTCCTAAGCTTGCTCTCCAAGCCATATTAAAGTTCCAGTTTTTGTAGTTCAATGTAGAGGTGAATCCAAGAGTTACATCTGCGGTTGGTTTTTCAAAGCGATATTTGTCTGAATTTGTAATTACACCATCATTATTTCTGTCTACATAAACGCCTTCTAAAGGTTTTCCGTCTGCATTATATACTTGTTGGTATACAAAGAATGAGTTTGGTGCATATCCTACGGTGTGTCTTTGTACAGTGTTTCCAACACCACCACTAAATCCACCTGTAGGAACTCCTTCGTAGTCTGGTCCATCATTGGTTGTTAGTTTGGTGATTTCCGTTTCAGCATACGTAGCGTTGAAAGCGATATCTAAACTCAAATCGTCTTTAGAAATTAGTGTTGAATTTAACGAAAGCTCTATACCTTTATTTTCCATAGAACCAATATTGGCATTTCCGGCATTTGATAATGAGGATCCTCCAGGAAATGGAATAAAGTTTAGTAGATCTGTTGTTTTTCTGTAATACCCATCAATACTACCGTTTACAGCACCATTTAAAAATCCGAAATCTAAACCAATATTTGTGGTTTCTGTTTCTTCCCATTTTAAAGTAGAGTTAAACGGTTCTGCTCTAAACGTGGTTAAGAAAGAACTTCCAAATTGGTATTGTGCAGTACTAGTACCGCCTAAATACGTGGCAATTGCAGGATAGTAGCTACCCACATTTTGTTGCCCGGTAATTCCCCAACTTGCTCTCAGTTTTAAATTGCTAAATAAAGAGGAGTCATTTAAAAAGTCTTCTTCAGAGATTTTCCATGCAAGTGCAGCAGAAGGGAAATCAGCCCATCTATTGTTCTTGCTAAACCTTGAGGTACCGTCTCTTCTATAGGTTAGTGTTAAGAGGTACTTGTTGTCAAAAGAATACTTTACTCTTCCGAAGAAAGATTGCAAATTCAATTCATTGAAGTAATCAAACGTTTGAGATAAAGACAGGTCTTGTAAGTTACTTATGCTAAATCCTTGATTGATAATATTTTGATATGAGTACCCTGCCATCACATCAATACTACTATTGATAGATGCGAAGTCTTTTTTATAATTTAAATAGAAATCTGATAATAGGTTTTTCTTATCTTGTTCATAATGAGAACTGTTTCCTAATTTTGCCAATGCTAAAGTGCTTGCGGTGGCAGAATTTGAGGTATTGGTATCTCCTTTGCTATAAGAAAGGTCGTATCCTAAATTTAAATTAGCTCTTAATTCTGGTAAAAACGGCATGGTATAGTCAAACTGAAAATTTCCAAGAATTCTATTTGCTCTACTGGTGTTGTTTTCTTGCTCTAATAATGCAACAGGGTTTTTAGGAGCTCCCACAGTAATTGGGTCTCCATTTGATTGTAACCACTGAAAATACCCACCATATGCATTGCTATCGTGCACTGGTTTTGTAGGATCAAAGCCAATGGCATTACTAATAGCTCCGCTGTTTGCAAATCTGTTGTCTACAAAAGAGGCTTTGGTACTAACATCTACTTTTAAGCGATCATTAAATAGTTTTGTTCCAATATTTACAGCATAGGTAGATCGTGTTAATTCAGAAGTTAATAAGGTTCCTGTTTGATTTGTACGACCAATAGATGCTCTATAATTTGTTTTAGAGTCTCCTCCTTTTAAACTTACATAATGGTTGTTTCCATACCCAATTCTGAAAATTTCTTTTTGCCAGTCTGTATTTGCAGATCCTAGCAAAGCAATGTCACTTGCTAAACCATTTTCGGTTACATAGCTTGTAAACTCTGCTGCAGACAAGGCATCTACGGTTTCAATATTTTCATGTACTGAAAAATTGGCGTTGTAGGTAGCTACTAAGCCTCCAGCATTTCCTTTTTTGGTGGTAATAATAATAACCCCATTGGAAGCTCTAGATCCATAAATTGCAGTTGCAGAAGCATCTTTTAAAACAGTATAGGATTCAATATCGTTAGGATTAATTGAGTTTAGCGGGTTTCTCATTCCAGAAACGCCTTCAGAATCTACAGGAACCCCATCAATAATAAATAAAGGGTCATTTGAGGCGTTTAAAGAAGCGCCACCTCTAATTCTAATGGCAGATCCACTTCCGGGGGCACCACCACCGGTGGTAATGCTTACCCCTGCAATTTTACCAATCAACATTTGATCTGCTGAAACTACCGTTTTGTTAAGGTCTTTTGCTTTTATAGAGGTAATAGATCCGGTAGCGTCTCTAACAGTAGTTGTACCGTAACCAACAATAACCACTTCGTCTAACTTCTGGCTCTCTTCGTTTAGAGTGACAGTGATGTTAAAATTTGCCCCTATCGTTACTTCCTTATTTTGAAAGCCAATAGAAGAGAAGATGATTACATCACCTGTTTTAACATTGCTCAATTGAAATTTCCCGTCAAAATCAGAGGAAGTTCCGTTTGTGGTTCCTTTTATAACCACATTAACACCAGGCAAACTATCACCTGTTGCTGTTTCTTTTACTACACCATTTAGCGTTTGCTGTGCAAACATTGTAAATGTTGATAGAATAAGAATTCCGATTAATACTATTTTATTTTTTTTCATGAATACTTTGTTAAATAATAACTGTAAATTTGGTGTTTAGATTAACAATAATTTGACATTTCACGATGTGAATGTATAACTTAAAGTAGTGCAAGCCAAACTAGAAAGGGTACGAAACCGTTTTCGTGTTGACAACTTTTGTGTTTTATTTTAGAAATTGTATCACTTTAAAGGATTTTTATATTTTTTACAAAAAAAAATGAAACAAAAAATTACACTAAAAACAATCGCAAAAGAATTTGGAGTTTCTACTTCTACCGTTTCTAAGGCTTTAAGTGATAGTCATGAGATTAGTGTTGAAACAAAAGAAAGAATTACCGCCTACGCCAAATTTTACAATTACAAGCCAAATAGTTTGGCATTACAGTTGCGCACCCAGAAAACAAAAGTAATTGGAGTAATCATACCTCAAATAGTACATCATTTTTTTTCTACGGTAATTAGCGGTATAGAAAAGGTGGCAAATGAAAGAGGCTATAATGTAATGATTTGTTTTTCAAATAATTCCTATAAGCGAGAAGTAGAAAATGTAGAGCTGTTAGCAAGTGGAAGTGTAGATGGTTTGTTGGTTTCAATATCTAAAGAAACTCTTGAAAATGATAAATTTTCGCATTTTCAAGGGTTGATAGAAGATGAAATTCCTTTGGTAATGTTTGATAGAGTGCTAGATGCAGTTCATTGCGATAAAGTAGTTGTTGATGATCAAGGTGCAGGCTACAAAGCCACAAAATATTTATTAGATAGCGGATGTAAAAATATTGCGCTGATAACAACGCCAGATCATGTAACAGTAGGTACTTTAAGGAGAGAAGGCTATGAAAGAGCTTTAAAAGAACAAGCGATTAAAGTAGATAAGAGCTTGATTGCAGAAGTTGATGAAAAAGAAGATTTACACAGTGAAATATCAAAAGTGTTTGGTCAACGAATAGATGCGGTTTTTGCAGTGAATGAGATTTATGCTGCTATTGCCATTCGTATTGCGAAAGAAAAAGGCTTAAAAATACCAGAAGATATTTCTGTTATTGGTTTTACTGACGGATTGATTTCAGAATATTCCTCGCCATCAATTACAACGATAGTTCAACATGGGTTTACGATGGGCAAACAAGCCGCTGAATTGTTAGTTGATAAAATTGAAGACAAATCTGGAGGTAAAGGGCTGCAAACAAAGGTGATATCTAGTAATTTAAAGATTAGAGAATCTAGTATTGGATAACCTTCTTTTAATAGCAAAATTTTTAAGAGAAAAACATTTTCTTCAATTATTCAAAAAAAAGTATATCTTTACCGCTCAATTAACTTATCAATAATTTTACATTTCACACTTTTAAATGTATTGATAAGTCATAGCGCTTATCGTAGTATGAACTAATAGATTACGATAAATGAAGAAGCGTAAGTTAAGTTTCTGGGGAATTTGGAACATGAGTTTCGGGTTTCTAGGAATACAGTTTGGATTTGCCTTACAAGGCGGATTTATGTCTCGAATTTTTCAAACACTTGGTGCCGCAAAGGACGAAATTCCATTGCTTTGGATTGCCGCGCCTTTAACAGGATTGCTTGTGCAGCCAATTGTTGGTTATATGAGTGATAGAACTTGGAGTGTGCGATGGGGGAGAAGACGACCTTATTTTTTAATTGGAGCCGTTTTAAGCTCTTTAGCATTATTTTTTGTACCTCACTCACCTGCTTTATGGGTTGCTGCAGGTTTCTTGTGGATTCTAGATGCCTCTATTAATATTTCTATGGAGCCTTTTAGGGCTTTGGTTGCTGATAAGCTTCCAGGATCTCAGCGTTCATACGGATTTGTCATGCAAACACTGATTATTGGAATTGGAACTTGGGTGGCCAGTAATTTGCCATGGGTGGTTTCAGAACTTGGAGTTAGTAATTCTGCAGAATCAGGAGTAATTCCGATGTCTGTAAAAGTAGCTTTTGCTATTGGAGCATTCGTGTTTCTAATAAGTATTTTGTATACTGTTTTTACAACTTCAGAATACCCGCCAGAAGACATGGCAGAATTTGAAAAAGAAAAAGCAAAGAAGAATCAATTTATTCCAGACATTATAAATAATATTGGGAATATGTCTTTAACGATGAAAAAGTTAGGGGTTATTCAATTTTTCTCTTGGTTTGCTTTTTTTACCATGTGGAGTATGGCAAACCCAGCACTTACAGAACATGTGTTTCAAACTCCAGCACCTGTTGAATCTGCCTATAATATGACAATTGTAGCCGAAGCTGAAGCTTTTGATAGTGCCAATACAGCATTTCAAGAATCTTCAAATTCTGTAGGATCAGCCATGGGAATTTATGGATTGTCATCCATGGCATTTGCATTGTTGTTGGTGTTATATACTTCGAAGAGAAAAATTAATAGAAAATTAATCCATATGTTTTCTTTAATACTTGGAGGAATAGGCTTCTTATATATGAGCTATACATCGCCTGAGAATTTAAAATATTGTTTTGTACTTATTGGATTTGCTTGGGGAAGTATTCTCTCCATGCCTTACGCCATGTTGTCTAGCTCTGTAGATCCTAAAAAAATGGGGGTAATTATGGGAATTTTTAACATGTTTATTGTAATTCCGCAAATTATTGCAGCACTTGGAGGCGTTAATTTTGTTTCGGGGTTATTAGGGGATAAAGTAATAAATTCTATGACGGTTGCAGGAATAAGTTTAATCATAGCAGGCTTGTGTAATTTATTAATTACAAACAAAAATGCAATTACATATCAAGAAGAAGTTATACATGAATAAAAAAGGATTCATATTTGATTTGGATGGTGTTATTGTAGATACCGCTAAATATCATTTTTTAGCTTGGAAAAAGTTGGCCAATAGCATTGGTGTTGATTTTTCTGAAGCACAAAATGAACAATTAAAAGGCGTGAGTAGAATAAAATCATTAGAAATGATTTTAGAATGGGGCAATAAGAAGATTAACGAAGAGGAGTTTACAGCGCTTATGGCGAAAAAAAATGACGATTACCTAAGTCATATTGCTAAAATGGACGCACAAGAAATATTACCAGATGTGCCTAAAGTATTGGATTATTTAACGCAAGAAAAGCAGGCAATTTCTTTAGGTTCTGCAAGTAAAAATGCAAGAATGATTCTAGAAAAAGTGCATCTAATCAATCAGTTTGACGCCATTGTAGATGGGAACGATGTCATAAAAGGCAAGCCAAATCCTGAAGTGTTTTTAAAAGCCGCTAAAGAATTGAATACAGCTGCTAAAGATTGTATTGTTTTTGAAGACTCTGTAGCAGGGGTTCAGGCTGCAAATTCAGCAAACATGATTTCTATCGGCATTGGAGATAAAGAAATTTTGCATGAAGCAGATTATGTGTTTAGGGGTTTTACTAAAATCTCAACACAGTTTATAGAAGAATTAATTAGAAAATAGAACGTCATTCCGAACGAAATGAAGGAACCTTATGAAAAGATTACCGCGTCATTTCATTCCTCGTAATGATAATTTGAAAATATAATATGAATAAAGATTATATACAACCAAACAATTGGTCAATCATAGAAGAAGAATTTGACACAGCTCAAGTAAAATCTTCTGAGAGTTTGTTTAGTATTGGTAACGGCGCCATGGGGCAACGTGCTAATTTTGAAGAGCAGTATTCTGGGCCTACGTTTCAAGGAAGCTATATTGCGGGTGTTTACTATCCAGATAAAACAAGAGTTGGATGGTGGAAAAATGGCTACCCAGAATATTTTGCAAAGGTGTTAAATGCCCCTAATTGGATTGGAATTGATGTTGTTATTAATGGAGAACAACTAGATTTATTTACTTGTAAATCTGTAAAAGAATTTCGTAGAGAGCTAAACATGAAAGAAGGTTGGTTGTCTCGTAGCTTTACAGCTACATTAAGAAATGGTATTGAGGTAGCTGTAAGAGCAATGCGATTTTTAAGTTTAGAGTTGGATGAGGTTGGAGCCATTCAATATGCAGTAACAGTTGTTAACTCAGACGCAAAAATTGAGTTTCAGCCCTATTTAGATGGTACAATTAGCAATGAAGATAGTAATTGGGATGATAAATTTTGGAATCCATTGGTTGTATCCGTCGAAGAAAACACAGCATTTATTGAAGCGCATACAATGAAAACCAATTTTCATGTGTGTACATTTATGCAATCTGAATGTTTTGTAGATGAGAAAAGAATTGATCTTCAACCTGAAGTTGATCCTTCAGAAAATAAGATACGCTTTTCGTATGTCTCAGAAATTAAAAAAGGACAAACATTTACACTTTATAAATTAGGAGGCTATACTGTAGATAGAAATCACCATAAAGATGCGCTTCTTTCTGCGGCAAAACAAGTATTAAAAACAGCAGCTAATCTTGGGTTTTCAGGTTTGTTGGAGCAGCAAAAAAATGCTTGGGCAACGATATGGGAAACTTCAGACATTTCTATTGAAGGTGATGTGAAGGCGCAACAAGGAATACGGTTCAACGTTTTTCAATTAAATCAGACCTACCTTGGTAAAGATTCAGGATTAAATATTGGACCAAAAGGATTTACCGGTGAAAAATATGGAGGAAGTACCTATTGGGATACGGAGGCCTATTGTATTCCGTTTTATATGGCGACAAAAAGTCAAGAAGTGGCAAAGAACCTATTAACCTATAGATATAATCACCTAGAAAAAGCTATTGAAAATGCTAAAAAGTTAGGTTTTACTAATGGTGCTGCATTGTATCCAATGGTAACTATGAATGGTGAAGAGTGTCATAACGAATGGGAAATCACTTTCGAAGAAATACATCGAAATGGAGCGATTGCTTTTGCCATTTATAATTACCATCGTTATACAGGCGATTATAGTTATATTCCAGAAAAAGGATTGGAAGTTTTAATTGGAATTGCACGTTTTTGGCAACAAAGAGCAAATTATTCTGAAACGAAAAATAAATATGTAATTTTAGGAGTTACAGGTCCTAATGAATACGAAAACAATGTAAATAATAATTGGTATACCAATTATTTAGCGCAATGGTGTATTAACTACGCATTGGAAAACATTGACATTATTCAAGCAGATTACGCTTCTGATTATGCTAGAATTAGCCAAAAAACAAACCTTACTGTAGAAGAGCTTGAAAAATGGAAAGCAGTGGCTGAGAATATGTATTATCCATATGCTGAAGAACAACAAGTTTATTTACAACAAGATGGATTTTTAGACAAAGAATTGATACTTGTTTCAGATCTTGACAAAAGCCAACGACCGATTAACCAAAAGTGGTCTTGGGACCGAATTTTACGTTCGCCTTATATCAAACAAGCAGATGTATTGCAAGGGTTTTACTTTTTTGAAGATCATTTCTCTACAGCAGAGTTAGAGCGTCACTTTGATTTTTATGAACCTTTTACAGTTCATGAAAGCTCATTGTCTCCGTGTGTACATAGTATACAAGCAGCAAAATTAGGAAGGATGGGACAAGCCTATAGCTGTTATTTACGCACCTCTCGATTGGATTTAGATGATTATAATAGTGAGGTTGAAGAAGGCTTGCATATTACCTCTATGGCAGGAACTTGGATGAGCATTGTTGAAGGATTTGGAGGTATGAGAATTCAAAATGACACCTTGTCTTTTGAGCCTAAAATTCCGACCCAATGGACGCGTTATTCTTTTAAAATTAACTTTAGAAACCAAGTGATAAAAGTAAGTGTTTCTCAAAACGAAACAATCTTTGAAGTGTCAGGAACAAATGACTTAGATATTTTAGTAAATGGTGTAGCAATGACCATCTCGCCAAATACATTAGCAGTTTTATAAATAAACCTTTATTAAGTTTCCGAAAAATGAAAGCATACATACATATTTTAGTTTTATTTTTTAGTCTTTCCCTTTTTTCTCAAGTAGAAAAAATAGAACCTCCTTTTTGGTGGAGCGGTATGCAAAATACAGAATTGCAACTCATGTGCTATGGAAAAAACATCGCACAATTTGAGATTTCAATTTCTGATGGAATTACTGTTTTAAATCGCAAAAAAACGGAGAATCCAAATTATCAATTTATCACCATTGATACAAAAGGAATAGCGCCCGGAAAGGTGACGCTTTCATTCTCTAAAAAAGGGAAAGTGCTTTTTTCTAAACCATATGTATTTAAAAAGCGTAGAGAAAACTCGTCGTTGCGTAAAGGATTTGACGCTAGTGATGCCATGTATTTGATTATGCCAGATCGATTTGCAAATGGAAATTCAGACAATGATAGCACCAAAAGCACCGTAGAAAAAGTAAATAGAAGTCAAAACGGAGGCAGACATGGAGGCGATATTCAAGGAGTTATTGATCACTTAGATTATATCAAAGAGCTGGGAATGACCGCGCTTTGGAGCACTCCTTTGTTAGAAGATAATGAGCCCGTATATTCATACCATACCTATGCGCAGAGTGATCTTTATAAGATCGATCCACGCTATGGAAGCAATGAAGATTACAAGCGTTTGTCAGCAGAAATGCACAAACGAAAACTAAAATTGGTAATGGATTATGTTACAAATCATTGGGGAAGTAAACATTGGATGATTCAAGATTTGCCTACCAAAGATTGGATCCATGTTTGGGGAAATGGAAAAAAAGGCTTTCAGCGAAGTTCGTACAGAATGGAGACTCAGTTTGATGAAAATGTTTCGAACTTTGATGCAAAAGCATGTATGAATGGATGGTTTGATACAACAATGCCAGACATGAATCAAAGCAATCCGTTGGTGCTAAATTATATGACTCAAAATGCTATTTGGTGGATAGAGTATGCAGACTTAGATGGGCTTCGAGTAGATACCTATTCATACAATGATAAACAGGCAATTGCTAAATGGACAAAAGCGATTATGGACGAATATCCAAATTTTAATATTGTTGGAGAGGTTTGGATGCATAGTCAGGCACAAGTGGCTTATTGGCAAAAGGATAGTAAAATAGGAGCAATAGATAATTTTAATTCAAATTTACCAAGTGTCATGGATTTTACCCTGTATGATGCATTGACAGGAATGTTTTATGAAGACAATGCAACTTGGGATGCGGGAATGATTAAGGCGTATAAAAATTTCACCAATGATTTTTTATATCCCAATATCAATAATATAATGGTGTTTGCAGGAAATCATGATACCAATAGAATTAATGAAATCTACAAAGGAGATTTAAAAAAATACAAGTTGGCAATGACTTTAATAGCAACGGTTAGAGGAATTCCACAGTTTTATTACGGTGATGAATTGGGAATGATGGGAAATAAAGATGCGAAAGGAGATGGAGATATTCGAAGAGATTTTCCTGGCGGATGGGAGGGCGATGTAAAAAACGCATTTGAAGCTTCTGGAAGAACAGCAACCCAGAACGCATATTTTAATTTTACAAAAAAACTCTTCAATTGGAGAAAGAACAATACTGCAATTCACGTTGGAAAAACCATGCAGTTTTTGCCAGAAAACAATGTATATGTCTATTTCAGATATACAAATTTAGAAAAAGTGATGGTTGTAATCAATAACAATCCAACAATGCAAGAATTTGATGTAGCGCGTTTTTCTGAAATGATTCAAGACTCAACATCGGAAGAAGAAATTCTTTCTGAAAAAAGAATAGACCTTACAAAGAAATTAAAAATAGCAGGAAAGACTTCTATGATTATAACGTTGAAATAGTTTGTTAGCATAGCTGTGCTTCGTAATTTATAAAAACAATACGCATGAAAAAATATGTACTCATTGCTCTAATCATCGCATCGTCTTGTAAAAATGATGGCTCAACTGTTTTTGAGTCTGAGATAAAAGGAATGGCAAGCCCCGTTTACTTAGAATTTGGTGGCGGTGAAGTTTTATTGACAGATTACTTTCTAGATGTTTCAGAAATAGATTCTATTGGTGCTAGTAACCAATACAAAGCGTCATTGGTTGCAGGTAAATCCAAAGTAATAATCAAAACAGGAGCAAGCACTCCTTATGTTTCAAACTTAAGAGTTTGGGTACAAGGAAATGCCAATGATATTCCTTTGTATAAAAGTACAAAAACACAAATTACTATTTCAATTCCAGATGCTAAAAAGCGTTTTAAAGAGGTAAAAGTAAAAGGAGAGTTTAGCAATTGGCAACAGCTTTCTTTGCACTATGACGCTGGTAATTGGAACTATACGACTAAGGTCAATGCAGGTTCTCATCAATATGTAGTTGTTATTGATGGAAAAGAGCAGCCAGACCCAAGCAATCCGAATACGATTAGTAACGGAATGGGAGGAACCAACTCGGTCTTAAAAATTGAAACCAATACGGCAAAACTTCCTGAGCTAATTACGTTAAAACCAACCCAACAAAGCTTTTCGGTACGTTCTAAAAATGCGTTTACTGATTTGTATGTATATGTTGGAAATTACTTATATGAGCATCATTCCAATTTAAAAGGAGCTACCAGTTATGAAATAGTGCTGCCTGCTATTAAAAATCAAGAAAGAACATTGGTTCGCTTGTATGCTTCTAATCGATATGGGAAAAGTAATGATGTTTTAATTCCGCTTGAAAAGGGAAAAATAATAACAACAGTTTCTCAATTAGATCGAACAGATTTTCATTCGCAAGTCATGTATTTTTTATTGGTAGATCGGTTTGTAGACGGAAATAAAAAGAACACACGAAAGGTAAATGATTTAGAGATTTTACCCAAGGCCAACTACTATGGAGGTGATTTACAAGGTGTGTTAGACAAGATAAAAGAGGGGTATTTTACAGATTTAGGAATCAATACTGTTTGGTTGTCGCCAATTACTCAGAATCCTGAAGGAGCTTTTGGTTTGTGGCCAACTCCTAAAACTAAATTTTCTGGTTACCATGGATATTGGCCTATTAGTAGTACCAAAATTGATGATCGCTTTGGAGATGAAAAAGTATTTAAAGAGTTGATTGCTGAAGCACACAAGCGCAATTTAAATGTAATTCTAGACTATGTTGCAAATCATGTGCACGAAGAGCATCCGTTGTACAAAGCGCATCCAGATTGGGCAACAAAATTATACTTGCCAGATGGAACTATGAATACTGAAAAATGGGACGAACACAGACTAACTACTTGGTTTGATACCTTTTTGCCAACGTTAGATTTTAGTAAAAGAGAAGTGGTTGAAAAGATGACAGATGCTGCGGTTTTTTGGGTAACCGATTATAAATTAGATGGTTTTCGCCACGATGCAACTAAACACATTCAATTAGAATTTTGGAGAACGCTTACTAAAAAAGTAAAACAACGCGTAAAGAGACCGATCTATCAAATAGGAGAAACCTACGGAAGCCCAGAGTTGATTAGGAGTTATATAAACACAGGAATGTTAAATGCACAATTTGATTTTAACTTATACGATGCTTCTGTACAAGCTTTTGCAACCCCTACATACAATTTTAAATACTTGGCAAATGCACTTCAAAAAGCATTGAATTATTACGGAGATCACCATTTAATGGGAAATATTTCTGGAAACCAAGACAGAGCTCGTTTTATTAGCTATGCTTCTGGTGATGTAAAATTTGATGAAGATGCTAAAAAAGCTGGTTGGACACGTACTATTGGAATGAGCGATGTATCGGCCTATGATAAATTGGCTATGTTGCAAGCGTTTAATCTAACAATTCCAGGAATTCCTTGTATTTATTACGGTGATGAATACGGAAGTATTGGTGGAAATGATCCTGACAATCGTAAAATGATGCACTTTGATTTGAATACAAATGAAAAACGGCTAAAACAGCAAGTTGAAGGCTTGGTAAAAGCACGTAGAAACTCAATGGCATTGCAATATGGTTCTACGAAAGTGCTTAGAGCAGATGCAGATATTTTGATTATTAAACGTCAGTATTTTAATGAAGTTGCTACCGTCATTTTTAATAAATCGTCTAAGCCTTTTGTCTTTGAAAACAATATAATATCGTCAAATAATTTTAAATTAATACTTACAAAATAATGAAAAAAATTACACAAACCCTATTGATATTAATTGCTTTTGTTTCTTGTAAAACAGCACAAGAAGAAGCTAAAACAACAATTGCTCCAGTAACTTCAGCCATGATGGAAACGGCAGTGATTTATGAAGCCAATATTCGGCAATATTCGCCAGAAGGGACTTTTGATGCATTTACTAAAGATATTCCTCAGTTAAAAAAGTTAGGTGTAAAAGTGATTTGGTTGATGCCTATTTTTCCAATATCAGAAACCAATAGGAAAGCAAAAGGAGACTTGATGGTTCATGATATTAAGGATGCTGAAGAGCGTAAAAAATATTTAGGAAGTTATTATGCAGTGTCAGATTTTACAAAAATAAACCCAGAATTTGGAACTATTGAAGATTTTAGAGAGTTGGTCAAAGCAGCTCATGAAAACGGAATTTACATCATTTTAGATTGGGTGCCTAATCATACCGGATGGGATCATAAGTGGTTAAAAACCAATCCAGAGTTTTACACAAAAAATGATCAAGGAGCCGTAATTTACCCTGAAGGAACAGATTGGACAGATGTTGCAGATTTAAATTATGACAATAAAGACTTGCATACAGCAATGATTGCTGATTTGAAATATTGGATTACGGAAGAAGGCGTAGATGGCTATCGATGCGATGTTGCAGGTTCTGTACCTACAACATTCTGGGAAAAAGCAATTCCGCAATTAAGAGCCGAGAAAGCTCTTTTTATGTTGGCGGAAGCTTGGGAGCCTGAGTTGTTAAAAGAAGGCTTGTTTGATATGGCGTATGCATGGGAAGGGCATGCCATTATGAATGCTATTGCCAAAGAAGAGAAAGGGGTAAAAGAATGGAGTACTTATATGGAAAAGATGAGTACAGAGTATGAGGAGGATGATATTTTAATGAATTTTATTACCAATCATGACGAAAATTCTTGGAATGGAACCATCAATGAAAGAATGAAAGGCGCTGCAGAAATGTTATTGGCATTAAGTTATGTGTCACCAGGAATGCCATTGATTTATTCTGGGCAAGAATACGATTTAAATCATCGGTTAAAGTTTTTTGAAAAAGATTCAATTCCCAAAGAAAAAGGAAACATGTGGTCTTTATTAGAGAAGCTAGGAAAATTAAAAACATCAAACTTTGCAATGCATGGAGGAAAAAACGCCGCCAATTATAAAAATATAGCTACAGCAAATGAAAATGTGTTGGTTTTTACAAGAGAGAAAGAAGGACAATTAATTACTTTTGTGGCCAATTTTTCTGGAAAAGAACAAAAGATAAACAATGCTATAAAAGGAGAGTATGTAAACTATATGATCGATGAAAAAGTAGCGTTTACTGATGAGACAATCTCCTTAAGGCCCTGGGAGTATATGATTTTGACTCACTAGGTATATTTCAAAGTAGTATATAAAAAAACCGTTCTGAACTTCAGAACGGTTTTTTTGTGGTACCTCCAGGAAGTTTTTGGTTTTACCTCGTTTTATGTATTTTTATACTAAGTCAATGAAAATCAGCAGTATAATGACTAAATTATGATAAAAAAGTAAAGAGAAATCCAACCAAATAACAAGGATTTAAACCTGCGGAGCAACCTCTCGAGCAACCCGAATTCTTGAAAAATAGGAGGTAGGGTGTTGTATCGAAAAGAGGATATTTATAACAACCCACGATTTGTAGCGTGAGTTGTTATTACAAACCATTTTCGCTACTGTTAATGAATATATTCTGTAATATTACTAATTTGACCATCAAGAATAACGAATCTATCTACCCATAATAATTTTGGATAGTAATAAGTTTAGTACTTTTAATAATTATTAATTTAACACATGCCTAAGATTTTAAAATTCCATAAAATTTCTTTACTTATTTTTTTTGTCAATGTGATTTCGTACAATTTCTATAGTCAAACGGAACCAATATTTCAAAAAATTGACCAATCTAAAGGTCTTTCTAGTTCAAAGATAACAGGTATTGTAAAGGAAGAAAATGGTTTTATTTGGATTAGTACTCAAAACGGTTTAAATAGATATGATGGTCATAGTGTAAGAGTCTATAATAAAAGAAATAGTAATATTGAGTCTAATGATATATCGAGTCTTTTTCTTGATAGTAAGAATAGGATTTGGTTTACTTCATATGGAAGTGGACTGAATTTATATGATAAATTCAACGATCAATTTAAATCTTTTCAAAACTCAGAAAACAATAAATATTCTATCATATCCAATAAGGTAAATGCGATTACAGAGAATTCAAAAGGTCTTTTTTGGATTGGTACCGAAAAAGGGTTGTGTTTATTTGATTATAATTTAAATAAATTTTACAGATATATTTATGATGAACATCAACCGCTAAATATAACTAGTATCTATGAGGATAAAAAGGGGAATCTATTCATAGGGACGTTTAAAAATGGCTTACTTGTGTTCAATACTAAAAGTGAAGTATTTAAAAAAATAAATAATGGGAATAAACCAATAACAAGTCCAATCAACGTAATTACTGAATTAAATTCAGATGAAATTTTATTGGGTACTGCAGCTAATGGCTTACTTTCAGTTGATTTAAAAACACATAAAGTTTCAAGTTTTTTTTACAATAATAAATCATTACTAGAAAAAATTAAAATTGTCCGTTCTATAAAAAAAGATAGCAAAGATAATTTATGGATTGGTTCAGATGGTTATGGACTTTTTGAGGTACAATATCCAAATAGTAAAGAACCAATTATTAATAATTATATGTATAATCCCCAATTAGCTTCGTCTATTGCAGGGAATGCTATTTATACGATTTTTGAGGATGATGACTCTAATATGTGGATAGGAACTGCTTGGAATGGAATT
>JAQWOR010000021.1 GCA_029245785.1 Polaribacter sp.
ACAGCTTCATGGAATATTTTGATAAATTATCCAAAATAGGTGCATCTTTTTTATGTTTTTTATAATAACGCAATGAATACCAATTAATTAACTTTTGACCTTGCTGATCAATCCAATCAAATATTTTCATGTGAATTTGTACCGATTATTTTGAAAAAGATTATTTTTCTAAAACCACAAATCATGATTGTACAGAATTCGACCAATTTGGAGACCCAATTCCCTGCGATATAAACCCCGTTGATGGGACAAGTACAGGGGGTGGGCCTGGCGCAAAACCTAGAGGATCAGGTACTGGAACTACCTCAGGAAATCCTACTGGAGGAGGCAGCAGCTGTACATCTACATATAGTTGGTGGTGTGCTGCGGGAGGCACAGGGCCTCATTCAGTAGAAAGTTGTGGAGCAGGTACTGGAGGAATACTTATCATTGATATTTCATGCGCTTTTCAAAACAAAAGCACTACCGATTGCCCTCCGTGTACCACTTCAGTTGATGGAGGCATTGGCATCAACACTACATCTATTTTTATGATGAGAGTTACTTTAAAAAGTGTGCTAACTCTTAGCGGAACGGAACTTGAATGGATCAATCATAAAGATAATATCGCAGCAGTAGCGGCTATTTATGCCTACTTAAAAGCCAGTGAGGTTGATGAGGTATATGTTCCTGAAGCTGTTCGTTTTTCTAATTTGGCTAAGGATGCTTTGATGAATGGAAATTTTGTAGACTTTAAAGAACTTTACATTTCTTACCCAACTCCTGATGATAATTATGTATATCAAGGAACTAAGCAATTAATTCCTAATCCTCTTGTTTTAAGTAATGGAGATAAGGTTGATATTACCTTTGGCACTACTACTGATATGGTAAATGCAGATCAACAAGTTGCAACAGATTTAGTTGACGGAATGAAATTTGCTTTAGAACAGGCAAATAGTAACCTTTCTGCCTCTGAACAAATTACGAGTATCTATATAATGGCTACTACTAACGGACATGTAGGGCCTAAATACAAGGACAGTAATCATAGAAAAGCAACTGCTTTAGACATCAGTAGAATCAATGGTGAAAAAATGATTTTATCTGGTCTTACTAATCAGATTAAAGAGCTGCAAAAAGCCTTTGATAATTTTCAATATATTAGAGAGAATTTTGGGCCTTATTTTAAACATAAATATGACTTATACACTCAAAAATGGGATTATAATAAGGCAGGAGTTGGTGCTCATAAAGACCATATTCATATAGCAGTTAGAAAATAAAAACTTAAAAAATGAGAAAACTGATTTTAATTTTGATGATAATGACTATAAATTGTCAGGCACAAAAGGATAAAATTATTGAAATGACTGGAGAGGGTTATTCTGAAATGAAGTATATTTTTGCGAGAATCGTACCTGAACTAACAATCGAGAAAGAATTATATAAGGGAGGAATGTATGTGACTATTTTTCTTATGACCGACCCTAAAGTAACGCCTGAAGATTTTTCACCTGGTACTGAACAATTTTTAGATAGTTATATTGTTTCAATAACAGAAGATGGAGATCATTACACTGGAAGCAAATTATATAAAATAGAAGGTTTTGTTAATGCAAAAATATTAGAAATAAAAGAAAGTACATATCCTAATTTTACAATAAAAATAGAATATGGAGAGTTTAAAAATAGAAAAACGAAAATTTTTAAATTAAAAGGGATGTTATAATACAAACCACAACCACATGTATAAAAAACAGCAGTTAAATACAGGATACAAAGTTTGTGCTTTTTTGCTGCTTTTCATAGACAAGGCTAGCAATAATATTGAGAAAAACTCTGAAAACCAAAAAAATAACCATAACAACAAATAATTATGAAAAAATCAATTCAAGTATTAATCTTAACATTAATCTTCTCAACTTCCATTAATGCACAATCAACTGAAAGGTTTATTAGAATAATTGGAAACGCAAAAAAAGAAATCAAAGCAGATAGATCAAAAGTTTACTTTTCAATAAGCGAAATGAAAGTAAATAATTATGATAAAAACTCAAATGATGTAACATATAAAGCTGCTTATAATGAAGTTATTTCAAAATTTTCAGAAATCGGAATAAAAGAAAATGACATAAAAAACTCATTGAAAAACCGAAATAATTATAATAGGTTAAAATTAAAGAATTTTTATATTGAAACTGATTTGAATAATTTAGAAAAAATTTCAAACATTGTCATTAATGGCTTTAGAATAACTGACACTAAATATATTTATTCAAAAACAGATTCTAATTTAGAAACTGAACTTAGTCTTAAAGCAATAAAAGATGCCAAAAGAAAAGCAAAGGCTATTTGTGTTGGTATTAATAAAAAAGTTGGCAAAATATTAAATGTTGAAGTTAAAGAGGCAGGATTTTCTTCAAGAACAAAAGAAAATAAAGAAAGTAATATAATCCAAACGTATAAGGTTACCATTACATTTAAATTAATTGACTAATGAAAACATTTGCCATTTTAATACTATTATTAACCGTTACAAGTACTAATGCTCAAAATATTACATTAAGAGTGTTGGGAAAATCAACTTATGTAGAATATGCAGAAACAAATGGAATTATAGTCTCGTTTAATAAAAATGAATTAGATAAAACAGTAAAACTTTCTGACACAATTTCATCAATTGGAATTATTAATAAGTTAGCATCAATAAATGAAAGTATAACAAATGGTAAAAAAAGATTTCGAATTGAAGAAAATAGTTTAGACCTTTTTGATAGACTTTTAATGATTTGTAATGATTTAAAAATAAAAGTTGACAAAGTGTATTATAAATTACCTGTTCATAGGTTCGAGGATGAAGATGGAAATGCTATTTTGGCTTTGAATAATGCTACATCACAAGCGAAAATTATTGCAAACAACCTAAAATATAAAGTTGTAGATATATTAAATATTGATGATGACACTACCTATGCTGACCCGTTTTATGATAACATTGATATAGAAAGTGAAAGAGGTCAATTATTAGTAAAGTTATTGCAACTATTAGGTGGAGGGAACTCATTACATAAAGTTGAAAGTTCTAAACCAATACGTGAAGGTGGCTATGATATTTGGGTAACTTATAAGTTAAGAAAATTATAAAAAAAACATTAATTATCATAAATAAAGTTGTTAAATATGGTGATTTATCAGTATCCGAAGTCAAATGTAGCCTTTCCTAAAAACAAGACAGTTTAAAATTCGAATTTATTAACTTTAAAAATTAAACTGACCTTATGAAACAAAGTAAATTTAGTGATTAATGGACGGATTAAGTTCTGATGGTATTCATTTATGCTGCTTTTTGTTACTTAATCAAACACTTTCTGGAAAAGGTTTCAATTTGATTAAAAAACCTACATTTACAAACCGACAAAAAGTATTTTATGCATAGTACGTTTTTCAACTCTCTTTCTATTCTTTTTCTAATAACGAGTTGCTTTGTTCAATCGCAAAACATCAAAACAATTCAGTTAAAACCGTTGGGCGCTAAAAACTTTTCGACAATTGTCCCTTTAGGAAACATCCTAGAGCTTTCTTTTGATGACTTAGAGGCTGATCAGAAAGAATATTCTTACAAAATAGAGCAGTTTTCTTTTGATTGGAAACCGAGCGCTCTTTTATCTAGTGAATATATTGATGGCTTTGACCAAAACAGCATTCAAGAGGTTGAAAACTCGTTCAACACCTTACAATCATACACGCATTACAACGTTCAGATTCCCAATGCAACAACCAACATTACAAAAAGTGGAAATTACCAAATCTCTGTATTGGATGAAGACGACACTGTTGTATTTACAAGACGTTTTACCCTGTATGAATCTATAGCTACTGTTGGTGTTTCTGTACTAAGAAGCAGAAATACAAAAACCATAAATCAGCAACAAACGGTGCAGTTTATTGTAAATCACAATGCACTGAACATTAACAACCCTTCACAAGAAATTAAGGTAGCCGTATTGCAAAACAACAATTGGAAAACGGCAATTACTGATTTAAAACCTCAATTTTACAGAAAAAAACAATTGGAATACAAGTATGTTAACGCCTCTAATTTTTGGGGAGGAAATGAATTTTTAAACTTCGACACGAAAGTGATTCGAACTCCAAATTTAAAAACTGCACGAGTTATTCAAAAGGACATCTATCATCACTATTTGTATCCGCAAGAAGTACGTGCTAAAAAGTCGTATACCTATAATCCAGACATCAACGGTCAATTTGTAATCAGAACTTTAGAAGGCAACAATCCTGATACCGAAGCTGATTATGTCTCGTTACATTTTGCTCTAGAAACAGCAAAAATCAGCGATAAAGAAGTATATCTATATGGCGCTTTTAACAACTATGCCATTTCAGCAACAAACCAAATGACCTATGATGAAGCAGTAGGAATGTACACGGCAACCATTATATTAAAACAAGGTTTTTACAACTATTCTTTTGTTACTAAAAACAGTGATGCTGTTTTAGATACGCATGAAATTAGTGGCACGCATTATCAAACAGAAAACGAATATCAAGTACTTATATACTACAAACCTTTCGGAACTTATTACGATAGCGTCATTGGAATTGGCACTGGTTTTTTTAATCAGCGCTAATAAAATTGTTAAGAAAAGAGCTTTTTATATCTAAAGTTGCTATATTTGAGAAGCTTAACAACCCTAAAATCTCAAATGACACAACAAATAACCAAAGGAATCAAAGTCTCCGTAAAAACTCGATACGACGGCACAACACTTCAAAACAGTCAGTTAGCGTATCTGTTTAGCTATTTTATTACCATCGAGAACAACAGCAAAGACACGGTACAATTATTAGAACGTGTTTGGGAAATTTTTGATGCACTAAACTACAAAGAAGTTGTGAAAGGAAAAGGCGTTATTGGTCAAACTCCAACAATTGCACCACAAAACTCATATACTTATAAGTCCCATTGTCTTTTACTTGCTTCATCGGGTGCCATGAAAGGCATTTTTAAAATGACAAACCTCTCTAATGCTAAAAAATTTAATGTCATCATTCCTACTTTTCAACTAACAACAACCGCTATATCAAACTAACAACAAAAAAGAAAAAACGAATTATAGCTCACGAAACCAAGTGTTTAAATTGTGAACATCCATTTTTTGGAGGTGAAAAATTCTGCCAATATTGCGGGCAAAAAAACAGAGGCAAACAAATTACGTTTGGAAGTTTTATACAAGAGATTTTTAATGGATTTATTTCTTGGGATGCTAAATTTTGGACCACTTTAATTCCGTTATTAACAAAACCAGGAAAAGTTTCTAAAGATTATATTGACGGAAAACGCAGCCGCTACTCCAATCCATTTCAATTTTACTTAACCGTTTCTATATTGTTTTTTTTATTGATTGGACTAACAGAAACCTACGATAAATTCAACGCACTAAACAGTGGCGCAAGTCAAAAAACCTCAAGTTCATTAGCCGCTACAGAAATTGCTTCTCTAAAAAAGAAAACAAACACAGAGCTAGACAAAGCCTTAAAAGAAATAGACTCTACAGAGCTAAAAAAAATAAAAAGCAGCTTTCCGCTAATTGCTACAGACACAGTCAATAGTTTTCAATTGAGCACCCCTAAACTCGATGCATTTCTTAGTTTTCGAGAGAGATACCCTACCGCAACTATAGATGATGCATTGGATAGCTTACACTATGAAAAAACATTTTTAAATCGTTTTTTATATGAAAGAATGACCGTTGCCAACGCTATTTTTTCAAAAAAAGAAAACAGGGAAGAGTTCTCGCAACAAATCATTTCACACATCTCTATTTCTTTGTTTGTTTTCCTTCCTTTATTTACACTGTTCTTAAAGTTATTTTACATCCGAAAAAAATATACCTACGTAGAGCATTTGGTTTTTGTGTTTCATACACAAACCGTTTTCTTTTTACTACTTGCTGCTTTTTTTATGATCAATTATATCAAAGATGCCGAATACATTATGGCCATCTTTTTCTTGCTATTTTTAGGCTATCTATTTAAAGCCATGCGTAGGTTTTATCAACAAGGATATTTTAAAACAACTGTTAAATTCATCCTGCTAAACATCGTTTACCTAACCTTTGCTATCATAGGAATGGTCACCGTTTCTTTTATTTCTTTTGCATTGTATTAAGGCATTTCTAAAACAGTTGCCTTTTGATGCACAAGATCTTTATAGTTAACCCGAACCTTGTCTGCCTTTTTTTCTACAGACGTGACACTCACGGTTTCTACGTACCAACGTTTCATTTGTAGAGAAGTATCTGGAGTTCCTTTTGTTTTGTCTTTATGAAATTTTAGAATTTCTTTTTGCGTAAATTCTTTGTGTTCTTGTAACCATTCAGAAAACCAATTTTGTCGTAATTGCTTCATTTCTTTGGTATACAGGGTTGATGAAGACCATATTTTCGGTTCTTGTGGCAATGCTGTAAGATGCTGCTGTTTCCCATCCCAAACCAATTCATGCAATTGAAGCTCTGTATTCCAATCTACCAACACAATCGTAAAAGGCTCTATTCCACAAAAATCAAAACTGCCAATTGTTTGCAATGCATTTTCTGATTTTAAAATAGCTTTTACAATAATGCCTCTACTCATTTTATAAGACGCCGCTCTTTCATGCACATCAAAGCCTCCATTTAACAAGCACACCAACCTTCTTTTAGCACTCAATCCAATCCACGTACCTCCTGCCAATTCGTCTTTAGGATAGGTAAGCTCAATGCCATCTTCAATATATTTCTTTGGATGTAGTGTCTTCCTCGTTGCTTGTTCATCTCTATTAGAGGTCAAGATAAAATCAGATTTTCCCAAGGGTAAAAAAGTAACGGTACACATAAATAGTATCTATTTTTGATAATTTCAAGTATAAAAAACCAACACATTAAACTAAAAATTAATTGTAACTTTGCAACTTCAAAAAGTTCAATTTCTTCTCTTAATTTTCTTGCTTCAAATTAGTCGCAAATTAATCAAAGATTTACAAGTTGCTACTTTTTCATCAAAAAACAAAAACTAAACATAAAACACACTAAAAATGGGAAGAGGTTTTTTCAACGTTCCAACAGCTGTAAATGAACCTGTTAAAGGATATGCTCCTGGCTCTCCAGAGAGAGCAGAATTATTAGCTACATATAACGCAATGTTTAACAGCAACATTGATGTACCTATGCATATCAATGGCGAAGAAATTCGTACAGGAAACACCAAAAACATTACACCTCCACACGATCATAAACACGTAGTTGGGCAATACCATGTTGCAGAGAAATCGCATGTAGACGCTGCCATTTCAACAGCATTAGCAGCAAGACAAGAATGGTCTAGCACTAGCTGGACAGAGCGTGCGGCCATCTTTTTAAAAGCAGCTGAATTACTAGCAGGTCCTTACCGAGCTAAGATGAACGCCGCCACCATGATTGCGCAATCTAAAAACGTACACCAAGCAGAAATTGATGCGGCTTGTGAAATGATTGATTTTTTCCGTTTCAACGTACAATATATGACCGATATTTTCAAAGACCAACCTGCATCTGCACCTGGAATTTGGAACCGTGTAGAATACCGTCCGCTAGAAGGGTTTGTATATGCTATTACGCCTTTTAACTTTACTTCTATTGCCGCCAACTTACCTGCTGCTGCTGCTTTGATGGGAAATGTTGTGGTTTGGAAGCCTTCAGATCACCAAGCATATTCTGCACAAGTAATAGTAGATTTGTTTAAAGAAGCTGGTTTGCCTGATGGAGTTATCAACGTAATTTACGGAGACCCTGTGATGATTACAGATACTGCATTGGCTTCTCCAGATTTCTCAGGATTACATTTTACAGTCTCTACACATGTTTTCAAAAACTTATGGAAACAAATTGGAAACAATATTCACAACTACAAAACCTACCCAAGAATTGTTGGAGAAACTGGCAGAAAAGATTTTATCTGGGCTCATAATTCTGCAAATCCATTACAAGTAGCAACTGCCATTGTTAGAGGTTCTTTTGAATACCAAGGACAAAAATGTTCTGCAGCTTCACGCGCATACATTCCTGCCTCTCAATGGGAAGCAGTAAAGAAACATGTAATTGCACAAACCAATGAATTAAAAATGGGGTCTCCAGCAGACACCTCTAATTTTGTAAATGCCGTAATTCACGAAGGTTCTTTTGATAAAATTGCAAGCTTTTTAGAGGCTGCAAAAAACGATACAAATGCAGAAATTATTGTTGGTGGCGGCCATGATAAATCTGTCGGATATTTTATTGAACCTACCGTTATTCTAGCAAAATCTCCCACCTATGCAACCATGACTACCGAGTTGTTTGGCCCTGTAATGACTGTTTATGTTTACGAAGATGCCGAATGGGAAGCTTCATTAAAACTCGTAGACGAATCTACAGAATATGCCTTAACGGGGGCCATTTTTTCTACCGATAGATATATTGTAGAAAAAGCATCGAAAGAATTAGAAAATGCAGCCGGAAACTTCTACATCAACGACAAACCAACGGGTGCTGTTGTAGGACAACAACCTTTTGGAGGAGCAAGAGCTTCTGGAACCAATGACAAAGCAGGTTCTGCTCAAAATTTATTGCGTTGGACTTCTGTTCGTTTGATCAAAGAAACCTTTGTAACACCAACAGATTACAAATATCCGTTCTTAGGATAAAAGTGAACCTTCTAAGTAAAAAACAAAAAATCCCTCACCAAACTGGTCAGGGATTTTTTTATGCAATTCAACTATTTAATTGCCCTTAAACTTCATGGGCAAATGCACCACTTTTTTAGTTTCAAAAAAATCTTCATCAAAATAATCGGACAAATCGTATAGAGTAGCTGAAGTATATTTTTGTAGTTCTTCCGTCAAATCTCCTCCTTTTAAATACAGAATTCCGTTTTTCAATTCGTGGCGTTGTTTTTTAGAAATTTTCCCCTTTGTCCATCGTACAAAAGTTTCCATTTGCGCCACCGCTCTACTCACTATAAAATCATAAGTATCTTTTACTTCTTCTACTCTGCAATTAGAGGATTTCACATTTTCTAATCCCAACCCTTGTACCACTTCATGCACCACTTTTATTTTTTTTCCAATGCTATCTACTAAATGAAATTGTGTCTCTGGAAATAAGATGGCTAAAGGAATTCCAGGAAAACCTCCTCCTGTTCCAACATCCATTACTTTAGCGCCAGGCTGAAACTCCATCACCTTCGCAATCGCTAATGAATGCAGTACGTGACGCAAGTACAACTCATCAATATCTTTACGAGAAACCACATTGATTCTCAAATTCCAATCTTGATATAATTCTTGGAGTTTTGAAAATTGATCCAGTTGAGTTTCGGTTAAATTTGTGAAATATTTCTGTATAATTTCCATAAAATAGTAATATTGCGCAAAAATAGTAATTTACAAACAAACAATTCCTATTAAAAATTAACGTTTATCGCATATAGATACTTCAAAAAGCATATTTTTGTATCTAACTAATAGAACAACATATGAAAACTATTAACTTTTCTAGAATTGACAAAGCCAAGTTTTTTAAGACTCTAAACAAACGTGTCAATACCTACTTTAAAGAAAACAACATTAAACGTACCGGAAACTGGAAGCTGTACACCAAAGCAGTGTTGATGTTTTCTCTCTTTTTAGTACCAGTGGTTTTAAGTTTAACAATTGCTATGCCACAATGGCTTTTGTTGTTATTAGCTGTTATTACAGGTATTGGAATGGCCGGAGTTGGAATGAATGTAATGCACGATAGCAATCATGATTCTTTTTCTAGCAAAAAATGGGTCAATAAATTAATGGGGAGTAGTATTTATATTCTTGCCGGAAATGTATACAACTGGAAAGTACAACACAATGTCTTGCACCATACTTTTACCAATGTAAAAGACCATGATGAAGATATTGATGCAGGTAGAATTATTCGTTTTTCTCCACACGCAAAATGGTTTCCAATACACAAATTTCAAAAATATTATTCTATTTTCCTCTACGGATTATTAACTATTAACTGGGCTATTACTACAGATGTAAAACAAATGCATCGCTATTTGAAACGAAAATTATCTTATGGAAAATTCCCGAATCCAGCTACAGAATGGACCAAACTAATTATCTCTAAAATAGTATATTACGCCCTATGGATTGCATTGCCTCTTCTAGTTATAGACATTGCTTGGTGGAAAGTTTTAATTGGTTTTTTTGTAATGCACTATACAGCTGGCATGATTTTAAGCGTGGTTTTTCAACTAGCACATGTGGTTCCTAACACAGAAATGCCAACTCCAGACAAAGATGGGAATTTAGAACACACATGGGCAGTTCACCAACTGTATACTACATCTAATTTTGCACCAAGTAATAGGATTGTGAATTTTTATACTGGTGGATTAAATCATCAAGTAGAACATCATATTTTTCCTCATGTATCACATGTTCATTATAAAAAACTAGCAACAATTGTAAAAGCTACTGCTGCCGAATTTAATTTGCCTTATAACGAATATCGCACCATGAGAAAAGCCATAATAGAGCACTTTAAGCAACTTAGCTCTTTAGGAAAGAAACCGCATTTAGCATAAACAACTAACAACACACCAGAAAGAATGCCACACCCATTATCAGACAGGATTAACAGTTTGCCCATCTCTCAAACCTTGGCAATGGCTGCCAAAGCAAGAGAATTAAAAGCTGCAGGAAAAGATATTATCAGCTTAAGTTTAGGAGAACCTGACTTTAACACACCCGATTTTATCAAAGATGCAGCTATTGAAGCCATCAATCAAGATTACAACTCGTATACTCCTGTTGACGGATATCCAGCACTAAAAGAAGCGATTTGCACCAAATTTAAGCGCGATAACGGCTTGGAATACCAACCCAATCAAATTGTAGTGTCTACAGGCGCAAAACAATCTATTGCAAACATTGCTCAAGTGTTATTAAACCCAGGTGATGAAGTTTTACTACCAGCACCTTATTGGGTAAGCTACTCTGCAATTGCTATTTTATGTGAAGCTACTTTTGTTGAAATCCCCTCTTCTATTGATACTGATTTTAAAATTACCCCTGCGCAATTAGAAGCGGCAATTACGCCAAAAACAAAAATGATTTTCTTTAACTCGCCAAACAATCCAAGCGGAACGATATACAGCGAAGAGGAGTACAGAGCATTGGCAAAAGTATTAGGAAAACATCCGCAGATATATGTCTTATCGGATGAAATTTATGAACACATCAACTACGGAGCAAAAGCATTTAGCTTTGCTGCGATTGAAAACATGTACGACCGAACCATTACAGTAAACGGATTGGCAAAAGCGTTTGCAATGACAGGCTGGAGAATTGGATATATTGGCGCACCGCAGTGGATTGCCAAAGCCTGTACAAAAATGCAAGGACAAATTACTTCTGGAGCAAATTGCATTGCTCAAAGAGCTGCAATTACCGCTGTTTTAGCACCTGTCTCTAACATTAAATACATGGTCGATGAATTTCAAAACCGTAGAGATATGGTGTTGAATTTATTAGGAAAAATAGACGGATTCAAATTAAACATACCTGAAGGTGCTTTTTATGTTTTTCCAGACGTTTCAAATTTCTTTGGAAAAACGTTTAAAGGAAAAACCATCAACAATGCAAGTGATTTTTCTATGCTGTTATTAGAAGAAGCAAATGTGGCAACAGTTACCGGCGATGCTTTTGGAGCGCCAAATTGTATTCGAATGTCATATGCAGCCTCTGAAAGTCAATTGAGAGAAGCCATAAAAAGAATTGAAAAAGTGTTGAGCTAGTGCTTATTCGCTTTCTTAGAAGGCATTTTTAAATACAACACTAATTTATCATAATCGATTACTGCTTTTCCTTTTTCTAAAATATCGGCGCCAATAATTCCTTGTACTTCTCTGGCTTTGTGTTGCGTTAAAGCGGTGTTTACATGAATTAAATTGAACAAAACTAAATGGCTTCTATTGGTTTTCCAAGTGCCAATTTTTAAGGTGTTGTTTTCAGACTTCTGTGTCTCCATCTCTGTAGCTCCAGCACTAGCAGCCTTTGTTTCAGATGCTTCAGCAATTAAGTTAAAATGCTCAATTAAATTGAGCCCAACACAAGAGTTGGAAGCACCAGTATCTAAAATAAACCGTCCTTTAACACCATTGATTTTTGCTGTCAATTCTAGATGATTGGTCGCCATTCTTTTTAATTTAATTCGAATGTATCCCTTTTTTAACAATAGATTTTTCAGACTTGCCATTTAACTGTATTTTTGTCAAAAATACGTTTTTAATGATTACCGATACGCACACGCATTTATATTCTGAACAATTTGATGAAGACAGAGACATCATGATGCAACGTGCCTTTGATGCAGGTATTTCTCGTTTTTTTATTCCCGCTATAGACGCCTCTTACACAGAACGCATGTTTCATTTGGAAACTGCGTACCCAAAAAATATTTTCTTGATGATGGGATTGCACCCAACTTCTGTAAAAGAGAATTACAAAGAAGAATTGGCCCATGTCAAAAAATGGATTGACCAACGACATTTTTACGCCATTGGAGAAATCGGTATTGACTTGTATTGGGACAACACCTTTTTAGCTCAGCAACAAGAAGCATTTAGAACCCAAATTCAATGGGCAAAAGAAAAAAAACTTCCAATAGTAATTCATTGTCGTGATGCATTTGATGAAATTTTTGAGGTATTAGAGGCAGAAAAAAGTGACGATTTACGAGGAATTTTTCATTGCTTTACAGGAACATTAAAACAGGCTAAAAAAGCCATTTCATATCATATGAAACTCGGAATTGGCGGTGTCGCAACCTTTAAAAACGGTAAAATTGATCAATTTCTAAACCAAATAGCCCTCAAACATATTGTCTTAGAAACAGACTCGCCTTATTTAGCTCCAACCCCCTACAGAGGAAAACGAAATGAAAGTGCTTACATCACACAAGTGATTGATAAATTGGTTGCCATTTATGGGCTACCTTTCCAAGAAATTACAGAAATTACCACTCAGAATTCTAAAGAAATTTTTGGTGTCTAATCAAACCATACACTACAAAACACCTATTGGTACTGCAAAAATTGTAGGAGATGAAAACGGAATCCAATCGGTTTCTGTATTGGATAATGACTTCTCCGCCTGTTTGCCGAGCAAGCAAATTAAAGACAACACAGACATTCCTGCTTGTTTACAAGAATGTGTTATGCAACTAAAAGAATACTTTAAAGGAGAAAGAATTGAATTCACTGTAAAATTAAACCCACAAGGAACCGAATTTCAACAACGGGTTTGGAAAGAATTGTTACACATTCCGTTTAGCAAAACCAGAACATATTTAGAACAATCAAAAGCATTGGGAGATGTAAAAGCCATTAGAGCCGTTGCCGCTGCCAACGGGAAAAACCCAATTTGGATACTCATTCCCTGCCACAGAGTACTTGGAACTGACGGTTCTTTGACAGGATATGCCGGTGGACTTTGGAGAAAAAAATGGCTGCTAGCGCATGAAAGCCCTGTAAAACAACAATCACTTTTTTAACTTCACAAGGTCACCTCAATAGAATAAACTATTTTTACATTTCATTCGTTTGTGTTTTATGACAAAGAAATTACTTCTTATCAATTTTCTTTTGATCGGTTTTTTTGCCCAATCGCAAATTACATCCACCGATTTTCGTTCTAAAACATTCCTTCTTGTAAAAGACACCATTCAGATTGACACCCTTAGTATTAACTCACAAAAATTTAAGGTACTAACCGCTAAAAACAAAGAAATAAAATCGTCTGAATATCAAATTGATTTTAGCAAAGCCATACTCATTATCAATTCGAAAAAATACCCTAAAATCATTGTTGAGTATTTTCGATTTCCTGATTTCATCACCAAATCCTATAGCGTTTTTGACGAACGTATTATCGTTCCAAATACAAGCAACACAAAAAAACTATACAGCTTAACAAGCAATAAAAAACGGTCAAAAACCATTTTATTTGAAGGGCTAAATACCAACGGAAATATTACTCGAGGCATTACCATTGGCAACAACCAAAACTCGGTAGTCAATGCTACTTTAGATTTAGATATCGAAGGAAAACTATCTAAAGACATTGCACTAAAAGCCCATATTTACGACACCAATATTCCGCTACAAGACAATGGATATTCACAGAATATTACCGATTTTGATCGTATTTTCATGGAATTAACGAGTAAAAAGTGGCGCGTAAAAGCAGGAGATTTGGACTTAAAAAATAGTGAAAGCTTTTTTTTTCAATTGATAAAAAAAGTAGCTGGACTAGAAGTAGAAGCTGATATTAACGACCAAACATCAGTATTGGCTTCTGGAGCCATTGTTAGAGGTCGGTTTTCTGAGTTTAATTTTATGGGAAAGGAAGGAAATCAAGGGCCTTATCGAATTTTTGGTCCAGAGCAAGAATCTTACATTATTATTGTTGCTGGAAGTGATGCCTTATATGCCAACGGAATAGCATTACAACGCGGAGAAAATAACGATTACACGATCGATTACAATACGGCAGAAATACGGTTTAACACAACCTTTCCCGTTACAAATGACATGCGATTTCATATAGAATACCAATATTCTGATAGAAATTATACCCGATTTGTTACCTATGAAAAGGCCAATTACAAAGGAGAAAAAATCAGTGTAAACGGGTTTTTCTACAATGAAAACGACGCTAAAAACCAGCCTGTACAACAATCTTTAACGGATGCTCAAAAACAAATTTTAGCGGATGCTGGAAATGACCTTTCGAAAATGATTGCTCAAAGCGCGTATAAAGATGTGTATTCTGACAGTAAAATTCTATATAAAAAACGCGTGGTAGGAACTATAGAAACTTTTGAGCATTCTAACAAGCCAACAGATGAACTATACAATGTACGCTTTACTTTTGTAGGCACAAACAAAGGAGACTATCTGCTCGATAAAACCATTGCTATTGGAAACATTTTTAAATTTGTAGGTGAAAACTTGGGAAGTTACAACCCAACTATTCGTTTAGCGGCGCCTTCTAAATCTCAAATTTCAGTGGTAAACGCTACGTACACCCCAAATAAAAAAACAACGCTGTTTTCAGAAATTGCACTAAGTAATAACGACCTGAATCTATTTTCATCTATTGACGATACTCAGAACAAAGGAATGGCAACAAAATTAAATTGGAAACAATTACTCATAGACAACAAATGGCAATTTTCAACAGATTTCGACTATGAGTTTGTGCATCAAAATTTCAACACAGAGCAAGGGTTTGAAAGTATTGAATATGAAAGAGATTGGAACCTCATAAATCCACTCGGAAACAAACAATTGCTAAGCACTCGTTTTATCTTGAAAAAGAAAAAAAACAACTTGATAACATATCATTTTCAATTGTTAGACTATTCTAAAAACTACACCGGTATCAAACACCAATTTAACAGCAGTACGCAATTAAAAAACACTAATTTTTCTGTTAACGGAAGCTTGTTAAACAACACTTCGTCTATAGAAGTCAATCACTTTTTAAGAGCAAAAGCAACTGTAGAGCATCGCTTTACCAAAAAATGGATTGGTGGGTTTTTCAATCTAGAAACCAACAAAAGAACAACTAAAAACACGGCCGAATTCAACCTATTAAGTTACCGATTTAAAGAAGCCGAAACCTATATTGGTTTTGGAGATAGCACAAAAGTTTTTGCAAAAATCGGATTTAAGTATCGAGAAAATGACAGCATTAAAAAAGGCGATTTTACACAAACAACCCGTCGAAAAACAACATACCTTAACAGCACAATCATTCAAAACACAAACAGCAACTTAACGGTATTTGCAAACTATAGAGCCACTAAAAATAGCTTTACAAACAATGAACAGTCTCTAAACTCTAAAATCGTTTACAGTCAGAAATTATTTTCGAACTTCGTTCATTTACATACTACTTATGAAACCTCATCTGGCAACATTCCTCGGCAAGAATATGTGTATATAAAAACAGAACCCGGGCAAGGTTATTATACTTGGATCGATTATAATAATAATGAAATTAAAGAATTTAACGAGTTTGAAATTGCAAAATTTAAAGACCAAGCCGACTATTTACGTGTGGCATTACCTAATATCAATTACATCAATACGCAGCGTGCTAAATGGGTGCAATCTATTGTAGTGAACCCTTCGCAATGGGCGCGTGCATCTGGATTAAAAAAAATGATTTCTCATTTGTACAATCAAACCTATTTTTTGATCGATAATGAACAAAAAAGAACAACAAATGCCTTTAATTGGAATCCGTTTGACATTGATGACTCTAACCTGCTAGGATTAAATTTTAGCCTTAGAAATAGCTTGTTTTTCAATAAAAGCTTACAAAATTACAGTGTAACATATACGTATGGAAAGTCTAAAAATAAGCAATTGTACAGCATTGGAAATCAAGAAAACACCACCAATTTACACCAACTAGAACTGCAACATAAATTAGGAAAATTTTGGTTGCTAGATTTCAAATCAAGTCGCTCAAAAAACAAAGTATTGACAGAGAATTTTGCGAATAAAAATTATCAGATCAATAGCGCAGATGTGCTTTCAAAATTTACATTCTTATACCATAAAGACCATCGATTTTCTGTGTTTTATCAATTTAAAGACAAAAAAAATGTTGTGCTAGATTTTGAAAAACTTCAACAACAAAACTTAGGTATTTCTTATTTTCACCATCGCAATAAGAGCTCTCAAATAAGCGCAGAAACAAACCTGTTTGTAAATAATTTTAAAGGCAATCAAAACAGCCCCGTTTCCTATCAAATGCTAGAAGGCTTACAAACAGGAAAAAACTATACCTGGAACTTAATCTACCAGCAAAAAATAAATTCATTCTTACAAATGAATCTTAGCTATTTAGGAAGAAAAAGCGAAAATTCAAACACAATTCACACGGGATCTGTTCAATTGAGAGCAAATTTTTAACTTAAGTTTTTTTGTTTCTTAAAAAAAGAGTACTTTGGAACAGCCTTTCTTAAAGGCTTACAAATCTTAATAACCCTAACAAAACATCATGAAAAAAATCACACTACTATTGCTACTATTTGTTACCGCTATTGCAACTGCACAAAAAGAAACAACTACTGACATCCAAGAAGAAACAAAACATGAAATTAGATTAAACACGACCAACCTTATCATTTTAAAAGCTTTTGATGTGTCGTATGAATATTTTATAAACGAAGAAGCTACTGTTGGTGCAGACCTTTTTATATCTTTAGAAGAAGATTACGATTTTTACAAAAACTTTTCTTTAACACCTTATTACAGGCATTATTTCTCTATCAATGCAGGGCAGAAAAGGTTTTTTGCTGAAGGGTTCGGAATGCTTTACACACACAAAAGCTACAACTATGACTATGATAGTTATAGTGAACCAGAGAAATCAACGCAATTTGCCCTTGGGGTTTCAGTTGGACATAAATACGTTTCAAATAGTGGTTTTGTAGTACAAACCCACTTTGGATTTGGGCGTGGCCTTTTTTCAGATTCATATGGAGATGATTTTGTTGTAAGAGGCGGACTTTCTTTCGGATTCCAATTCTAAAAAACCTTTTTCACAAAAAAAACCGAAGAAATTTCTTCGGTTTTTTTTTGTAGGCGTTTTAACTATTAGACTAAAGCTTTCGTTTAAAAGATATCATTCCAAAATGATTATATTTGTATAATGAATTCACATAAAGCACTACCTTTTATACATTTTGTCAATACGTATGTTTCTTTAACAAAAGAAGAAGAAGACCTTATACTTTCTACCGTTACCTATAGAAAATATTTAAAAGGACAGTATGTTGTACAGCAAGGTGATGTCTGTAAGCAAAGTGCTTTTATCATTGCTGGATGTACTCGAACATTTTATGCAGACGATGAAGGACAAGAACATATTGTCATGTTTTCATTTGAGAATTGGTGGGCTTCTGAAATTGGAAGTTTTGTGTCTCAAACACCTTCTGATTACAATGTGCATTGTATTGAAAACACAGAACTCATCCAATTATCGTATGAGAATCAAGAAGTGCTATTTAAAAAAGTACCTAAACTAGAACGTTTTTTTAGGTTGGTTTTAGAAACCGCTTTTGTGTCTGCGCAAAAACGAATTGTCAGAAATTTTACCTTATCAGCTAAGAAAAGATATGTATATTTTAAAATGCAACATCCTGAAATGGAACAACGAATTCCGCAATACATGGTGGCATCTTATCTGGGCATTACCAAAGAGTTTTTAAGTAAAATTAAAAACCAACTCCTCTTAGAGTAGTAAACAATGTTAATCTAGTTTAACTTATTTACATAAGCTATCTTATTTTATATTTACCTTTAATTATCGACCTTTGAATCTAGGCATATTATTAACTATTTATAGTACACTCACAGGAAAGTATGATAGAGCTCATAATAAAAAAGAGAAACGGAATAGAACTTACTAAAGAAGAGATTACCTCCATCATTGATGGTTTTACTTCTGAAAGCATTCCTGATTATCAAATTTCTGCCTTTCTAATGGCGGTCTATTTTAAAGGAATGACACGTGCTGAAACCGCTAACCTTACTGACATTATGATGCGTTCTGGAGAGCTTATTGATCTTTCAGAAATAAAAGGTATTAAATTAGACAAACATAGCACCGGTGGTGTTGGCGATAAAACAACCTTAATTCTTGCTCCTTTAGTTGCAGCAGCCGGTGTACCCGTTGCAAAAATGTCTGGAAGAGGTCTTGGGCACACTGGCGGAACCTTAGACAAAATGGAAGCGATAAAAGGACTGTCTATTGATCTATCTCGAGAAGAATTTATAGCACAAATTAAAAAAACTAATATTGCTGTTTGTGGACAAAATGCCAATCTAGTTCCTGCAGACAAAAAACTGTATGCATTAAGAGATGTTACTGGAACTGTTGATCATATTTCGTTAATTTCTTCAAGCATCATGAGTAAAAAATTGGCCTGTGGAGCAGACGCAATTGTTATTGATATCAAAGTAGGGCATGGCGCTTTTATGAAAACCATTGAAAATGCTGAAAAACTAGCAGCAACAATGATTGGAATTGGAGAAAAAATGAACAGAAAAGTAACCGCAGTTATTACGTCAATGAACGAGCCTCTTGGGTGCACCATCGGTAACGCTTTAGAAATAAAAGAAGTCATTGAAACGTTAAAAGGAAATGGCCCAGAAGACTTAACAAAATTGTGTTTAGAATTAGGGAGTCATATGTTGGTCCTTGGCGAAGTATCCGAAAATCTTATACAGGCCAGAAAAACCCTTAATAATTTAATTGACTCTGGAGCTGCCTATAAAAAATTTGAAGAATTGATCAGTGCCCAAGGAGGAGATTTAAATGTTATTAAACAGCCAGAATTATTGCCAAGTACGCAGTTTTTAGAAACCTACAAAAGTACTAACGAAGGATTTATCAGCGAATTAAATGCCTTAGATATTGGGCTAGCTTCTGTAAAACTAGGCGCTGGAAGAGAAACCAAAGAAAGCGTAATCGATCATGGTGCTGGAATTCTTCTAAAAAAGAAAATCGGTGATTATGTTAAAAAAGGCGAAGCATTGGCAATCCTATATTCGAACAATCCTGCTAGTTTTACCAAAGCTGCCGAGTTGATGGAATTGGCCTATACATTTTCTCAAGAAAAACCACTAGAAAAACCATTAATTCTAAAAACAGTACATTAACGATTAATAATGAGCGAGAAACCTATGAAGTCAAATAATCAAACCGATACTACACTTATACGTAATGAAGGAATTCCATTTGATGCAAGTCTTTTTGAAGATCTACATGTAAATCGAAGTGCTGTAGAAAGAAGAGCCGCAACATTAAGCGGTCGTAGATCTGTAAAAAAAGAATGGCAAGCCGCATGGCTATTAAAAGCACTAAGTTGTATTGACTTAACCACACTTGCTGGAGATGACACACAAGGAAATGTATTAAGACTCTGTGCAAAGGCAAAATCACCTGTACGATTAGACCTACTTAAAGCAATGGGAATGAACAACGAAAATATTCAGGTTGCAGCTGTATGTGTATACCACAATCTGATTGAAGATGCTGTAAAAGGACTGAACGGAAGCGGCATTCCAATTGCAGCGGTTTCTACAGGTTTTCCTGCGGGAAATATTCCTCTCAAAGAAAAAATCAGACAAATTGAAATCTCTGTCGCTGCGGGCGCTAAAGAAATTGACATTGTGGTTAGCAGAAATTTAGTATTAAATTCTGATTGGAAAGCCCTTTATGATGAAGTAGCAGCGTGTAGAAAAGCTTGTGGAGACGCACATATGAAAACCATTTTGGCAACTGGAGAAATTCCAACATACACCAAAGTAGCAAAAGCAAGTTGGGTAAGCATGATGGCTGGTTCTGACTTTATCAAAACAAGTACCGGAAAAGAACCTACTAACGCTACGCTACCTGTAAGTTTAGTAATGATCAGAACCCTTAGAGACTATTATGAATTGACTGGTTTTAAAGTTGGTTTTAAACCTGCTGGTGGAATCGGCAAAGCAAAACAAGCCATCAATTGGTTGATACTAATTAAAGAAGAACTTGGAAATGACTGGTTAAACCCTACTCTTTTTAGGTTTGGCGCTAGTAGTTTACTAGGAGATATAGAACGACAACTGGAACATTTTGTTACAGGAAGATATTCAGCAGCATTTAGACACCCAATGGCATAAAAACAGACACATGAAAATCAAAGATATATACGACACAATGACTTATGGCCCAGCTCCTGAAGATGCTAGTGAAGCAATTCAATTTTTGGAAAACCATCAACGAACTTTCAAGCTATTTATCAACGGAAAATGGACTGCTCCTTCTTCTAAAGAATATTTTGATAGTATCAATCCAGCCACAACAGAAAAATTAGCCAAAATTTCTGAAGCCAATGAAAACGATGTTAACAAAGCAGTTGCAGCTGCAAAAAAAGCATTGCCAGAATGGATTAAAATTGGCGCACATCAAAGGGCAAAATACTTATATGCATTGGCACGACAAATTCAAAAACACGCACGTCTTTTTGCAGTATTAGAATCTTTAGACAATGGGAAGCCTATTCGCGAAACAAGAGACATTGACATTCCTATTGTTGCACGACATTTTTACCATCATGCAGGTTGGGCACAGTTAAAGAATACCGAATTAAAAGACTACAAAGAATTAGGTGTGATTGGGCAAATCATTCCTTGGAATTTTCCGCTAATGATGTTGTCTTGGAAAATTGCCCCTGCCATTGCCATGGGAAACACCATTGTGTTAAAACCCGCAGAATCAACCTCATTAACAGCATTACTTTTTGCTGAGATCTGCCAACAAATAGGCCTACCAAACGGTGTTGTAAATATTATTACTGGACATGGAAAAACGGGTGCCGCACTTGTAAATCATAAAGATGTAAATAAAATTGCATTTACAGGCTCTACTGAAGTTGGTAAAATAATCCGAAGAGCCACCGCAGGAACAGGTAAAAAATTATCTCTAGAGCTTGGAGGAAAATCACCTTTTATGGTCTTTGAAGATGCTGATTTAGATAGTGTTGTTGAAGGCATTGTAGATGCTATCTGGTTCAACCAAGGTCAAGTTTGTTGTGCTGGATCTAGATTATTGGTTCAAGAGAGTATTGCTGACAAACTGTACAAGAAGATTAGAGTTCGAATGGAGAGCTTACGAATTGGTAACCCCTTAGACAAAAGTGTAGATATGGGAGCCATTGTAGACAAAGGGCAACTAAAAGTAATTACCGATATGGTGCAACTTGGTGTAGATGAAGGAAGTACCCTTTGTCAACCTTCTTGGGCGTGTCCTAAAGAAGGTTATTTTTATCCTCCTACAATGTTTACAGGCGTGTCTCCTTCAGCAACTATTGCGCAAGAAGAAATTTTCGGCCCTGTTTTAGTGGCAATGAGTTTTAGAACCCATAAAGAAGCTGTTAAATTAGCCAACAATACACGCTACGGATTGGCATGTAGTATTTGGACAGAAAACATCAATCTGGCCTTAGATATTGCACCGCAAATAAAAGCGGGAGTGGCCTGGATTAATTGCACAAATGTTTTTGACGCTGCTGCTGGGTTTGGTGGTTACCGAGAATCTGGGTTTGGAAGAGAAGGAGGAAAAGAAGGTTTGATGGAATATTTAAAACCACGCATTGAAGATTCCTTTTCTGATAAACCTACACAAATAACGATTGACAACTCTGTAGCTGAAAATACAAAACCATCAACAGGAATAGACAGAACAACTAAAATGTATATTGGCGGCAAACAAGCCCGACCAGATGGAGGATATAGCACGGTGATACAGAGTACAAAAGGTAATTATATCGGAGAAGTTTCGAAAGGAAATCGAAAAGATATTAGAAATGCTGTTGAAGCAGCACATGCCAATAACAAATGGGCAAACATGACAGGTCATGCAAGAGCACAAGTACTGTATTATATTGCCGAAAATCTAGATATTAGAAAAGACGAATTTGCCAGTCGAATTGTTCAAATGACCAATCAAAGTAGTGCTGACGCGTTACAAGAAGTTGCTGTTTCTATTGAAAGAATTTATACTTACGCAGCATTGGCAGATAAATATGACGGCAATGTACATCATACCATTCATCGAAATGTGACCTTGGCAATGCCAGAATCTATGGGAGTTATGGGTGTTGTTTGCCCAGACGAATCGCCATTATTAGGATTTATTTCAACGGTAATCCCAGCAATTACAATGGGAAACAATGTAATTGTTATTCCTTCTGAAAAAGCACCTTTTTCTGCGACAGATTTTTATCAAATTTTAGAAACATCTGATGTTCCTGCAGGCACTGTAAATATTGTTACAGGTGCTAAAGACGAGCTTGCTCAAGTACTTGCAAAACACGATGACGTAGATGCTATTTGGTATTTCGGAAACAAAGACGGGTGTACACAAATGGAATTGCTATCTGCAGACAATATGAAACGAACTTGGGTCAATTATGGCAAGTACAGAAACTGGCTAGATACAGCGCAAGGTGAAGGTACCGTTTTCTTAAAACATGCCAGCCAAATAAAAAACATTTGGATTCCTTACGGCGCCTAATACAAACAAATTTTATAATCTTAATTTCTTTAAAAAAAAACATATGAGTAGTTTACATTTAGAAGCCAACGTTGGAGATATTGCAGAAACCGTTTTATTACCTGGAGACCCTCTACGAGCCAAATACATTGCAGAAAATTTTCTTGACGATGCCGTTTGTTATAATAATGTTCGGGGAATGCTAGGTTTTACAGGATACTATAAAGGAAACAGAGTTTCAATACAGGGTACAGGTATGGGTATGGGAAGCACCTCTATTTATGTAAACGAACTGGCAAGTACTTATCATGTAAAAAACATGATTCGCGTAGGAACTTGTGGTACAATACAAGAGCATATTCAGTTAGGACAAGTATTATTAGCAATGAGTGCTTCTGGAGATTCTGATGCAAACAGGAATCTTTTTGGAGGAATGCATTATGCAGCAACTGCCGATTTTGATTTGTTACTCAAAGCACACCAAGCAGCAAAAAAATTAAATATCAAAACCTATCAAGGTACTGTTTTTAGCACCAATACTTTTTATGATGAGACCCCAAATCGTTGGGATGTTTGGAAAAAACATGGAATTCTTGGCGTAGAAATGGAAACACAAATACTATTTACACTCGCTAAAAAATTTGGCATCAAAGCACTTTCTATACTTACGGTAAGTGACAATATTGTTACTGGAGAAGCAACAACAGCCCTAGAAAGAGAGCAATCTTTTACCGACATGATGAAAGTTGCTTTGGAACTAGCATAGAATAGATACAAGACTGCTTACCTCACTACGAATGGCGAACGAAAGAGCAACCTACCTTCCGGTAAGATAGGAGCATAATTCAAGGTTTGAGCCCAAAGAGGTTGAAGCAGGCTGCTATTTTAGTGTTTCAGAAACAAACAATCCTTTCTAAAATAAATTTAGAAAGGATTGTTTATTTTACTTCTTTTGCAACCAAAATTTTGCGTTGACTTCTTTGTCGATAATTCCTTTTAATTCAGAAATTCCTACCCGTTGTTGTATCATAGTGTCACGATGACGAATGGTAACCATATTATCTTCTAGTGTGTCATGGTCAACAGTAATACAAAATGGCGTTCCGTTTGCATCTTGTCTTCTATACCTGCGTCCAACTGCATCTTTTTCATCATAAGCCACATTGAAGTCCCATTTTAAATCTGCGACAATTTTACGTGCCACTTCTGGCAAGCCGTCTTTTTTTACCAATGGTAAAATAGCCGCTTTTACGGGCGCCAATACTGAAGGTAATTTCAATACGGTTCTTGTTGTGCCGTTTTCTAATTCTTCTTCTTGTAACGAATTTGAAAAAACTGCCAAGAACATTCTGTCTAAACCAATCGAAGTTTCTACTACATAGGGCACGTAACTTTTATTTTCTTCGTGATCGAAATATTGTAATTTCTTTCCTGAATGCTCTTCATGTGCTTTTAAATCGAAGTCTGTACGAGAATGGATCCCTTCTAATTCTTTAAATCCGAATGGAAATTTAAACTCAATATCTGCGGCTGCATCGGCATAATGTGCCAATTTATCATGATCGTGAAAACGATAATTTTCTGCTCCCAAACCTAAAGACAAATGCCATTGAAGACGTGTTTCTTTCCATGTTGAGTACCATTCTTTTTGAGTTCCTGGCTTTACAAAAAACTGCATTTCCATTTGTTCAAACTCACGCATTCTAAAAATAAACTGACGTGCAACGATTTCATTACGGAATGCTTTTCCTGTTTGTGCAATTCCAAACGGAATTTTCATTCGACCTGTTTTTTGCACATTTAAGAAGTTTACAAAAATACCTTGTGCTGTTTCTGGGCGCAAATACAAGTCCATTGCACTTTCTGCGGATGCTCCTAATTTGGTGCCAAACATTAAATTGAACTGCTTTACATCTGTCCAATTTTTAGAACCTGTTAACGGATCTGCAATTTCCAATTCTTCAATCAAGGCTTTTACATCTGCCAGATCTTCATTTTCTAATGACTTGCCCATTCTTGCTAAAATGGCAGCTATTTTTTCTTGATATCCTTTTACGCGTCCGTTGGTTGCTAAAAATTCTTCTTTATTAAAAGCATCTCCAAAACGTTTTGCCGCTTTTTTAACTTCTTTCTCAATTTTACCTTCAATTTTTAGGCAATAATCTTCAATTAAAACGTCTGCTCTGTAGCGTTTTTTAGAATCTTTATTATCAATCAAAGGGTCATTAAATGCATCTACGTGCCCTGAAGCTTTCCAAGTAGTTGGGTGCATTAAAATTGCAGCGTCAATTCCTACAATATTTTCGTGTAATTGCACCATTGATTTCCACCAATAGTCTCTAATATTTTTCTTTAATTCTACGCCGTTTTGAGCATAGTCGTACACCGCACTTAATCCATCATAAATTTCACTTGATTGAAAGACGTATCCGTACTCTTTTGCGTGTGATAGTACTTTTTTGAATTGATCTTCTTGTTTTGCCATAATGGAGGCAAAGATACATCAATCTGAAAATTTATCAAGAAAAATATAGGGCATTCTTACAAATCTTGTTTCTATCATTTTTTGTACCTTCCCTTAAAAAGCTGTTTAAAAATGACCCTATTCAACGATCTTTTCTACCTGTTTTTCCCTAACATCTGTGTAACTTGTGAATCATCACTAGTGCAATCTGAAAAAATAATCTGCACACATTGTAGGCACGACTTGCCAATGGTTCCGTATCCAGATTTTAAAAACAATAAAATTATCGCTTCTTTTTCAGGGAGAATCCCTATCAATATGGCAACTTCTTTTTTGTTTTATCGGAAGAGAGGAAAAACCAAACGCTTAATTCATGCTCTTAAATACAAAGGAAATCAGAAAATAGGATCCTTTTTTGGTAATTGGTTTGGTTTTCAGCTGAAACAATCTGGTCAATTTAACAACATAGACTATATTGTTCCTGTGCCCCTTCATCCAAAGAAGTTAAAAAAAAGAGGGTATAATCAGCTCACTACTTTTGGTATTGCACTCGCAAAGCAACTCCACACAACTTATAAACCAGCTGTTTTAATCAGAACCTCATCAGCAACAACACAAACATTTAAGCAGCGTTTTGAACGGTTTAGCAAACTAGAAACAAAGTTTAGTATAACAGATGTCGAAATTTTTAACAACAAACACGTTTTACTTATCGACGATGTTATTACTACAGGCGCAACCTTAGAAGCCTGCTGCAAAGAAATCTTAAAATCAGAAAACAGCACCATTAGCATTGCAACGATTACTTATACAGAATAAAATACCTAACAATCAAAGTAATTGAGATAAAATAGTTGTTTATTTGTAGTAAAATTAATGTATTGAAACACTTTATCCGCCTTTTATTTTTTGTAGTTATCATTATTTTCCTGACCAGTAATTGTGCTCGAAAAGGAAGGCCTGACGGCGGTAAAAAAGACAGTCTTGCTCCATTAATGGTGACTGCGAACCCTCCATACAAAAGCATTCATTTTAAGAGCAACAAAATCAAGATTTACTTTGACGAGTATATTACTTTAAAAGAGGTAACCCAGCAATTAGTTATTTCTCCTCCTTTAAAATACAATCCTACAATAACACCACAAGGAACGGCAAGTAAACTAATTACCATTAATATTACCGACACTTTAAAAGAGCAGACTACCTATACCTTTAATTTTGGAAATAGCATACAAGACAACAATGAAGGTAATAAACTAGAACGCTTTAAATACGTTTTCTCTACAGGAAACTTTATTGACTCTTTACAAACAAAAGGAACTGTAAAAGATGCTTTTCTTCAAGAGCCTAAAAAAAATATCAGCATTTTACTCTATAAAATTGATTCTACATTTACAGATTCAATTGTCTACAGGAAAAAGCCAAGCTATGTAACAAACACGGTAGATTCTACATTGTTTGACCTTAGCAATATTAAAAAAGGAATTTATTTACTTCTTGCATTAGAAGACGCTTATAACGATTACTTGTTCAACCCCAAAGAAGATAAGATTGGCGTGTATCCTCGGCATATAAAATTACCTGAAGACAGCATTCTAAAAACACCTATTGCATTGTATAAAGAAGTCCCTCCTTTTAAATTAACAAGACCTAAAGAACTCAATAAAGGGCATCTTATTTTTGGCTTTGAAGGAGATCCAAAAGGGTTAAAAATAGAAACCATTTCTAACATTTCTGAGGATTATAAAAATATCTCGAAGTTTGAAACGGATAAAGACACGTTAAATTATTGGCATTTTTCTAACATTAAACGTGATTCTTTGATTTTTAAAGTAAGTGCCAAAAACTTTGTAGATACCGTTACCGTGTTTTTACGAAGTAAAAAAATAGACTCTTTAAAAATAAACCCAACCATTAGCAGAATTCTAAATTTAAGGGACACTCTTCTCTTTTTAAGCAACAATCCCATTACAAAAATAGACACAAGCAAGATTAAGTTTATTACTAAAAAAGACTCTTCAAGGGTCTCGTACACTACTAAAATTGATAAAAAACAAAACAAAATAGCCTTTCTGTTTGATAAAAAACACAACACTCGGTATCAATTGAGCTTATATCCAAAAGCGCTGACAGACATTGTAAAAACACATAACGACTCCTTAAATTATCTGTTCTCTACAAAAGCACCTGAAGACTATGGAAGTATTATTTTAGACATGCAGAGAAACACAACAGTTCCAGTTATTATTGAATTGCTTACTAAAAAAGGAAAAATTGTACAACGATTTTATGTTGATAAAAACACCTTGTTGAATTTCAATTTATTAAAACCAGACAACTATATCATTAGAGCTATTATTGATGCTAATGGAAATCACAAATGGGATACCGGAAATTACCTTCGGAAAGAAAAACCTGAAAAGGTCATCTATCATCCCGAAGTTTTCAAGATAAAAGCCAATTGGCACTTTAATGAACAATTTGTGATACAATAAAAAAGAGGCTGTTTTAAACAGCCTCTTTTTTATTTATTTAATGCTTGCTCTAAGTCTTGTAGTAAATCATTGACGTCTTCAATTCCAACACTTAAGCGAATTAAAGAATCTGTAATTCCAATTTTTTCTCTTTCTTCTACTGGTATTGAAGCATGTGTCATGGTTGTTGGGTGGTTTACCAAACTTTCTACGCCTCCTAATGATTCTGCCAAGATAAATACAGTAGTGTTTTCTAAAAATGTGAACGCTGCTTGTTGACTTTCATCTTTTAGTCGAAAAGAAACCATTCCACCAAAATCGTCCATTTGTTTTTTAGCTATAGCGTGGTTCGGGTGACTTTCTAAACCGGGATAAAAAACTTCTTTTACCTTAGGATGGCTCTCTAAATAATGAGCAACTGCTTTTCCGTTTTCACAATGACGTTGCATTCTAATGTGTAATGTTTTTACACCTCTTAAGGCTAAAAAGCTATCCATGGGTCCGGCAACCGCTCCACCAGCAAACTGAATAAAATGTAATTGCTCTGCCAAGGTTGCGTCTTTTACCATTAAGGCTCCCATGACTAAATCAGAATGTCCTCCTAAGTATTTGGTTGCAGAATGCATCACAATATCTACTCCTAAATCTAACGGGCGTTGTAAATACGGCGTTGCAAAAGTATTATCAACAGCCACTAAAATTTCTGAATTTTTAGCTTTCGTAACTTTCGTGATAGCTTCAATATCTGCAATCTTCATCAATGGGTTTGTTGGCGTTTCTAACCATATCAGTTTTGTAGCATCGGTAATTGCCTTCGAAACATTTTCTACAGAATTCATGTCTACAAATTGAAATTTCAATCCGTATTTTCCAAACATTTTGGTAAACATTCTGTAGGTTCCTCCGTACAAATCATCTCCGGCGATCACTTCATCACCTGGGTGTAACATTTTTAAAACGCAATCTATTGCAGACAATCCAGAAGAAAAAGCAAAACCATGAGTTCCGTTTTCAATAGCAGCAAAACTATTTTCTAATGCCGTTCTTGTGGGGTTTGCAGCTCTTGAGTACTCATACCCTTTGTGCTGCCCAGGGCTTGATTGCGCATAGGTTGATGTTTGGAATATCGGAGGCATTACAGAACCTGTACTTGGTTCGTGTTCTTGGCCTCCGTGTATTGTTTTTGTATTGAATTTCATGGTAAATACTATTGCTAATTGATCTGTAAAACAATCAATGTTTATACTAATTTTTTAAGTGCTAAAATGGTTCCTATATGAATTCCTTCGTGAAAATTATTAAACGCAATTGCTTAATCTATTGAATCTAGCACAAAACCTGTGCTTGTTGAATACTCTGAATAGTTCTCAAAAATTTTCATTTCATAATCTTCTTGCAAGGTATCTGGCAATCCAATAAACAATTCTTTTACCTCTTCAAATTCTTCTTCAGAAAACACCTTTGTTGGCGACGTTCCTTTTTTATGCTGAGCGATCAATTCTTCTGGAACCAAACAATCTAATCCTGACAATTTATAATGCAACAACTGTTGAGTAACCACCAAATGTGCCAAATTCCATGCGATATTGTTTTTAAATCCGTCTGGTATCTTGTGTAACTGCTCTATGGTCAATCCTTCAATAATTTTTAAAAAAATTTCTCTTGAGGTTTTTAAAATTGCAAACTGAGTTTTCATGTGTTTATATTTTGTGTAAAAATAGTAAAGATTGCTGATTTTCTCTTTCTTTGTATCATAAATAACCCGTAAAAATGAAGAAAGTCTATTTTCTACAAACTTGCGACACCTGTCGACGCATTTTAAAAGAAGTAAACACCGACGGATTTGAAATGCAAGAAATAAAATCGAATCCCGTTAACGTACAACAACTAGAAGAGCTCCATACTTTTTCTAAAAGTTATGAAGCCTTGTTTAACAAACGTGCAAAATTGTACACTGCAATGGGTTTAAAAGATCAAAATTTATCAGAAACTGATTATAGGCAGCTTCTTTTAGATGAATACACGTTTTTAAAACGCCCCGTTTTTATTATTGACACCGAAATTTTTATTGGAAATAGTAAAAAAGAAGTTGATCGACTAAAGGAGAAAATTGGATAACGTTTCAATTATTCTGGAAGAACCCTTTCTTCTTATTCCTGTAAAACAGGAATAAGAATTTCAACCTACTGATTCTTCTTCAACCACGTTTTTGTTCTCAGTTCTACATTTTCCTTAATATCTTGCCAAAATAAATTGATATCTCCTATGTGATAATTCTTTTTAAAGATGGCAAAATAACGCAACGGAAAATGCGGCAATGAAATCCATACCATTCCATCAGTAATTTGTGCTGTAAACGAATTTTTATACAACTTATCATCTGAATACAAAAACCCTTTGTGCTGATCTCTGGTTGTTTTTAGAGTTGAATCCCACGTAATTGGATTGGTGGTTACGGACCCTTTAAATACGTCTTTCTTTTTAGGATATGAGTTTCTTTTACGTGTATTCCACGAAACAAACCCACCTGTTTCTGAAGGACTTACCATAGGCTTCAATGTTTCAAATTCGTCAGGTTTGATTCCCATTCCAGGAATATACGCTGCAATCAATTGTTGTTGCAACGGCTTTTCATCAAAAAAATCTTTTAGCAATTGTGTTGTATGATTTGTGCCTTGACTATGGCTTGCAATAATAATTGGCCTACCATTATTGTACTTCTTTAAATAGGTTTCAAAAGCTTTTTTAACGTCGGCATAAGCAATCTCAAAAGCCTGTTTTCCTCCTTTTTTATACAAACTATACGAACGAATATGTGCTTGTCTATAAATAGGAACATAGATTTTACCCGATGTTGCAAATGGCGACGCTTGGTATTTTACAGTCAATGTTACTATTTTAGTGTGCTGTTCAAGGTCATCAATCGGAGCATTCCACCGAAGGTCTTTTGTATCCATTAACAAGGTAGGATACACATAAAAAACATCTGCTTTTAAATCCTTTACCACATTGGTGGTAAATGGTTTTAATTCTTCTGGATATTTTGAAGGCAATACTGCCCAAGCTTTTTCATCTTCATAATTTGGTGCCGTTGGAATATTTATTTGTTGAAAGGTTTGTGTTTGATATGTTGTTTGGCAACCAACTAAAAAGACCAGTAAAAAAAGAATATGTAGTGTATGCTTCATTGCTAAATTTTATTGTGGTTTCTCTTTACTGTTTTTTTTATAAAAATCTTCGTTCTACAATTTCCATAAAACGCGTTTCATATTCTTCTTGTTCAGCCCAATTATAATCTGGCTTCACCATTTTCTTGATAAATTTACGGGCTTCTTTTTCTGTTTTAAACGAATTTAATTGCGAAACCACTCTATTAAAATCTCCCTGGTTACCGTTAAAAAGATGCTTTACAAAAGCAATTCGATCGTTTAATCCTATTTGTAAATTCTGATGAATTTGATTGTTCAACGATTTTTTAACAACCGGCTTTTCAAACAAATCTGCGGCAACATCTATAGAAATGGTATCTTCTAGTTCTTCTTCTAAGGTAATCGATTTCTTTTCTTCAACAGCTTCTTCAGTACTATTATCAGAGGTTTCAACTGCAGAAAACAAGTCCTCTTCTTCCAAATTATCAAAATCAAGAGAGGGTGCATCAATTACTTCTACAGGTGTTTCTTCTTTCGCTTCTTCAACTACTTCGGGTGCTGAAACTGGCACCTCTTCAACTTCTTCCGTTTTTTCCTCAAGAGACGTTACTTCTTTATTGTTTTCTGCCGATGCAATTTTTTCCAACAACTCCTCTTTTGTTTCTGTAGCATTTGGGGTGTTTTCTATATATTCATCTACATATGCCAACACAGTCAATTTTTCATAAATCTCATATGCCTTTTGTTTTAGCACACGTACATCTTCTTTGTTCTTTAATTGTAAAATACTGTGTGCCAAGCTCGTTAAATCTGTCGCTAATTTTTTGTGCATAAGTTGATAAATTAATTGATGGTTGGAATCATTTTTTTAATAAATTTGTATCACTTGATATCGCATACATTTAAAAAAAATATTTCAGGTTTTAAAATTACAAAATGTTTCTTGAAAATACAGTAAATCACACAGAACAATTTGGATGGATCGAAGTTATTTGCGGCTCCATGTTTTCTGGTAAAACAGAAGAGTTAATTCGACGATTAAAACGTGCGCAGTTTGCAAAACAACGTGTAGAAATTTTTAAACCCTCTGTTGATGTTCGGTATGATGATGAAATGGTGGTATCACATGATTCGAATGAAATTCGCTCCACGCCCGTGCCTTCTTCTTCTAATATTCTTTTATTGGCAGATAATGTTGATGTAGTGGGTATTGATGAAGCGCAATTTTTTGATGATGAGATTGTTGCCGTTTGCAATACACTTGCCAACAAAGGTGTTCGTGTAATTGTTGCTGGATTGGACATGGATTTTAAAGGAAATCCTTTTGGACCTATGCCTGCCTTAATGGCCACTGCAGAATATGTTACTAAAGTACATGCCGTATGTACACATACAGGAAACTTAGCCCATTATAGTTTTAGAAAAGCCAACAATGACGACTTGGTTTTACTAGGCGAAATTCAAGAATATGAGCCTTTAAGTAGAGCTGCGTATTACAATGCTTTAAAGCATCAGCAAGAAAATATTTCAACCTTAAAAGATTCTGAAACTAGTTCAGAATAAAAAAATGAACAATCACGTTACTGTTTTAGAAATTGATACAAATGCAGTATTGCATAATATCAATCATTTTAAAGAAAAACTAGCCCAAGCAACAAAAGTTTTAGTGGTTGTAAAAGCTTTTGGCTACGGAAGTGATGCTGTAGAAATTGCGAAAATCTTAGAAAAAAACGTTGATTATTTTGCAGTTGCTTATACAGACGAAGGCATTGCATTAAGAAATGCAGGTATTCAAGCTCCTATTTTAGTATTGCATCCGCAACTACAAAACTTAGAAAAAATCATTGAGCATCAACTAGAACCAAATCTGTATAGTTTTACAATTCTAAAAACCTTTTTAGAAATAGCAGACCAAAAGCTGTTATTAAACTACCCAATACATTTAGAATTCAATACTGGCCTAAACAGAATTGGGTTTTGGCACACAGATGTGCCTATTATTTTAGCCCACATCAAAAAATCAAACAACATTTATATTGCTTCTGTTTTTTCACATTTGGCAGCAAGCGATGATCTAAACGAAAAAATATTTACAAGAAGTCAAATTAACAACTTTACAAGCATTTCTGAAGAAATCTCTGCACATTTAGACAACAAGCCAATGCTTCATCTTTTAAATACATCTGGAATTGTCAATTATCTCGAAGCGCAATTTGATATGGTTCGGCTTGGAATTGGGCTCTACGGTTTTGGCAATGACACATCAGAAACCAAACAACTTAAGAATGTAGCTTCCTTAACATCCATCATTTCACAAATTCATCAAATTAAGCCTCAAGAATCTGTTGGATATAACAGGGCTTTTGTTGCAACAAAATTTACAAAAACAGCCACCGTTCCTATTGGCCATGCAGATGGAATTTCGAGAAAACTAGGAAATGGAAATGGGCATGTTCTTGTCAACAATCAAAAAGCGCCAATTATTGGAAATGTTTGTATGGATATGATCATGATTGACATTACAGAAATTACTTGTAACGAGGGTGATCAAGTCATTCTTTTTAACAGTCAAAAAATGGTGGAAAAAATCGCTGAAAAAACGGACACAATCTCCTATGAAATTTTAACAGCAATTTCTCAAAGAGTAAAAAGATGCATTCGTTATTAAAAATTCCTTAAATTCGTTAGATATTAACAATTTAAAAAACATATTTATGGGAATGCTTAAAGAATTTAAAGATTTTGCAATGAAAGGTAACTTAGTCGACATTGCTGTCGGTTTTGTAATGGGTGCCGCTTTTAAACAAGTGGTTACTTCTTTTACTGGAGGAATTGTTTCTCCGATAATTGGATTGATATTCAATACTGATTTCAAAGATTTAAAGTACATTGTTACAGAAGGTGTTGCAGATGCAACAGGTAACGTTACTGGAGAGGTAGCCATACTTTACGGTGATTTTTTAACCAATCTTATCGATTTTATCATTGTTGCTTTTGTAATGTTTATGATTATCAAAGGAATCAATGCTACTAAGAAGAAAGAGGTGGCAACGCCTGCGGCTCCAAAAGGACCAAGTCAAGAAGATTTGTTGGCTGAAATCAGAGATTTATTAGCTAAAAAATAAGTTACTGACTTTTAACCTCTGTATTATCCCCCTTTTTTTTCAATTCTTTTTTCTCCATAAACTGCTGCAATTGTAGGGTTGTCTGGACAACTTTTTACCTGCTTAAGTACATCTCCAACTTTTACAAATCCTGTTTGTAGCACTTTAAAATAAACACCACTCATTGTAGAATTCCAAAATTGTTTAACAATTTTCATAGTATCAAATCGAACACCAAGTGTTTTACATGGTTGACGAGGCTTGGTAACCTCTAAAATTGTTTCTCCCACTTTAAAAATATCGCCAACATGAATTTGGGTTTCGTCTAAATCATCAATGGTTAAATTTTCGCCAAACATTCCAAAACTCCAATCTAGCGTTGGGTGCAACTTTTTAAAATATGGATAATGTTTTTCTGAATACCCATAAACAGCTTGGTCAATTCCTCCATGGTGCTTTCTGTCGCAAATCACGTCTCCTTTTACCTCTTCAATATCCAAGAAAATTGGTTTTTCTACAGCATATTTAAAAATACCTGTAGTAATTAGTTTCCCTTTCCAATTCACATCTATTCTATCACCAATATTTGTAGCTACTATTTTCATATGGTTATTATTTTTCACTTCAAGTGATTTTGATAAAAATCGTATCGAGAAGTTTTCTGTCGTTCTCGATACAAAATCGCTATGCAATTTCACTCGAACTGACAGCTAGATTACTCTATTAAAAAGTTTTGTAATACATCTGCTATTTTACGGTTGTCTGATAACTGCGGAATCTTATTTTGTCCTCCAAACTTCCCAATCGATTTCATATATGCATGAAAGCCTCCTTTTTTTACCTTTCTGATAAGCAACGGGCGCAACACTTTTCCTTTAATCAAATCAAGGTAATACATGTTTTGCGCCTGCATAGAAGCGTCAATTTTTGAGGCAAATTCCTCCAAATTTTCAGGGGCATTTTCAAACTCAATAAACCATTCGTGATATGGAATTCCTTCTGCTGGATTTACTTGCGGAGCCACTGTAAACTCACTAATACGAGTGGCGGTTTCTAGTATTGAATCATTCAATGCCTTTTCTACTTCTTTTCCTATTACGTGTTCTCCAAAAGCAGAAATAAAGTGCTTGATCCGCCCCGTAACTTTTATTCGATAGGGTTGTAATGACGTGAACTCAATTGTATCACCAATATTATACCCCCAAAGACCTGCATTGGTATTTAAAATTAGTACATAATTCACGTTCTTTCGCACTTCTTTTAACGATATTCTTGTTGGGTTTTCATCAAAAAATTCGTCTGCAGGAATAAACTCATAAAAAATACCACTGTTCAGTTGCAGTAACATTCCTTTTTCGGTTTGAGAATCTTGATAGGCTATAAACCCTTCTGAAGCCGGGTACAATTCTATATAATCTATTTTTTTGCCAATTAAGGATTCAAATTTATTTTTATACGGCTCAAAATTAACGCCTCCATAGATAAAGAAATTAAAATTAGGGAACAATTCAGAAATGGATTTTCCGGTCTTTTCAATCAGTTTTTCAAAATACATTTGCACCCAAGAAGGAATCCCACTAATAACAGATAAGTCTTCATGAATGGTTTCTTCAACAATGGCATTTACTTTGGTGTCCCAATCTTCAATGCAATTGGTTTTCCAACTTGGCAAGCGGTTTTTAAGCAAATACTGAGGCACATAATGTGCCACAATTCCACTTAATCGTCCCAATTTTATTCCATGCTCACTTTCTAACACAGGGCTTCCTTGTAAAAAAATCATCTTGCCGTTTACAAAACTTGCGTTATTTGTTTCAGCAATATAAAACAACAAGGCGTTTCGCGCTGCTTTGATATGTGTTGGCATTGAATCTTTGGTAATTGGAATGTATTTTGCGCCAGAAGTTGTTCCTGATGTTTTAGCAAAATAGATTGGTTTCCCTTTCCACAAAACATCTTTTTCTCCAGCAACAATTCTATCTACATAAGGTCTTAATCCTTCGTAATCGTTTACTGAAACTCGTTTTTTAAAATCTGTATAATTCTGAATATTTTTAAAATCATGGTCTCTCCCAAAAGCGGTGTTCGCTGCTTTTGAAATTAATTTTTTAAACACCTTTTCTTGTGTTTTATGGGGTTTTTTTGCCCAAGCATACACGCGTCTTCGAACTTGTTTGGCAAATGGAATGGCAAAAACAGATTTTACACTCATTTTCTTTTAGATATACGTTTTTTACTCAAAATCTATGTAATTAATTGGGTTTACTGGATAGCCATTGTACCACAATTCGAAATGTAAATGTGGCCCTGTAGAGAGTTCTCCTGTAGAACCCACACTCGCAATTACTTCGCCTGATTTTACAAAATCTCCTTGTTGTTTTAGCAAAGCGCCATTGTGTTTGTACACAGAAATAAACCCATTTACATGCTCTATAATAATAACATACCCTGTTTCTGCAGTCCATTCAGCAAAAATAACCGTTCCGTCTTCAATTACTTTGATAGGCGTGCCAGTAGCAGCAACAATATCTATGGCAAAATGTTTGTTATTGGCATTAAAATGCTGAGTAATATTCCCTGTAATTGGAGCGAAAAATACAATATCAATTTTATTTTCTGCTTTATCAAACAACGGAAAACGATCTTTACTCTCTACTTTTTCTCTGAAAACAGAGTCTGCTCTTGTAGCGTTCAATTTTTTCATATCAATCGCTGTGTAGGTTACTTTTTTCTTAAGAGAATCAATATTTTCATCTGTTATCGGGTAGTTTCCTGTCAACACTGTAATTAACGATTGTGTATAGTTTTGTAAAACTCCTAATCTGTTTTTCAACGAGTCTGTTTCATATACCAATTGGGTAGCTTTTCTTTGTAAGCTCGTAGAAGAATAGCCAGGAATATACTCTTTAAGAGGTGTAAATGCGATAAAAACAATTGTAAGAGAAACTAAGAAAATCGAAAAAACACTGCCTAAAACAAAAATGTTTAAACGAGATAACTTGATAGAAAAATATTCTTGAAATGAATTTTCATTCAAAATAACCAATCTAAATTTACTGGTTATTTTTTCTCTGAATTTTCCTTTTTTTTTGGTTTTTTTTACCACAAATAAATGTATTAGAATTACAAATATACAACGAAAAAATAGGGCACCTATTTCTTATAAAAATTCATTTCATCAATATACTCCCAAACAGGTTCTGGCAACAATGGTCGTGTGTTTTTTTGAGTTTTGATTCCTTCTCTAATTTTTGTTGATGAAATTTCTACAATTGGCGCTTCTATTCTGTGAATTTTTGTATGATTATCGAACCGTGTCTCAATGTTTCCTCTAGAAATTCTTGGATACACATAAATGTGATGATGTGCTAAAATGGTTGTGTAATTTTTCCATTTATGAAAGCTCTTCAAATTATCTTCTCCCATAATTAAACTGAAAGAATGGGCTGGATATTTCTCTATGATATGCGCCAAGGTATGCACTGTGTAATTTGGTTGTGGCAATGAAAACTCTATGTTAGAAGGTTTTATTTTAGGGTAATTTTCGGTAGCTCTATACACCAGATCCAAGCGGTGATTGTCTGCTAATAACGTGCTTTTTTTCTTCAATGGGTTGTGCGGTGTTACCACCATCCAAATTTCATCTAAATCAGAATGTTCTACCATGTGGTTGGCAATAATCAAATGCCCAATATGAATGGGATTGAATGTGCCAAAATATAACCCTATATTTTTCATTTTCAATGATTGTAACACCAAGACAAAAGATTTTCCTTGATCTTTTATCCTATTTATTGGTCTGAATTTTTATCTAATTCTAAAAAATCTATGACCAGCTCTTCTGCTTCTTTTAAAGCAACTGGCAACTCGTAGTTTTTAATAATTACATCAAACTGAGGTGCGGTTGCTAGCTCAATAGATGCTTTTGCAATTCGCATACTGATCTTTTCATCGCTTTCAGTTTTGCGTTTTTTCAATCGTATTTTTAATTCATCTACACTTGGTGGTTTTACAAAAACTGCCAAGGTCTTATTAGGATACTTCTTTTTTATTCGCAAGCCTCCAACAACATCAATGTCAAAAATAACGTGCTTTTTTAGTGCCCAAATACGTTCTATTTCTGACTTTAGCGTTCCGTAAAAGTTATCTCGATACACTTCTTCCCACTCTAAAAAATCATCACTTTTAATATGTGCTTTAAAGGTTTCTAAAGAAATAAAATAATAATCTTCTTGATCAATTTCTTCTCCTCTTTTTTTTCGCGAAGTTGCAGAAACAGAAAACGCTAAATTGAGTTTTTCTTGTGCTAATAAATGACGAACAATTGTTGTTTTACCGGAACCTGAGGGTGCTGAAAAAACAAATAATTTACCTTCGAATTTTTTCATTTTAATTTAAAATTGAAACCTAAATTTATAATACGTTTAAAATTTGTTCTTTAATTTTTTCGAGCTCATTTTTCATCTGAATTACCGCTTTTTGCATTGGTGCATAATTTGCTTTTGAGCCTGTTGTATTAACTTCTCTACCAATTTCTTGAACAATAAATCCTAATTTTTTACCATTTGAACTGTTGCTGTTCAACTCTGTCAAAAAATATTCTAAATGATTTGCCAAACGAACTTTTTCTTCGTTGATGTCTAATTTTTCTAAGTAATAAATCAACTCTTGTTCAAAGCGGTTTTTGTCTACCTCTACTTTTAAATCTGCCAATGCTTTTTGCAACCGCTCTTTTACATGCTCAATACGGTCAGCATCCAACGCATTTACTTCTTCTAAATATTTTTTAATATGGGCTATTCGCAATTTAAAATCATCTTCTAAAGAAGCGGCTTCATCAGTTCTATATTGTACAATTTCTTTAATGGCTGTATCAATTGCAGCATCAATTAAACTCCATTCTTTTTCATCTAGCTCTTCTCGTTCTGTACCTAAAGCATCCGGCATTTTAATCGCCATTTTCAACAATTCAACATCATCTGAAGCGTCTGTAAATAGCACATTTTTTAATTGTTGCATATACTCGTGTACAACTCCTTTATTAATAACTGTAGTCGTTTCATCCGCCGTCATTTCTACATAGATAGAAAAATCTATTTTCCCTCTCACCAAGTTTGCTGCTAGTTTTTTTCGAACATTCAATTCCTTTCCTTTATAATATGACGGAATCCGTACGTTTAGATCTAAATTTTTACTGTTTAGAGATTTTACCTCTATGGTTACTTTTTTTGTGGGCAATTGCAATACGGATTTTCCGTACCCTGTCATTGATTGAATCATTCAATAAAATTTTAATACAAGCACAAAGGTACGTAATTATTTAACGAATTGTGATCCAAAAACAATCTCTAAAAGAAGTATCAATCAAGAAAACTATCTCATTTAAAAAAGCTATTAACTTCTGTTAAAAATGGCTACTTTCGCAATTCAACCTGCAAAATTTTAAAAAACAACAGCAACTGCACTAAAAACAAATTCACTAAATTTGTCTTAAAACTTGTACATACAATGACCATTCATCACCTAGAAAAAAATAATTCCATACTTAATACATTTATTTCAGAAATCAGAGATATAACTCTTCAGAAAGATTCCCTTCGTTTTAGAAGAAACATTGAGCGTATTGGAGAAATTTTAAGTTATGAGCTCAGTAAAACCCTCTCATATGCTTCTACAAATACCACAACACCTTTAGGGGTAAAAAACAGCAACTTATTTGCTAATGATATTGTATTGTGTTCTATTTTAAGAGCAGGCTTACCTTTGCATCAAGGCCTACTAAATTATTTTGATGGCGCAGAGAATGCTTTTATTTCAGCCTATCGTCATCATCCAAACAATACAGAAGATTTTGAAATTATTGTAGAGTATTTTGCAGCGCCTTCTATTGAAAATAAAACAGTCTTATTAGCAGATCCGATGCTGGCAACCGGACAATCTTTGGTTGCCGTTTATGAGGCTATCAAAAAACATGGAAACGCAAAACAAATTCATATTGTTGCCGTAATCGCTTCTGCAGAAGGTATTGATTTTATTAAAAACCACTTTCCAGAAAATACGCATTTATGGGTTGCCACTATTGATGATGAACTCAATGATAAAGGGTACATCATTCCAGGATTGGGTGATGCTGGTGATTTGGCTTTTGGCACTAAACTATAAAGTGAATCGCAAAAGACAACACTAAAAAGAGTACGAGTATAATATCTACAAGTATTTTTCTCTTTACAAATTGCACCCAATTAGCAATAATAATTGTTGCCGGAATGCTTATTGCAATCACTTCTGCCCCGCTATGTGTTGTTAGCAATCCTACAAATACAATTGCCACAATTAAGTGCAACAGTAACAAAACCCAACTTCTTTTAAGCTGATTACTTACAGAAAATATTTTTGAAGATCTTGCTATAATTGACAGCAATACAAAAAATCCAAAAAGCCCAAAGGTCAGTTGATAAAAAGGAGTGTCATACACACTAAAATCATAAACAGTAGAAAATTCAAACAAAGAAGTGAACAACCCCATTTGATCGGTATAAAAACAATAGGTGTAATACAAAAACACGGGAGTCCCAAATCCTAAAAAAGGAATCAGAACGGTTTGAATTTTAACTTTTATAAAAAGAATAATCGCCGCAAAGATTACTAGAATATATACAATTGTAAAAGGCTCTAAAATAAAAGAAACCCCAAGCCACAACCCTCCGTCAACTAATTTTTCTAAAACTGCTTTTGAACTCCTAAGGCTGTATACTTTCCTTAAGAACAACAACAGCGTTAAATTGACAATTACTATTTTAAAATCAGAAATAATATTAGGAAAAAAGCCTAAGCTTATCACAAAAAACAAAAAAGCATAAGAACTATCTTCTGTCAATTTATTCTTAGACACAATAAAATTATAGAGAAAGAAAAGTGCTAAAAACACAAAAAAACCTCCTAATATCTGTAGCCATACCCCTATATGAATGCTCTCAAAACGGTAAACAACAATAAATAAAACAACATATAGTATAAAAAGAATACTTATGAGTAAAAAATTAACTGGTTTTGATTTGCCGAAAAAATTGGCTAGCATCATTTGTTTTTATATTTTTGCAGTGTAAATATACTTAAGTTATGATAGCAGGCAATATTTTTAGATTAATTGGTGATTTTTTTACTTGGGCTTTTTCGCCGTTCGAGGCCTTGCGTTTAAGTGACCTTAACTGGTGGCAGTCAAATGTGGTTAGCTGGATCTTTATAGTTGTTGGCCTGGTGTTATTTGCATACTGGATGAGAGAGTCAAAACGTTTTCAAAGAGAAGGCATCGAAGATTCTGCTGAATAACTTTTATCTTGGGAAGCAAGAACAAATTGAAACGGTTTCATGAAAACGAAACGTTCTCTAATGTCATTCAACCTACAAGAGAGGAAATATTAAATGGATTCTCTTTACAAGGAAAATGGCATACTTTTTTTAAAAACAACAATCCTATTGTACTAGAGTTAGGTTGTGGAAAAGGCGAATACACTATTGCTTTAGCAGAGAGAAATTCTACCAAAAATTTTATTGGCATTGACATTAAAGGGGCCCGATTTTGGCGTGGAGCAAAAACTGCACTCGAAGAAAACCTGCCAAATGTTGCTTTTATCAGAACTCAAATCGAATTGGTAGATCAGTTGTTTTCTGAAAATGAAGTAGATGAAATTTGGATTACTTTTCCAGATCCACAAATCAAATACAAACGCACCAAACATCGTTTAACCAACGCTGATTTTCTTAAAAAATACCATCGTGTTTTAAAAGAAAATGGGGTTGTCAATCTAAAAACAGACAGCGAATTTATGCATGGCTACACCTTAGGACTATTGCATGGTGAAGGGCATGAGGTTTTAGAGTCAAATCACGACATCTACAAAAATACATACAGCTCTGAAGAACTCACAAGTACCCAAACTTTTTACGAAAAACAATATTTAGAAAAAGGGAAACCAATTACATATATCAAGTTTAGAATCAACTATAAAAAATAGCATTATGTTTTTTATGCCGTTTCTACTTGGTCTTGTAACTTCATATGTGGGGTCTATTTCACCAAGTATGCTGAACATTACCGCTACAAAAATAAGCATTGAACAAGGTAAGAAAATCGCGATCCAATTTGCAATTGGAGTTTCAGTAATTGTCCTATTTCAAGCTTTTTTCGCCTTACTTTTTTTACAAGTTATTCATGAAAACCCTATTATTTTAGAATCTATAGAAACAGCAGCAATTGTCGTGTTTTCTATTTTGTCCCTTGTTTTTTTCAGAAAAGCAAGGCAAGAGCAACAAGAAATTTCAGCTACAAAATCGAAACCTAACGGATTTATTACTGGCATGGGACTGTCGGCCATCAATATGTTTTCAATTCCTTTTTACTGTGGGGCTGGAGCCGCTTTTAACATGTATGACTGGCTAGAACTAGACACCATTGATGTCCTTTTATTCACTTTGGGAGCAACTTTAGGCACATATTTAATTTTATACAGTTATATTTTATTCGCTGAAAAAATAAAATCTAAAATTGCACAATTTTCAAAATACTTCAATTATATATTGTCCGCTATTACAGGATTTGTTGCCGTTATTTCACTCGTTAAAATATTGTAAATTGCTCCAATGCAATCATCAGATAATTTCTTTGAAAAATCATATGCAGTAGCTCGTTTAATTCCCTACGGAAGGGTCACTAGCTATGGAGCAATTGCTAATTATTTAGGCGCTTCACGTTCTGCAAGAATGGTGGGTTGGGCAATGAATAGCTCTGGAAAACACGAAGATGTTCCCGCGCACCGAGTCGTTAATAGAAAAGGATTACTTACAGGAAAACATCATTTTCAAGGAACTAATTTAATGCAACAGCTCTTAGAAGGTGAAGGAATTGTAGTTATTGACAATCAGATTCAAAATTTTGAAACCGTCTTTTGGAATCCGAGTGATGAATTATAAATATAAAATCGAACTACCACAAACTTTGTCTGAATAAAGCGAACTTATAGGTCTATTAAAGATTTCCGATCGTTGCACTTTCAGAACCAGGAACCAAGACTTAATTATAACTAATTGATAGCGTTACTCATTTAAGTCGTAAAAGATAGAAGAACACTCTAAATAGCACTTGTCCTACAAGGTTTTCAAAACCTTGTAGGTCTTGGAAGCAAAGGAAAGAAACTACGTAGCTTCGGATTTATAATCCGAGATTTTTGTCATGCACCTAGATAATTGATAATTATTTAGTTCTCAATAAGGCAGAGCTTATACGGCTTATTCTATTATTTATTTTCAAGCATCCCTTAATCAATAATCCTTAAACATCTCCTTTACTATCTGAACTCTATACCCTATCTTTGTAGTTTAGAATTAATCTCAATTAAAGGTTTTATTCTCTCAATCTGACATTTTATAAAAATATGGGTTTTAAAAAACAAGACATCTACAATGCTCTAGATACCATTACTGCTCCTGGAGAAGGAAAAAGTTTGGTTGAAAATAAAAACATCACAAATATTGTCACTTTTGGTGATGAAGTTCTTGTTGATGTTACCATTAACAATCCTGCTTTGCAAGCCAAAAAACGTGTAGAAGTTGAGATTACAAAAGCGATACATAAGCATGTTGATCAAAAAATCAATGTAAAAGTAACTGTAAAAGCGATCGCTCCAAACAAAGAAAATCCAACTCAAATTAAGGGAAAGGAAATTCCGAACATCCAAAATATTATTGCCATTGCTTCTGGAAAAGGAGGTGTTGGAAAATCTACCATTACTGCAAACATGGCTATCTCATTAGCTAAAATGGGCTTCAGTGTTGGTGTTTTAGATGCCGATGTATATGGCCCTTCTATGCATTTAATGTTTGATGTAGAAAAAGAGAAACCTTTATCTGTGACGGTTGAAGGACGCTCTAAAATGAAACCTGTAGAAAACTACGGTGTAAAACTACTATCATTAGGTTTTTTTACAGATCCTGACCAGGCAGTAATTTGGCGTGGGCCTATGGCATCAAAAGCACTGAATCAATTAATTTTTGATGCAGACTGGGGTGCTTTGGATTTTTTATTGATTGATTTACCTCCAGGAACAGGAGATATTCATTTATCAATTGTACAAGCAGTTCCAATTAACGGAGCCGTCATTGTCAGTACTCCACAAGCAATTGCGTTGGCCGATGCCAGAAAAGGAGTTGCCATGTTTCAACAAGAAAGCATCAATGTTCCTGTTTTAGGAATCGTAGAAAATATGTCTTATTTCACACCAGAAGAATTACCAAACAATAAATATTATATTTTTGGACAAGATGGAGCGAAAAATTTAGCAGAAAACATTGAAACTCAATTCCTTGGAGAAGTTCCTTTGGTTCAAAGTATTCGTGAAGCTGGAGACGTTGGGCATCCTGTAGCTCTACAAAACAATACTCCTTTAGAAGCTGCTTTTGCACAAATCACAAAAGAAATGGTTGCTCAAGCACTAAAAAGAAACACAAATTTACCACCAACAGAAGTTGTAAGAATTACAACAATGAGTGGTTGTAGCACAAAATAACAAAGGCATTATGACAGCAAAAGAAACACTAGGAAATGTAGAAAAAGCATTGGAAGAAATTCGTCCGTTTTTAATCAGTGACGGAGGTAACATTAAACTTTTATCCATAGAAAACAATGTGGTTAGTGTAGAATTAGAAGGTGCTTGTGTTAGCTGCTCGGTAAATCAAATGACGTTGAAAAATGGTGTGGAAGCCATTATCAAAAAACATGCCCCGCAAATTGAAAAAGTTATAAATGTTAGTTAACTGATAAAAATCAGCTTATAAGACAACCGCAACACTTATTTTTGTCAGATTTTAAATTATGATACAAACAGATATATTAATAATTGGCGCAGGACCTACAGGATTGTTTACCGTTTTTGAAGCTGGTCTTTTAAAACTAAAGTGTCATTTAATTGACGCATTACCTCAACCTGGCGGACAATGTTCTGAGATTTACCCCAAAAAACCCATCTATGATATTCCTGGTTTTCCAGAAATTTTAGCAGGTGATCTAACGGACAATCTATTGGAACAATGCAAGCAGTTTGAACCAGGTTTTACCTTAGGAGAACGCGCAGAAACCATAGATAAGCAAGACGATGGAACCTTTATTGTGACCACGAACAAAGGAACAAAACATCAGGCGCCTATTGTTGCAATTGCAGGGGGACTCGGTAGTTTTGAACCCCGAAAGCCACCAATACCAAATATTGCTGATTTCGAAAATAAAGGCGTAGAATACATGATTCGTGAGCCTGAAATGTATCGCAATAAAAAAGTAGCAATTGCTGGAGGTGGAGACTCTGCATTAGATTGGTCAATTTTTTTAGCTGACATTGCAAAAAGTGTTACTTTAGTACACAGACGTAACGAATTTAGAGGCGCTTTAGATTCTGTAGATAAAGTACAGGAATTAAAAAACGCTGGTAAAATTACACTGATAACACCCTCAGAAGTCAAAGAAATTAAAGGAGACAATCATGTAACAGGGGTTGTAATTGCTACCAAAGGAGAAGACAACTCTATTTTAGAAGTTGATCATTTTATTCCTCTTTTTGGCTTATCTCCAAAACTAGGACCGATTGCCAATTGGGGATTAGAAATAGAAAAAAATGCTATCAAAGTAAACAATGCATTAGACTACCAGACGAATGTTCCTGGGATTTATGCCATTGGAGATGTCAATACCTATCCTGGAAAATTAAAATTGATTTTATGTGGTTTTCACGAAGCAACAATGATGTGTCAAAGCGCTTACAAACGTATTTTTCCAGATAAAAAATACGTAATGAAATATACCACCGTAGGTGGCGTAGAAGGATTTGACGGCACTAAAAAAGAAGCTCCAAAAGCAGTTGTAAAAGCAATAAAGTAATTAAGCACCTAAATCCTTGTGAAAGACATCACCCTAAAAATAACAGATCGAGAAGGAGCAACTCACAATATTCTTGCGCCAACAGATATGGCCATGAATCTGATGGAGGTAGTTCGGTCGTACGAACTAGCACCCGAAGGAACTATTGGCATTTGTGGCGGAATGGCCATGTGCGCCTCTTGTCAATGTTATGTAAAATCTGACCATCAACTGCCTGAGATAAGCCAAGATGAAGACCTTATGTTGGCGGAAGCTTTTTACGTAGAAGACAATAGTAGATTAGGTTGTCAAATTCACATTACTCCAGAATTAGATGGTTTGGAAGTTGAATTAGCTCCAGAATCATAAACCTCCTTTTATTACTTTTTGTATATTTGTTGAGTGCATAATCAAAGCACTTCGATATGAATTGGTTAGAACTTTTAATATTATTAAAATCTTTGATTAAGAGGAATCCTGAATAAGGAATTTAATGTAGCAAGTAATCAATTATAACATGTAGCAATTCGACATTGTTTCATTAATTCATTAACTCATTATTACATTAGAAATTATGCCTTTTTATCATCAATTAGGAAAAATTCCACCGAAACGCCATACACAGTTTAGAAAACCAAATGGCGACTTATATTACGAACAACTTTTTGGCACTGTTGGCTTTGACGGAATGTCAACCAATAGCTACCACGAACAAAGACCAACACAAGTAAAAAACATAAAAAAACAATACAGTGTTGCCCCTAAAGTTGCCAAAGCAAACAACATTCAATCTTACAAATTGCGCGGGTTTCAAGTTGCCCCACAAGACGATTTTTTAGAAAGCAGAAAAATTGTACTTACAAATGCTGATTGCCATATTGCATTAGCAGCACCTAGAAAATCTACAGAAGAATATTTTTATAAGAATACCGATTCTGATGAAATGATTTTTATTCATAAAGGGAGTGGAAAACTTAGAACTATCTACGGAAATTTAGATTTTAAATATGGTGACTATTTAATTATTCCAAGAGGTATTATTTACAAAATAGACTTTGACACTCAAGACAATCGATTGTTTATTGTTGAGTCACACTCTCCTATTTACACCCCAAAACAATATAGAAATTGGTTTGGTCAGTTATTAGAACATTCTCCATTTTGTGAGCGAGATATTCGACGTCCGCATGAATTAGAAACAAATGATCAAAAAGGAGATTTTATCATTAAAGTAAAAAAGAAAGATGAAATCTTTGAAATGGTATATGCATCTCACCCTTTTGATGTAATTGGATATGACGGGTTCAATTATCCGTATGCGCTCTCTATTCACGATTTTGAACCAATTACAGGAAGAATTCATTTGCCTCCTCCAATTCATCAAACATTTGAGACCAATGCGTTTGTAATTTGCTCTTTTGTACCACGTTTATACGACTATCATCCGTTGGCAATTCCAGCTCCTTACAACCATAGTAATATTGATGCCGATGAAGTATTGTATTATGTTGATGGAGATTTTATGAGTAGAAATGATGTTGAACCTGGGCATATTTCCTTACATCCTGCTGGAATACCGCATGGCCCTCACCCAGGGGCAGCCGAAAGAAGTATTGGCAAAAAAGAAACCAAAGAACTTGCTGTAATGGTAGATACTTTTAAACCTTTGCAAGTAACAGAAGAAGCGATGAAAATTGCTGATGAAGATTATTATAAATCGTGGTTGGAATAAACCAATGTACTAATATGCTAATTTGAAAATACTTCAATAAAAGGATTCAATTAGCAAATTTTTAAATCCATTCAAATGAATAAAAAAGAAGTAAAATCGTTAAACTACGGTTTAGAAAAAATATTTAAAGGTGCGCAAGACTTTTTGCCACTATTAGGAACAGATTATGTTGAGTTTTATGTTGGAAACGCGAAGCAATCTGCTCATTTTTACAAAACCGCTTTTGGTTTTCAATCATTGGCATACAAAGGCTTAGAAACCGGATCAAAAGACTCGGTAAGCTATGTATTGACTCAAGATAAAGTACGATTGGTATTGACCACACCTTTAAACAGTAAATCGCCCATAAATGATCATATTGTAAAACACGGAGACGGTGTAAAAGTAATTGCACTTTGGGTTGATGATGCACGAAAATCATTTGAAGAAACCACAAAACGTGGTGCAAAAGTGTATCTAGAACCAACTGTTGAAACAGACGAATTTGGAGAAATCGTAAAAGCCGGAATTTACACCTACGGAGAAACCGTACATATGTTTGTAGAACGCAAAAACTACACCGGTACTTTTATGCCTGGTTTTCAAAAATGGGAATCTGACTACAACCCAACATCTGTTGGTTTAAAATACATTGATCATATGGTAGGAAATGTTGGCTGGAACCAAATGGATGTTTGGGTAAAGTGGTACGAAGACGTGATGGGCTTTGAAAACTTTTTATCTTTTGATGACAAGCAAATTCATACAGAATACTCTGCCTTGATGAGTAAAGTAATGTCAAACGGAAACGGTAGAATTAAGTTTCCAATTAACGAGCCAGCGAAAGCCGCTAAAAAATCTCAAATTGAAGAATATTTAGATTTTTATGAAGGTGCTGGAGTACAACATATTGCAGTGGCTACAGACGACATTATTGGCACTGTAAGTCAATTAAAAGCAAGAGGAATTGAATTCTTACCACCACCACCACAAGCCTATTATGATGAGATTCCGAATAGATTAGGAGAGCATCGAGATATGATGAAAGAAGACATTAAGGAGCTTCAAAAATTATCTATTATGATCGATGCAGATGAAGAAGGTTATTTGTTACAAATTTTCACCAAACCAGTTGAAGACAGACCTACATTGTTTTTTGAAATCATCCAACGAATGGGCGCTAGAGGTTTTGGAGCAGGAAATTTTAAAGCCCTCTTCGAATCAATAGAAAGAGAACAGGCAAATAGAGGAACATTATAAATTCAAAAGAAGCAAGAGCCAACCTACCTTTTGATGCGCAAAGAAACAAGACGAATCTGTCTAGCCTCTTGGCTCTTGCATCTTGATTCAACATAAAAAAATGGGTAAAGACGAGATATTAAAAGCCATTGAAGAAAAATACGAAAAACTAGGAGTTCCTTTAAATACAATGCTAGAGGGGTTGCTTTGGAGCAAACCAATTACGTATTGGGACTACATTCAAACCGATGCGTTGTTAGGGCTACAAATTCCAAGAACAACCGAAAAAGATGAAATGGTCTTTATCATGTATCATCAGATGAATGAGCTGTTGTTTAAAATGATTTTATGGGAAATAGACCAAATATCTCTTTCTAAAGAAACCATTTCTGCAAAGAAATTTTCGAAGCATTTAATGCGAATTAGCCGATATTTTGACATGCTTTGTAGTTCATTTTCTGTTATGGGAGACGGAATGGACGTAGAACAGTATTTAAAATTTCGCAATACATTAGCGCCTGCAAGCGGGTTTCAAAGTGCACAATACCGAAAAATTGAATTTGCATCGACAGAATTGATCAATCTAATTGATGTGCGTTTTAGAGACACAATAGATCGAAATTCTTCCTTTAAAAACGCCTTTGATCATTTGTATTGGCAAGCAGCAGGCAAAAACCATCAAACAGGAGAGAAATCAATTTTAATCAAATTGTTTGAGAAAAAATACATGGGAGATTTTATTGATTTTATGGAAGATTACAACGAGTGTAATTTGTCTAAAAAATTCAAACAATTGCCAGAAGAAGATCAAAAAAACAAAGAACTTATTAAAGCCATGCGTCATTATGATTATACTGTAAACATAAAATGGGTACTGGCGCACTATGATGCCGCCGGAAAGTATTTAGGCGGTGGCGATAAAGATCTAGAAGCTACTGGCGGAAGTAATTGGCGCAAATACATGCATCCAAAATACCAACGAAGAATCTTTTTCCCTTATTTATGGAGCGAAGAAGAACTCAAAAATTGGGGAACTTTTTAGACTTTACTTAATTCTAAGGCAGGAAGCGGGAAGCTTCGTTCATTTCTAACTAAAAGCAATAACTATGAGTTTTAAATTTGAACAATTAATCATTTGGAAAAAAATCAATAGAGTTATGAAAAATCTTATAATCTAATGAATATGATGATTGCATTTAGGAATCAACTAAAGTCAAAAAAATAATTCTTCCATTCCATCTTAAAGCACAGCTTTTTACCTTTGGAACGGGTTTTGTCACCCTTTTTTTATATGTTTGAGACTATGAAAAAAAATATCTTCATTTTTATTGCAATTCTTTACTGTAGTGCAACATACAGCCAAGAAAAAACAACTGCCTTTAAAGGAGGTGAATGGCTTCGATTTAAAATGAGCTACAGTGGATGGATGAAAGCAGGAAACCTATCTTTAACTGTAAATGACACCATTTTAAACGGCAAAGAAGTATTTCATGTTATTGGAAAAGGCAATACAACAGGAGTTCTTAAATGGTTTTTTAAGGTAAACGACACCTACCAATCTTATTTTGACAAAAAAACAGGAAAACCATATTTATTCAAAAGAAAAATTAACGAAGGTGGCTATAAAGTCAACCGTCAAATTAATTTTGACTACACCAAACATACGGCAATCATCCAAGATTTTAGACTTAAAACTACAGACACTATTGCTGTTGAAAACATTCAAGACATGATGTCTTCCTTTTATTTTTTAAGAAACCATGATACGAGTACCTTAAAACCAGGAGACGAAATTACATTGCCCATGTTTATGGACGCTCAAACAACCCTTTTTAAATTGCGGTTTTTAGGAACTGAAATTCTCAAAACACGTTTTGGAAAAATCAAAACACTCCGTTTCAATCCTTTAGTGCAATCTGGAAGGGTTTTTAAAAAAAATGAGAGTGTGACCATTTGGATTACTGCAGACGACAATAAAATTCCGATTCAAATGAAAGCATCTTTGGCCGTTGGCTCATTAAGAGCAGAACTAGACGCTTATAAAGGCCTTTCAAATTCTTTTGAAATCATCTATGATTAAATTGTACTTTTGCATTTAGTTGGTAAAATCATAAATTCGTTCTCTTTTGAAAAAAACTCTTTTAATCCTCCCGCTACTATTAACCTTATTCTCCTGTAAACCAGATGTAGAAATCCCTACAGAAGAAATAGCCGCTATTCCAGTACCAAAAATTATTTACGAATACGGATTTAAATTGAATGATTACACCGTTATTAATGGCACCATTAAAAAAGGCGAAAGCTTTGGTATTATTTTAGACAGACATCATGTTGACTATCCTGTTATTAATAAAATTGTAGCAACTATTAAAGATACTTTTGATGTAAGAAGGGTACGTGCAGGGAAATCATATACTATTTTAGCCTCTAAAGATTCTCTTGAAAAAGCCCAGGTGTTTATTTACAAAAACAGCAAAGCCACAGCAACCATTATAGAATTTAATGACTCTATTATTTCTGGTTATAAATACAGAAAGAAAATTAAAACTATTGAAAAAGAAGTTTCAGGAAAAATTTTCTCTAGCCTATCTGTTTCTATGGATAGCTTGCGTCTAAACTCTTATTTGACAAATACAATCGCAGACATTTATGCCTGGACCTTAGATTTTTATAAACTTCAAAAAGGAGATGAATTTAAGTTTATTTACGAAGAAAAATTTATTAACGACTCCACTTTTGTTGGCTACGGAGACATAAAAGCTGCCGTATTTAAGCACAAAGGGAGAGATCTATACGCCTATCGATTTTTAGCAGATTCCATTAAAGGAATTACAGAATACTATGATGAAAAAGGAAATATGTTGCGCAGTCAATTTTTAAAATCTCCTATAAAATTTCAATATCGAATTTCATCAAGATATAATTTAAAACGAAGAATTGCGTATTACGGTAATAAAATTAAACCGCACAAAGGAACCGATTTTGCGGCAAATGAAGGAACCCCTATTATGGCAACAGCAAGCGGAACGGTAATAGAATCTGCCTATCACAGAAGAGGCAATGGGCATTTTGTAAAGATCAAGCACAACAACATTTATGCAACGCAATACTTGCACATGCGCAAGCGAAAAGTACGAAAAGGACAGTACGTAAAGCAGGGAGAAGTTATTGGATGGGTAGGCCGCACAGGAAGTACAGAAGGCAGGCATGTTTGTTATCGTTTTTGGAAACACGGAAGGCAAGTAGACCCTTTTAAACAAAAGCTTCCTCCAGCAAAACCTTTAAAAAAGAAGCTGCAACCAGTTTATTTAAAGCACATCGCTCCTTTAAAAGAGCAGTTAAATCAAATCACTTTTTCAAAGTAACACATGGCATTACAAAACATCAATCCGACAACAACCAATTCTTGGAAAAAATTAACCGCACATTTTGAGAAAATAAAAACAGAACATTTAAAAGAATTGTTTAAAAATGACCGGCATCGGGCTAGCAATTTTACGATTGGTTTTGATGATTTTACCCTTGATTATTCTAAAAACAGAATCTCGCAAGAAACCATTGATTTATTAGTTGAACTGGCCAATGAAATTAACTTACAAGATGCCATTCAGAAATCTTTTTCTGGAGATCAAATCAACAAAACAGAAAAAAGAGCAGTGTTGCATACTGCCTTAAGATCTACAAGTTCTACACCTATTATTGTTAACGGAATCAATATCAAACCAGAAATTGAAAACACACTACAACAAATTGAACACATTACAGATGCGGTGGTTTCTGGAAAATGGAAAGGCTACACAGGAAAAGAAATTACCGATGTTGTAAACATCGGAATAGGAGGTTCTGATTTAGGGCCACAAATGGTGGTTGAAGCCTTGCAGTTTTATAAAAACAGATTGACCACTCATTTTGTTTCAAATATTGATGGAGATCATGTTTCTGAAGTCATCAAAAAGATAGATCCTGAAACAACGTTATTTGTAATTGTTTCAAAAACATTTACCACACAAGAAACACTTACTAATGCGAACACCATTAAAGAATGGTTTTTAAAATCAGCTGCTGAAAATGACATTTCCAAGCATTTTGTTGCCGTATCTACAAACTTAGAAGCAATTACCGAATTTGGAATTGACAAAAAAAATGTATTCACCATGTGGAATTGGGTTGGCGGTCGTTTTTCTTTGTGGAGCGCCGTTGGTTTATCAATAAGTCTGTCTGTTGGGTTTCAAAACTTCAAAGCATTACTAGAAGGAGCTTCAGAAATGGACACGCATTTTAAAGAAACAGAATTCAACCAAAACATTCCTGTTATTCTAGCACTGATAAGCGTCTGGTACAATAATTTTTTTGGATGTGAAACAGAAGCCATCTTACCTTATTCTCAATACCTGCATAAATTAACACCCTATTTGCAACAAGCCATTATGGAAAGCAATGGAAAAAATGTTGACAGAAACGGAGAAGAAGTAACCTATCAAACAGGAACCATTGTTTGGGGAAGTACAGGCACCAACATGCAACATGCCTTTATGCAATTGGTACACCAAGGCACAAAATTAATTCCTTCAGATTTTATTGGCTTTAAAGAATCGTTGTATGGATTGACCGAGCACCATAAAAAGCTCATGGCAAACTACTACGCTCAAATGGAGGCATTGGCATTTGGAAAAACAAAAGAAGAAGTCCATCTCGATTTAAAGTTTAACAACAAAAAAGAAGAGATTGCTACACTCTTGCCTTTTAAGGTTTTTCAAGGAAACAGGCCTAGCAACGCAATAACCATTAAGAAATTAAACCCAAATTCTTTAGGAAAATTAATTGCCATGTATGAACACAAACTTTTTGTACAAGGCGTTGTTTGGAATATCTATAGTTTTGATCAATTTGGAGTAGAACTAGGCAAGGAGCTGACAAACAAACACTTAAAGAAACAAGGCTAGTTCTGACCTTTATAAAACCCTCCTGTTTTTCAGCCCTACACACCATCCCTGTTAACAATTTGTTAATATCTAAGTCAATCTAAAAGAGGGTTGTTAACTTTTTTTTTAGTACTTTCGAGTCCCTTTTTAATTTTTGGTTGCTATTATCAGCACTTAAAAGCCATTTAGATAAAAGGATTTTTACCAAACATTTAATAACCTAAAATGAAAAAATGAAAAAATTTAAAAATTTAGTAGTAGTCGCCTTGTTGTTTACAAGCGTTACTATTTTTGGACAAACCAAACTTACAGGTACTGTCGTAGACGGTTCTAATGATGCATTACCTGGTGCTAGTGTTCTTGTAAAAGGAACATCAAACGGAACATCAACTGATTTTAATGGAAAATTTACACTAAACGCCACAACAAGTTCTGGTACTTTAGTGATTTCTTTTGTAGGGTACGCAACCAAAGAAGTTGCATTTTCTTCTTCTAATGCGAATCTAGGTTCTATTACTTTAACTGAAGATGCCAATGCTCTAGATGAAATTATTGTAACAGCTACTTCTTTTGCAATTGATAGAAAAACACCAGTAGCTGTTTCTACTATTAAAGCTGCAGATATTGAAAGAAAATTAGGAACTCAAGAATTTCCTGAGATCTTAAAATCTACACCTGGAGTATATGCTACAAAATCTGGTGGTGGCTTTGGAGACGGACGTATTAACATGCGTGGTTTTAATTCTGAAAACGTGGCCGTTATGATTAACGGGGTTCCTGTGAATGATATGGAAAATGGTAGAGTATATTGGTCTAACTGGGCTGGTTTAGCAGATGTTACATCTGCAATGCAAGTGCAAAGAGGATTGGGAGCTTCTAAAGTAGCAGTGCCTTCAATTGGAGGAACCATTAATATTTTATCTAAAACTTCTGATGTTACAAAAGGAGGTAATATTATTGCTACTACAGGTAATGATGGATACCAAAAATATGGCTTCACTTTATCTACAGGATTGATGGACAATGGCATTGCTGCAACCGTTTCTTTTGCAAAAATTTCTGGAGAAGGATATGTTGACGGAACTCAATTTAAAGGCTATAATTACTTTGTAAACTTTTCAAAAGAGTTAAATGACAGTCATAAAATTTCATTTACAACTTTCGGAGCACCACAAAGACATGGTCAAAGACAAAATATGAGTACCATAGCTACTTATAGAAATGCAGAATCAGGAAATCGTTTTAATCCAGATTGGGGTTATAAAAACGGACAAGTAACTCATATTGAAGATAACTTTTATCACAAATCTCAAACCTCATTAAACCACTATTGGACAATTAGTGATGTAACATCAGTATCTACTGCTGTTTACGCATCATATGGTTCTGGTGGAGGAGGTGGAACTGCAGGAACTAACAGAGATTTATTTGGTGTTAGATTAGGTGGTCCAGACCAACCTGTAGATTTAGATAACATTGTTTCTACAAATAGAGCAAATGGAGCCTTAGGTTCTGAAGCAATTTTAAGAGCCTCTAGAAACGACCATAGCTGGTACGGTGTTTTATCAACTTTTAAAACGCAACTTTCTGAAAAATTCGACCTGATTGCAGGTGTAGATTGGAGAACATATACAGGTAAACACTTTAGAGAAGTAACCGATTTATTAGGAGGAGATTACTTCTTAGATAATTCTAATGTTAACAATCCAAATGCAGCTTTAAGTGTAGGTGATAAATTTGGTTATAATAATGATGGTAAAGTAGGCTGGTTAGGTTTCTTTGCTCAATTAGAATACGGAACTGACAATTTTAACGCATTTGTTTCTACCTCTGCTCAAAATACTTCTTACCAAAGAATTGAGTACTTCTTATACGATTTAAGTACAGCGGCTGGTAAAGACATCGCAACTTCTGAAAAAATAAACTTAAACGGGTATAGTATTAAAGGAGGTGCTAACTTCATACTAGATGACGTTCAAAATGTTTTTGCCAACATTGGTTATTTTGAAAGACCTGCTACTTTTGGTGCTGTTTTTAATGGATATAACAATACCAAGATTAATGCAGATGCAGAAAACGAAAAAGTTTTCAGTATGGAATTAGGTTACGGTGTAAGAGGAGAAAAATTCGCAGCGAATGTAAATTTATACAGAACGCAGTGGAATGATAGAGCTTTTACAAGAAACATTAGAGCTACAGAGCCAGGAGCTGAAGATTATACAGCAAATTTATTAGGAGTGAATGCATTACATCAAGGTGTAGAGTTTGATTTTACTTATAGATATTCAGACAAATTAAACTTTTCTGGTATGCTATCTTTAGGAGACTGGAAATGGGATAACGATTTAGAAGATGTGCCTGTTTTTGATGAGAATCAAACCCAAGTAACTACAATTTCTCTTCCTATCCAAGGATTAAAAGTTTCAAATTCCGCACAAACAACTGCTGCTTTAGGGATGTTATATAATTTTTGGGACAAAACAAGTATTACACTAGATTATAATTATTTTGCAGATTTATACGCTCGAATAGATGTTTTAGATTATGCGAATGCTGCAACAAGACCTTCTGATTCTTGGAAAGCACCTAGCTATAGTACTGTAGATGCTAGTTTACGTCACGGTTTTAACCTTGGCGAATTCGATACGACTGTTACTGTTCGTGTAAACAACTTGTTCAACACAGAATATGTAGCTGATGCTTTAGATGCAAGTGACCCATTAGTTTGGTTTGGTTACGGTAGAACATTCAGCTTAGGTGCTAAAATTAAATTTTAATTAAAAAACAACATACAATGAAAAAAATATTTTATTCATTCGCAATTCTAACATTGATTTTCACTTCTTGTGAACCAATGGAAGATATTTACACAGAAATTGACGCTGTAGAAAAAGTAATTGTAGGCGAAACCACATATACTGTTACAGATGGTGATTATGACGACCTAGGGTTGTCTTATGCAAATTTCGGTTCTCTTAGTGAGGCCAAAACAATGATTCCTGGATTGTTATCAGACATGTTCCCTGTTTGGGGAAAAAACTCTTCAGCACTCGTAACTTTTAAGCATTATAACAAGGTAAATACCTATAGTGCCTACGTATACGCTTTATCTGATGCTGAACACAATGCCATAACAGGTAAAACATATGGAAACTTTGACAAAAGCTATCATCTTACCAATTATTTAGACGCTACATATACATCCCCTAGTGAAGGTGACTTTGTATCGTTAAGATATCGTTGGTATGCTGGTGGAGAAACTACAAAAACAGATGGTTTTGTTTACACAGGAGGCTCTTGGAATCGTTTTATTGGGTTCACTAAAGATGAGTACAAAGCAATGGGAGAATCTTACCCTAACTTCTCTAGTCATGATGAAGCTGCCGCTAAAATGCCTGTTGCTTTAGCTGATGTTTACAAATACAATCAGCAAAATGCAGGAACTATTGTATCTGCTATGTATGAATTATACAAAGGTGGTGGAAGAACAAAAAGTTACACAAGCAACTTTATTTTTGACGGTACTACATGGAGTAAATACAATAATGTAATGGGAGAAACGATTCAATTTGGACATGATGGAAACGTTTGGGTACCAGACAATACCATTAAATACACCTTAACATCCGCAGATTATGATTTGGTTGGAAATGGTCGTTACGGAAACTTTGATGTACGTTCAGGTAAAGACGAAGAAACGGTTGCTGCTAGATTGGCAAAAATAAACACCATCTTATTGAACAATTTCCCTGGAGATGCTGATGGTCAAAAATACATTGTTTCTTACAATATCTATAACGGCGCTGCAGGTGTTTGGGACATGGCTGTTGTTAAAAGTGGAGGCGCTTACATACTACAATAGTAAGAACTACATTTTTTTAAATTATTTAAACCATCCCTCCCGATATCTCGGGATCGGGATGGTTTTTTTATGCATAAAATTGTCTACATTTACCGAAATTAAAAACGATTAAATTAGATCTAGTTTAATTAACATCACACGAACTAAAAACAGTAAAAACATGATGAAAGATATTCACTCGTATTGGGCATACATCGTTGTTGCAATTTTAATTTTTGCAACACTCAATGCCATCTCAGGAATTACAAAAAAGAAAACCTTTACAGACAAAGATTTACGTATCGGTTTATTTACCTTAATTGTTGCGCACATTCAACTATTAATTGGGCTTGGCTGGTATTTTATGAGCCCAGCATACAAAGCACTCAAAGCAGATACAGGAGAAGTAATGGGAGATTCGTCTTTACGATTATTAGCCGTAGAACACCCATTACTAATGCTTGTTGCCATTGCTCTTATTACCATAGGCTGGTCTAAACATAAAAAGAAAACAGAAGACACTGCTAAATTCAAAACATTTGTAATCTTTTATGGCCTTGCCTTATTCTTAATTTTAATACGGATTCCTTGGAGTCAGTGGTTCAATCTTTAATACGATACAGCCTTGAGTAAAATTTAGGTTTTTTAAACAAATCAATGAAGATTCTAAGCTATATATTATCGCCTATATTTTTAGTTGTTTTTCTATTCTTTTTAACCATTTTTCACCCTTTGCAATGGATTGGGCGAAAAGTTTTTGGAGAAAAAACCCATGAATCAGTGGTAGATCTTCTAAATTTTTTCTTAACCAAATCAATGCTTATCATTGGAGTTACCGTAGGTTTGAAAAACGAACATATATTGCCTACAAATGCTACCTTAGTTTTTGTTGCCAATCATCAAAGTATTTCTGACATTCCACCAATTGGCTGGTATTTTAGAAAACACCACCCAAAGTTTGTGGCAAAAATTGAATTAGGAAAAAACATTCCTAGTGTGTCTTTTAACTTAAAAAACGGAGGCTCAGCCTTGATCGATCGGAATGACCCTAGACAAGCAATTGCAGCCATCGGAAAATTTTCAAAAAACATCCATAAAAACAATTGGAGCGCCGTTATATTTCCCGAAGGAACCAGGAGTAAAACAGGAAACCCAAAGCCATTTGCAACAAGTGGTTTAAGGATGATAACCAAGTACAACCCAGATGGATTTATCGTACCTTTGACAATTAATAATTCTTGGAAAATATTTAAGTACGGAAAATTCCCTTTTGGCTTGGGAAGTCCAATTACAATTACAACACACAAACCTATAAAAATAAGCTCATTACCATTTGATGAATTATTAGAAACCATAGAAACAACCATTAAAAAACATATCGTATAAATGTCAATACAAAATATCAGAAAAGAAGTAATGCAAACGCTAGAAAAAAACATCGATAGCTTTGTAGATAAATTCTTAATAACACCAGAAAAAATATGGCAACCCACAGATTTTTTACCAAACTCTCAAAAAGATTCTTTTATAAATGAAGTAGAAGAAATCAGAGAGCTTTCTAAAGAGTTGAGTGATGACTTTTGGGTGGTTTTAGTAGGAGACACTATTACAGAAGAAGCGTTACCAACCTATGAATCTTGGTTGTTAAACATCGATGGTGTTCAACAAGATCCAGACAATGGATGGGCAAAATGGTTGCGAGCTTGGACTGCAGAAGAAAACAGACATGGAGATGTGTTAAACAAATACTTGTATTTGTCTGGGCGTGTAAACATGCGTGAAGTAGAAATTACCACGCAACATTTAATTGCTGATGGCTTTGACATTGGTACTGCAACAGATCCTTATAAAAACTTTGTATATACTAGTTTTCAAGAATTAGCAACCTATATTTCTCATAACAATGTCGCAAAAATTGCACGTAAAAAAGGACACAAAGCACTGGCAAAAATGTCTAAAATTATAGCAGGTGACGAAATGCGTCATCATATTGCATATACCGAATTTATAAAGCAAATTTTTGCCATTGACCCTAGTGAAATGATGCTCGCATTTCATCATATGATGAAACACAAAATTGTAATGCCTGCCATGCATTTACGAGAATCTTTTTGCGACAAAGGAAGCCTGTTTGACCAATTTTCTACAGTAGCACAAAGAACTGGTGTTTATACAGGTATTGACTATGTAGACATTCTTAAAAAGCTTAATACCGCTTGGGAAATAGACAAAATCACAAACTTAACCTCAGAAGCAGAAAAAGCACGTGATTATTTGATGAAACTTCCTGAAAGAATGTACAGAATTACAGAAAGGATTGTGATTCCTGATACAAAATACGAATTTAAGTGGATGAATCCAATATAAAAAAAGAGCCTTGAAGGCTCTTTTTTATTGCATAAGAAATGCGTCTTTATCTTCTAAAAACCCGAGCTTCTTTCTGGTTTTTAACAAGCTCTCTTTCTCTAAAGTTACATATATAATTTTTTCTTCATGTTCGCAAACTGATGTCATTTCTCCTCCCAAACAATCAATTGCAATTGAGTTTCCAGAATACTGATATCCATTTGCATCCGTTCCTACCCTATTCACACCAATACAATAGCTCATGTTTTCTATGGCGCGCGCTTTTAAAAGCGCATTCCAAGCGGTAATTCTTGGCATTGGCCAGTTAGCAACATATAGTAAAACATCGTAATTTTGAGTATTTCTTGCCCAAACAGGAAACCGAAGATCATAACAGATCAACGGACAAATTTTCCAACCTTTATAATTGATAATTGTGACTAAATTTCCTGTTGCATATACTTTATCTTCTCCCGCCAATGTAAACGCATGCTTTTTATCATAGGTTTCAACAACTCCATCAGGGTGCACAAATAATAAACGATTGTAGTAATTACCCTTTTCTATGACAATAAAGCTTCCAACTATTGCAGCGTCTTTCTCTTGTGCCATTTTTTGAAGCCATATTACCGTTTCTCCTGTCATTGTTTCGGCAAAGCGCTTCGGATGCATCGAAAACCCAGTCGTAAACATTTCAGGCAACACAATAAGAGCTACTTTTTTCTGAATCGCAGTTATTTTTTGAGTGAATATTTTTCTATTCTCGATAGGATTTTCCCAAACCAAATCAGATTGAATAATGGCGACATGTAAATTTGTTGACATCCGAATTATTTTTAAACAATAGTAAGAAATTAATCGGTTCTTTTTGTACATTGTTTCTTTAATTTCTCAATAAACTCATAAATGAACTCTTTTATTTCTGATACACTGAATGCTGTTTTAAAGACTCAGAACTCCTTTGAAAACACGGTTTTTATATTGCCCTCTCAAAGAGCTGGAGTGTTTGTAAAGCAAGCCTTTCAACATAAAATAGCCGTAGGATTTTTACCGGAAATAATCCCGATAGAACAATTTATTGAGCAGATTTCTGGCATTCACAAACTAGACACTATTCAATTGTTATTTCATTTCTATACGGTTTATAAAAAGATAGAACCCAATCCAGAATCTTTTGACAATTTCTCTTCTTGGGCATTTACAGTACTCCAAGACTTTAATGAAGTAGATCAGCATTTAATCAATGCTAAGCAAATATTCACCTATTTAAAAGACATTCAACGGCTTAAAGAATGGTCTGTAAAACCTCCTATGGAAGAAACGGCGTTGATGAAAACGCATTTCTCCTTTATGGAAAAATTAGGCGACTACTATACCGAATTTTATGAATATCTCTATCAAAAAAATAGCGGATATCAAGGACTAATGTATCGAGAAGCAACCAAAAAAATTGACACCTTTTGTAGTGAAAACAGTCATAAAAATTTTGTTTTCATGGGTTTCAATGCGTTGAATAAAGCAGAAGAATTTATTTTTCAAAAAATGCTGTCCGAAGGAAACACAAAAGTCTATTGGGATATTGACAGTTCTTTTTTAGAAAAAAATCAGCAAGCGGGTACTTTTATAAACACTTACAAATCAGAGTGGGACTATTACCAAACCAATGAATTAAAAACAGTAACAACTCATTTTTCTAAAGAAAAAAACATTGAGGTAATTGGAGTTTCTAAAAACAGCACGCAAATAAAACATGTTGGTGAAATTTTAGCAACATTTCCTGATTTTAACAATACAGCCTTTGTATTGGCAGATGAATCCATGTTGCCAATTGCATTGAATTCATTGCCTAAAAAAGTAGATGCCGTAAATATTACCATGGGATATCCGTTAAAAGACATTCCAACAACAGCCCTATTCTCTTCAATTTTTCAGTTGTTTTTGACGCAAGAAAAATTACAAAAAACAAGTGTAGAACAGTTTTATTACAAAGATGTCATTCGGTTTTTAAAACAACCAACAATACATCCACTGTTACAACTAAAAGATAAGGATCTTTTTAACCACATCTCTTCTGAAATTGCAAAAAACAACACTTCTTTTATCAGCTACAAGCAGTTAGAGTCTTTTTTAAAACCAATAGAGGCCACTCACAAAAACACTTTGTTGGCCATGTTCAACCCTTTCGAAACAACCGCTGAGTTTATCGATAGAATTTTGCAATTAATCGCACTTTTAAAAGAAGACGCAAATCCTCTAGAAAAAGAATATTTATTTCGGTTTTATACCGCATTTACGCAATTGCAAAACCTACAGTCTGAATTTAATTATTTAGAGAATTTAAAAATCGTACATCAATTTTTTAAGCAAATGATTGCCTCAGAAAGCATGTCTTTTCAAGGAGAACCTTTGCAAGGACTACAACTAATGGGAATGTTAGAAACGCGGGTATTAGATTTTGAAAATGTGATTATCACTTCGGTAAATGAAGGCATTCTTCCATCTGGAAATTCACAATCATCATTCATTCCTTTTGATGTAAAAATAGAATTTGGACTGCCCACTTACAAAGAAAAAGACGCCATTTTTTCATATCATTTTTTTAGATTGATTCAACGAGCAAGCAATATATTTCTATTGTACAATACAGAAAATGACACCTATGGTGGAGGAGAAAAAAGCAGGTTCATTGCCCAATTACTCAATCTGAAAAAGGGAATTTCTGAACTCCAAATAAGCCCAAAAGTAAACACAGAGAAAACAGTACCAAAAACAATTGAAAAATCAGAAGCAGTGCTTCTCAAATTAAAAAAACTCGCAGAAAAAGGAATTTCCCCTTCGGCGTTGACTAATTATTTATACAATCCATTTGAGTTTTATAAACAAAAAGTATTGGGCGTTTACGAATACAAAGAAGTAGAAGAGACTGTTGCTGCAAACACAATGGGAACTATTGTACACGACACCTTAGAAGCCTTGTACAAACCTTTTGAAGGCTCTTTTATCAGTGAAAAAGAACTGATTGAAATGGAAAACAACACAGAAGAGTTGGTAAAAATATATTTTAAAAAACACTTTAATACTGATGCTTTTTATACTGGAAAAAACAGGTTAATTTTTGAAGTTTCCAATCGTTTTGTACAGCGATTTATTGCCGAAGAAAAAAAATTAGTACGCGGTGGCAACAAGCTAAAAATTCTTGCAACAGAGCAACAATTAGAAACAACGATTGTTATTGATGGCTTTGATTTTCCCATCAAAATAAAAGGAATTGTAGATCGAATTGACGAGCTAAATGGTGTAACAAGAATTATAGATTACAAAACAGGGTTGGTAACAGCAACAGCATTAAAAGTAGCCGATATTTCCTTGTTAACAGAAAACTACAAACACAGCAAAGCGATACAGATATTATTGTATGCTTTTCTCTACACAAAAAACAACAACACTACCGGTCCTGTAGAAGCAGGAATTATTTCTTTTAAAAATTTAAAAAGTGGTGTTTTACGCATCAACTTTTCTGAAAAAAGAGGCGAAAATGATTGGCTAATCACCCCTGAAAAATTAAGTGATTTTATGGAAATAATACGACAATTAATTACAGAGATTTACAACCCAGAGATTCCTTTTGTAGAAAAAATAAATAAAACGTATTAATAATAGTATAAAGAAGAGAACCTGTCTGAAGGAGAAAAATTCATCTCAGACTATCTAAATAGTCAAAGTATTAAATTTGAAACAGAAGTTAAAACAAAGTCTATGTTCTTATTCTTTTAATACCTCTCAAGAATTTTGAGAATGACAATAACATATTTAGTGGAGCATATCGGATTCGAACCGATGACCTCTACGCTGCCAGCGTAGCGCTCTAGCCAACTGAGCTAATGCCCCATAAAATTATAAAAAAACTTACTCTTGTCCGCTTAACACCAACAAAGGAACATTACAATAAAACTCTTTTTTCAATACAGTATTCTTTTCCCAAAGTTTTTTAAAGAAGCCTCGTTTACGTCTAAACACGCACAACAAATTGGGGTTGCTCGATTGAAAATGTTCTAAAACTCCTTGGTATGTCGTTGCATTTTCTGTAACTGTTAATGATGATTTCAGCGCATCTAACTCAGTATTAATTACCAAATCAGCATCCGTATATATAGTTGTTTTTACCAATAATAAATTTACGACAGCATTAAAAGTAGCTTGTATTTGTTGTAAAGGAGCTAAAGCACTTGGCTGATGTATGATTCCTGTTTTCACTGCTGTAAGAATCGAGGTAATTGGCTCAAAAGTGTGTGATTCTGGCACAATTAAAACAGGAAGTTTAGATTGTTTCACCACACTACCTGATGTATTGCCTAAAAAAGCTTCCTCTTTTATAGAATTACTCTTTGGCCCCATTACAATTAGATCTACTCCTATTTCTTTTTCTATAGAAGCAATAGAATCAACCACATTGCCTTTTGCAGAAATCAATGTAAGGTCTAATCCTTTTCTATCAACTGAATTAATTACTGAACGCATATATAAGTTAGATTCTCTTTCCAAGATTTCACTTACGTTGATAATCGTTCCTGCCTTAGAAATTAAATTATAGGCTCTTAATACAAATACCTCTGCATTGATCACTTTTGCGAAATCAATTGCATATTGCAAGGTGTTTTTTGCATTTTCTGAAGAACCTATTGGAACCAGGATGTGTTTCATTGTTGTTGTTTTATTGATAAAGAAAATTACATAAAATAAATGAACTGCAAAAATAAACATTTTAATTAAGTTTTGTTTTAAAAAGTAGCTTCTTAAATCCGTAGCTAAATAATCAGTATTTTTGAGCCGATTTGAAAACAACGATCAACTTTAAATACATCAACAAATTAGCCATTCCTGCTTTAATTGCAGGAGTAGCAGAGCCCATTTTATCTACAACAGATTTGGCTATTGTTGGAAATATTGACCACAATGCTACCGAAAGTATTGCCGCTATCGGAATTGTGGGGGCATTTTTATCGATGCTTATTTGGGTTTTTGGACAAACACGCAGTGGAATCTCATCCATTCTATCACAATATGTAGGCGCAAATAAGTTAGAAGAAATCAAAACCCTTCCTGCTCAAGCAATTGTTTTGGTTGTTGGAGCTAGTATTCTTATACTGGGATTAACCTATCCTTTTGCCTCGCACATATTTGAATTTTACAATGCCTCAGGCACCATTTTAGACTATGCCATCGAATATTATAAAATTCGAGTGATTGGATTTCCTTTTACCCTCTTTACCATTGCTGTTTTTGGTGTTTTTAGAGGCCTTCAAAACACTTATTACCCAATGATAATTGCCCTTATCGGAACTGCTTTAAACATTATTTTAGACCTTGTTTTAGTATACGGAATTGAAGGTTTTATTCCTGCAATGCACATTCAAGGAGCAGCATATGCAAGCGTCTTTGCTCAAATTACAATGGCATTAATTTCTGTAGTTTATGTGCTAAAAAAAACATCCATTTCTTTACGATTCACCTTGCCCTTTCATAAAGAAATCAAGAGATTTATTGGTATGATTCTTAATCTTTTTATAAGAACTATCGCCTTAAACATTGCCTTATATTTTGGCACATCCTACGCCGTATCTTACGGAAAAGAACACATTGCCGCGTATACAATTGGTTTAAATTTATGGTTGCTCGGCGCATTTATGATTGACGGATACTCAAGTGTAGGCAATATCTTATCTGGGAAATTATTAGGGCAAAAAAGCTACAAAACATTGCTGTTTTTAAATAAAAAACTGGTAAAATACGGATTTTTATTCGGCATTTCTTTCACTGTTTTTGGAGCACTTCTTTACAAGCCCATTGGCTTACTTTTTACCAAAGAACCACTGGTTTTGAAAGAGTTTTACGAGGTGTTTTGGGTACTTTTACTCATGCAACCTTTGTGTGCCATTACCTTTATTTTTGACGGAACCTTTAAAGGACTTGGCGAAATGAAGTATTTACGAAATGTATTGATCTTTGCTACAGGACTTGGATTCATTCCAACATTACTTCTTTTTGATGCGCTCGGTTTTAAACTATACGCCATTTGGGCGGCTTTTACGGTTTGGATGTTTTTTAGAGGAATCTTTTTATATTTTAAATTTAGAAGAAAGTTTTTACCACTAGCTCAAAAGTCTTAAATTTGAACAAATTTGATGTCTTATGACCACCAACCGACTTGACGGAAGTTTGTATACCAACATTGAAAACCGCATTGCAACTCTAGAATTTGGGCATCCTGCAAGTAATTCCTTTCCAAGAGTTCTTTTAGACAGATTGACAAAAGAACTGAACAGCCTTTCAGAAAACAAGGAAGTTTCTGTCATTGTTTTAACCTCAGAAGGAGATAAGGCTTTTTGCGGAGGGGCTTCTTTTGATGAGTTGGTTAGCATCGCAACACTTGAAGAAGGAAAAATATTTTTTTCTGGATTTGCAAATGTAATAAACGCTATGCGAAAATGTACGAAGGTTATTGTTGGTCGTGTTCAAGGAAAAGCAGTTGGCGGAGGAGTTGGTTTAGCGGCAGCTTGTGATTATGTGTTGGCAACTGAGGCTGCAGCAATCAAATTATCAGAATTAACCATTGGCATTGGCCCGTTTGTGATTGCCCCTGCAGTAGAACGTAAAATAGGAATTGCTGGTTTATCAGAATTAACATTGACTGCTACTGAATGGAAAAATGCCTATTGGGCAAAAGAAAAAGGATTGTATGCGAAGGTCTTTGAAACACAACATGAATTGAACAAAGAAGTCAATATTTTAGCCAGTAAATTAGCTACTTACAATCCAAGCGCCTTGAAAGAGATAAAAAAAAACCTATGGAAAGGAACCGAAAACTGGGACAGTTTATTGCTTGAAAGAGCTGAAATTTCAGGAACATTGGTCTTATCTGATACCACAAAAAAAGCGTTAGAAAAATTTAAAAAATAAAGAACACTACTAAAACATATTTTACAATGGGCACAGATTATTTATTTTTAGGACTCGCTATTCTTTTAGCAATTATGTATTTTTACAATAAATTTAAAGGAAAAAAATAACGATGAGTACAATCAGAATTACAAAACAATTCAATTTTGAAACTGGGCATGCCTTATACGGTTATGATGGAAAATGTAAAAATGTTCACGGACATAGTTATAAACTTTCTGTAACTGTTATTGGTCAACCAATCACAGATACTACTAAAGTAAAGTATGGGATGGTCATTGATTTTTCTGATTTAAAAAAGATTGTAACAGAAGAGGTTGTAGATGTCTTTGATCATGCAACGGTTTTTAATAAAAACACGCCTCATGTAGAATTGGCAAAAGAATTATCTGACAGAGGGCATCATGTTATTTTGGTAGATTATCAGCCAACCAGTGAAATGATGGTCATTGATTTTGCTCAGAAAATTAAAAACAGATTGCCAGCAAGCATTCAATTGTTTTCTTTAAAACTACAAGAAACCGAAACTTCGTTTGCAGAATGGTTTGCAAGTGACCATTAATTACTTTCCATTAAATGCATTCATGGTATTTGCTAGGCCAGCAGTACCAAAAGAAGTAATGACTTTACAAGAAATTGGTATTCTTTCTATCAATTGGCTCACTTCCTCTTTACTCCATTCGCTCAATACAAAATCTGCTTGACGTCCTTTAGAATAGTTAGCGCCAACTCCAAATCGAAATCTTGAATAGGTTGTCGTATTTAATTTTTCTTGAATATCTTTCAAGCCATTATGGCCGCCAGCGCTTCCTTTCGCTTTTAATCGAATGCTTCCAAAATCAATATTCAAATCATCGGTAACTACTAAAAGGTTTTCTATAGAAATCTTTTCTTTGTTCATCCAATACAACACTGCTTTTCCGCTCAAATTCATATAGGTACTTGGCTTTAGCAAGATAAATGTTCTGCCTTTGTATCGAAATTCAGCAATAGCACCTAGTTTATCAGTTTCAAAAGAAGTGCTGTGTTCTTTTGCCAAAGCGTCTAAAATTTGAAAGCCAATATTATGACGTGTATGTTCATACTGCTGTCCAATATTCCCCAAACCAACAATTAAAAATTTCTTCATAGTTGCAAAAATAAAAAAAGCGCTACAATAATGTAGCGCTTTTGTAAAATTTGAATGTGATTTTCGGAATTATTCTGCCGCTGGAGTTGCTGCATCTGCTCCTTCCGCTGCTGCTTCTGCTCCTTCTTCAGTCTCTTCTTCCTCTTCTTCTTCAGATGCATTACGAGACATTCTAACCTGTGCTACTACCGTAGTATCTGGATGTAAGAATATGCATCCTTTATTATCAAGCTCCGTAATAAGAAATTTACTTCCAATTCTTAATTTAGAAATATCTGCTTCAAAAAAGTCAGGTAAATTTCCTGGCAATGCTTTTACTCTTAATTTACGTTTTGGAAAACGTAAAGAACCACCATTTAATACTCCTGGAGCACTTCCTATTAATCTAACAGGAATGTTCATGGTTACTTCTTTATCATCAAATAATTGATAAAAATCTACATGTAAAATTTTATCCGTTACGGGATGAAATTGAATGTCTTGCAAAATAGCTGCAAATTTTTGTCCGTCTAGCTCAATCACTGCAGTATATACATTTGGAGTGTACACTAAGTTTTTGAATGCTAATTCTTCTGCTGAAAAATGCACTGGCTTGTCTCCTCCGTATATAACGCAAGGAACCTGACCAGCATTACGTAAGGCTTTTGTTGCTACTTTACCTACGCTTTCTCTTTGAGATCCTTTGATTGTAATTGATTTCATTACTTTAATTTATTGTTAATTTAGTTACATTAAAAATTGTCCGCTAATCGATGTATTGTCTTGTACTTTATGCATCACATCAGCGAATAAAGGGGCGCAAGATACTACTTTTATTTTAGAACTAGCTCTTTTTAAAGGAATTGTATCTGACACAATTAATTCTATTAAACTTGATTTTTCTATCCGGTCTACAGCCTCTCCAGACAGTATTGGATGCGTACAAATTGCACGCACACTTAAGGCGCCTCTTTCCATCATTAAATCGGCGGCTTTTGTTAGTGTTCCTCCAGTGTCTATCATATCATCTACCAATATCACATTCTTCCCTTTTACATCTCCTATGAGCTCCATATGAGAAATGATATTTGCTTTTTTACGCTGTTTATAACAAATTACAACATCGCAATTTAAATATTTAGAATAGGCATAGGCTCTTTTAGACCCCCCCATATCTGGTGATGCAATGGTTAAATTATCCAACCTTAGTTGCTCTACATGTGGCAAAAAGATGGTAGAAGCATACATATGATCTACAGGTTTTTCAAAAAATCCTTGAATCTGATCTGCATGCAAATCCATGGTCATAATTCGGGTAGCTCCTGCTGCTTGTAATAAATTGGCCACTAATTTTGCGCCAATTGCCACACGTGGCTTATCTTTTCTGTCTTGACGAGCCCATCCAAAATAAGGCATTACAGCGGTTACATGCCTTGCTGACGCTCTCTTTGCAGCATCAATCATCAATAACATTTCCATCAAATTATCAGTTGACGGAAAAGTAGAACCAATCAGAAATATACGTCGTCCTCGAATTGACTCTTCAAATGCTGGCTGAAATTCTCCATCGCTAAAATGGGTTACTTTTACATTTCCTAATTCAACTCCATATTCTTTGGAAATTTTCTCTGCTAATTCGATACTTTGCGAGCATGCAAAAATTTTCGGACTTAATTGATTTGTAGACATTTAGTTGTGTTTGGTTTTTAGTTTATGTGCTGTTCGCTGCAAAAATAAAAATATTTACCGAGTTGTGTGTTTTTTTATGCTTTTATACTAAAAATATTTTTAAATTTGCAGCCACTTCTATGAAATGCTCGAGTGCTTGCCTAACGGCAAGTAAAGCAAATTTATCTACCGAACCTGTCTACCGAAGGTAGAGGTAGAATTGGCAGACCCGTCTGCCAACAGGCAGGCGCGCTGACAGATTGAGCTGTTTGAAGTAAATTAAAAGAAAGGCATAATGAACCCTTCGTGATTCATTAAAAAGGCCTCGATGGCGGAATTGGTAGACGCGCTGGATTCAAAATCCAGTTCTTTCGGGAGTGTGGGTTCGATTCCCACTCGAGGTACAAAAGCCAGCTCTAAATGAGCTGGCTTTTTATTTAAATCTAAATACCACAAGTATGTATACCGTTTATGCCATTTCTAGCATCTCTAGAAACTACATATATGTTGGATTGACAAGTAATCTTAACAATCGACTAAACAGGCACTACAAAGGGTATGAAAAAACTACAAAACCATATCGCCCTTTTAAACTAATTTATTCAGAAGTTTGTGATACAAGACTAGAAGCCAGAGTCCGAGAAAAATATTGGAAATCTGGAATTGGCAAAGAAAAATTAAAAATCATTAAGAATACTATGGAGTAATTCGAAACTATTCGACAAATAGGTGTGGGCCTGTCTACCGACAGGTAGATTCGATTCCCACTCGAGGTACAAAAGCCAGCTCATTTAGAGCTGGTTTTTTATTTAAATCTAAATACCACAAGTATGTATACCGTTTATGCCATTTCTAGCATCTCTAGAAACTACATATATGTTGGATTGACAAGTAATCTTAACAATCGACTAAACAGACACTACAAAGGGTATGAAAAAACTACAAAACCATATCGCCCTTTTAAACTAATTTATTCAGAAGTTTGTAATACAAGAATAGAAGCCAGAGCCCGAGAAAAGTATTGGAAATCTGGAATTGGAAAAGAAAAACTAAAAAGCATTAAGAATACTATGGAGTAATTCGAAACTATTCCACAAATAGATGTGGGCCTGTCTACCGACAGGTAGATTCGATTCCCACCTCGAGTACGAATAAATCAAAAGCAAGCTAAAACATAAAGCTGGCTTTTTTGTTTTTGTGAAGTTTTGATTTTCAAAGCGACGCTTTTGGGAAAAAGGACCAAAGGGAGTTCATCTCACCTCGAGTACAAAAAAACCTCAACATTTGTGCTGAATTTATTTCAGTATCTGTTGAGGTTTTTTTTTATTTTGGAGTCCGTTCGCTTTAAAACGTGTCTTTTATCCAATTATACGGCTTGCGTTTTACCCACATGCCTCTTGTAAAATCTGGAAAATCTTGTGGCGCTCCGTTATTTTCTATGGATGCTTCAGAAAGTGGCGTAATAGCACTCCAAGCAGCTGCATCATAAACATCTAATGGTGGAGCGATCTGTTGTTTTGCAGATTCTACAAAAGCATTGATCACAAAAAAGTCCATCCCTCCATGTCCTGCACCTTGTGCGTGTTCTCCGTATTTTTTCCAAAGAGGGTGGTCGTATTTTTTCAACCATTCAGCCGCATCATCCCAACGATGCGGATCTGATTTTCCTTCTATATACATTCTATTACCGTCTACTTCCCACAACCCATTTGCGCCTTGCACTCTAAATCCTAAAGAATAAGGTCTTGGCAAATTACAATCATGTGTCACAATAATGGTCTCTCCATTAGCTGTTTCTATGGTAGAGGTAATTACATCTCCTTGTTTGAATTTTAATTTGGCATTTGGATGGTCTTTGCCCCCATGTTTCACAATATAATTGTGCAAGCCAATGCCTTTTGTTGCATTTGATGTTAACGATGTAAATCGATTTCCTCTGTTTACATCACACATCACTGCCATAGGACCAACTCCGTGTGTTGGATATACATCTGCATTTCTCAACAATGAATGTTGCGTTCTCCAAACAGATTCTGAAATTCCTTTTTCACCAAATTCTACGCCTTTTCCGTAGGCTGATTTTCCGTCGTTCAATTTCACAAAACGCAAATCATGTTGGTAGCCACATCTAAAATGCACCAATTCTCCAAACACATTTTGTTTTACCATATTTAAAACCGCCATAATATCTCTACGATAATTCACGTTTTCAAGCAGCATTAAATGTGTTCCTGTTTGCTCATGAGTATTCACTAAATCCCAACATTCTTCCATGGTGTTGGCAGCAGAAACTTCTAAACCAGTATATTTTTCTGCCAACATAGCGTCTTTTGCCATGCGTGTATGCCACAACCAAGGTGTAGAAATGATGACTGCATCTACCTCTTTCAATTCTAATAAATTTCTGTAATCATAGTCGTTACTTCCAAAAACTTTTGGTTTTTTCTGGCCGTATTTTTCAATGCTATCTAAAGAAAGTTTGATTCGTACCGGATCAATGTCACAAATGGCCGTCACCAAAACATCGTCTCTTTGAAGCACATTATTAAGATGGTTGGTTCCTCTTAAACCGACTCCAATAAATCCTATTCGTAATTTTTTTGAATCTTTTGCCGCTCCAAATGACACGCTTGGAGACATGGCAATTCCTGTGCCAATAATGGCTGATTTTTTGATAAAATCTCTTCTTGAACTCATGTGTTTGTTTGTTGTTTGTTGTTTGTTATTCTTTTTATGATTTTGTATGAATCAATCGATAAATTAAAATTGCTGCCCTTTTTGTCAAATCTTTAAAAGTTGTCAAATCCATGCTTTCTCTTGGTGAGTGAGAACCTTTGCCCATCGTTCCTAAACCGTCTAATCCGTCAACATATTCTGCGACAAAAGAAATATCTCCAGCGCCTCTTTTTGCAGGATCAAATGCTTTAACAGGCCCTTGACCCATATCTTTACTCAGTTGATCTAACACTTTCAAAACTTTGTAATTTCCTTCAGTAGGCTTCATTGGTGGATACCTTAAATCGAAGCTTATGGCTGCCGTTGTTTTAGGAAGGTTGTTATTGTTTACAATTGATTTCATTTTTTTGATAGTACCTTCAATTTGTTCATTCGTCAAACACCTAATATCTCCTTGTACAATAGTAGATTGAGGCACAATGTTTGTTTTTCCAAAAGTAGTTCCTTTGGCCGTTTTTTTATCAAAATCAATTGAAGTTCCTGCAACAATTGTTGCGGGATTAAATGTTAAATTCTTTTCTGGAAGCTCCTTGTAAAACGCCGTTAGTATTCTTGACATTTCAAAAATAGCTCCAGCACCTGTGTTTTTAGAAAAAATCCCTGAAGAATGCGCTCTTCTTCCTGTTGTTTTCAATGTCCAACTTCCAGAGCTTCTTCTTGCTACAGTCGCATAATTTAACCCTGTTGCACTTTCAAAACCTAAGGCAATATCACTTCGTTTTGCAGCATCTATCAAATCTTTTCTACTAATACTAATTGGGTTCCCTGCCTTTTCTTCATCACCAGTAAATGCAACAATAATTTGTGTGTTTTTTAATGCGCCTACTTCGTATAATGCCTTTAGTGCTGCATAAATAATAATGTTTCCGCCTTTCATATCATCTACTCCAGGACCATATACAATATCTCCTTCTCTCTTATATTCTTGAAAATCGCTATCTTCTTCAAAAACGGTATCAAGGTGCCCAATGAGTAATAATTTTTTCCCTTCAACGGTTCCTGTGTTTAATTCACAAAATAAATGACCAGCTCTGCCCATGCGCTGTGGCATGTCAACCCAAGTAGTTTCAAACCCTATCGATTCAAATTCTGAAGCAAAGATGTCTCCTACTTTTTTAACTCCTTTTACATTTAACGAGCCGCTATTTATATTGACTACTTTTTCAAGTAGCACTATTGAGGCGGCATTGTTCTGGTCAATTTGAAGGAGCACTTTTTTTTCAAGGCTTGATAATTGTTGCGCCTGTATGTTTACTAAAAAGGTTAGAAGTACGACTGATAAAATGGCTGTTTTAGTTCTCATAAAAAATAATTTGATCTGCATTTGCAAATTTCGACAGTTGCTAAAGTAACTAATAATATGAATTTAAAAACGTTGGTTTCATTTTTATTTTCCACTTGTTTTTACAAGGAATAAAAAAACTCAATACCAACAACAGTTCTTTTTTATATATTTGAAAAATTTATTGATAAAAATGGACGAATTTATTCTCTACTTAAAAATAGGATTTAATCATGTGCTCGATTTCTCGGCATATGACCATGTGTTGTTTTTAATTGCACTGACCGTAGTGTTTTCTTTTGATCAATTAAAAAAAGTGCTTTGGCTTATTACGCTATTTACCATAGGGCATTCTATTTCATTGGCATTATCTGCTTACGGAGTTGTTAAGATTGATGTTAGTGTTGTGGAATTTTTAATTCCTGTAACCATTTTTATCACTGGCATTTTCAATCTTTCATCCGCAGGAAAGATTGCTTCAATAAAAGAAAACATCAATTTATTTTTTGCCTTATTCTTTGGATTGATTCACGGTTTAGGTTTCTCTAATTATTTTAGAATGATGATTGGCAAAGAAGAAGACAAGCTAATGCCACTACTAGAGTTTGCTTTAGGAATTGAATTTGCACAAGTAGTTATTGTTTTAGGAATACTAGCAACAGGCGCTATTTTACAATCCTTTTTTAAGGTTTCTAAAAGAGATTGGATATTGATCAGTTCATCTATTGTAATTGGATTTGTAATACCCATGATGATTGCACGTGCTTTTTGGTAAAAAATTAACGCTTCCTTTTGGTAAAACACCCTACATTCGCATATGACTAAAAAACAATTAAAATACGACTCCGCTTATTTAAAAATGGCTTTTGAATGGGGAAAATTATCACATTGTGAACGCAAACAAGTTGGTGCACTAATTGTAAAAGATAGAATGATCATTTCTGATGGATTTAACGGAACTCCGTCTGGATTTGAAAATTGTTGTGAAGACAAAGAAGGCATGACAAAATGGGAAGTGCTACATGCAGAAGCCAATGCCATTTTAAAAGTGGCGTCCTCAACACAATCTTGTAAGGATGCTACGCTATACATTACACTTTCGCCTTGCAAACATTGCAGCAAATTAATTCATCAAGCAGGAATAGAACGTGTCGTATATGCCAAAGAATACAGAGACCGTTCTGGATTGGATTTTTTAATAAAAGCAGGAGTTGAATTAATGCACCTATCAAATGAATAAAAACAATCTACCTATCTATTTTTCAATTGCCATTGTTTTTGGAATTTTTGTTGGAAGCTTCTTTCAGTTTAACAAACATACAACGGCGTTGTTTTCTAGGAAATCCTCCAACGAAATTAAGATAAAACGCTTAATTGATTATATCAAAAGAGATTATGTAGACACGGTCAACACTGATAAATTATTGGACGGAGCCATTAGGCAAATTTTAGGAAAACTAGATCCGCACTCTGTATACATTCCTAAAGAAAACTTACAAGCTGTTACTGAAAGTATGCAGGGTAATTTTGTTGGAATTGGTGTTCAATTTAGAGTAATCAAAGATTCTATTACAGTAATTCAACCTATAAAAGGAGGGCCAAGCATCAAAGCGGGCATCAAAGCAGGAGACCGAATTTTATTGTCAAATACAGACACGCTTTATAACAACAATTTGACGAACAATCAGATCATGAAGTTCTTAAAAGGACAACCAAAAACCAACATCGACCTGCAGGTTTACAGAAAAACAAACGACTCTTTATTTACACTAACAATTACTCGAGATAAAGTAGCTATTAAAAGTGTAGATGTTGCCTATATGATTAATGACGCTATCGGCTATATCAAACTAGACCGTTTTTCTAGAACCACATATACCGAATTTAAAACCGCATTGAACAACTTGTTAAAAAAGGGAATGACAGGCTTGATCTTAGACCTTAGAGGAAATGGTGGAGGCTTTATAGAGATTGCCAATAAAATTGTGGATGAATTTTTACAAAATAAAAAACTCATAGTTTTTACTAAAAATAACAAAGGAGAAGTCAACGAATCTTTCGCCACAAATAAAGGCAGTTTTGAAGAAGGAGGCTTGTATGTTTTAATTGACCAAAATTCAGCTTCAGCTTCAGAAATAGTTGCAGGTGCATTACAAGACAATGACAGGAGCACAACCATTGGTAGACGCTCTTTTGGGAAAGGGTTGGTACAAGAAGAATTAGATTTAGGAGACGGATCTGCCGTTCGCTTAACCATTGCTAGATACTATACACCAACAGGACGCTCTATTCAAAAACCATATGTAAAAGGTAAAAAAAACAGGTATTTGAACGAATCTTTAAACAGACTTCAAAATGGCGAACTAATTTATAAAGACAGTATTAAAACCATTGATTCTTTACAGTTTAAAACACCAAAAGGAAAAATTGTATATGGCGGCGGAGGCATCATTCCAGATGTTTTTGTTCCGATTGACACAAGCTCTTATTTGAGTAATTTTTATTTTAATTCCATTCAGAATTTTGCTTTTGAGTTTGTTGACAACAATCGAAAAAAATTAGCTAAAACTCCTATAGATGACTTTATTGAAAACTACAAAACAGAACAAGTGTATGGCAAGTACTTGCAACACATAAAAGACGTAAACCCTTCTTTTAAAACTAGAAAAACAATTAAAAGATACCTAAAAGCAGCCATTGCAAGTCAATTGTATGGCGATGAAGGTTTTTACAGAATCATTCAGGCCAATGACAAAATGCTGCAAAAAGTATTGGAGTTGGAAAGTAGTAATTAATGCCGTTACTTTGTATTGATGATAAACGTCTCTAACAACCAAAAAATTTACTTTGCTTCCGACCAACATTTTGGAGCTCCAACTCCAGAAGCAAGCCTTCCAAGAGAGCAGAAATTTGTGGCCTGGCTCAATGAGATCAAAGAAGATGCAGCCGCCATTTTTTTACTGGGCGATTTGTTTGATTTTTGGTTCGAATACAACACCGTAGTTCCGAAAGGTTTTGTACGTGTTCTTGGAAAATTAGCAGAACTAAAAGATGCTGGAATTCCCATCTATTTTTTTGTAGGCAATCATGACCTCTGGATGACCGATTACTTTGAAAAAGAATTGAACATTCCGGTATATCACAAACCCAAAGAATTTACCCTCAACAACAAAACCTTTTTAATTGGCCATGGAGATGGTTTGGGCCCTGAAGACAAAGGATTCAAAAGAATGAAAAAAGTGTTCACCTTCCCATTATTTCAATGGCTGTTTAAATGGCTACATCCAGACTTGGGAGTAAAATTAGGGCAGTACATGTCCATCAAAAACAAACTGATTTCTGGCGAAGAAGGCGCACAGTTTTTAGGAAATGAAAACGAATGGTTGGTGCAATACTGCTATCGAAAACTCGAAACAAAACACTATGATTATTTTGTGTTTGGACATCGACACTTACCCTTAAATATTGAACTGCAAAAAGACAGCAAATACATTAACTTAGGCGATTGGATTTCTTATTTTACCTACGGTGTTTTTGATGGTGATGAACTAAAAATAAACACTTATAAATAAGTCGTTTTCACAATATTTTAACCAAATCTTTAACCTTCTTTTAACAAGAAAAAAAAAGCTATTATTGTAGTTTTGTTTTCAATAAATTTTTATCACTATAAATTACCAACATGGCAGAACAACAAATGAATGTAGATGTAAGAGCAATCAATGAAAAGATTGAAAGAGAAAGTGCCTTTATAGATATCTTAACCTTAGAAATGAACAAGGTTATTGTAGGTCAAAAAGAAATGGTAGAACGCTTATTAATTGGGCTGCTAGGAAACGGACATATTTTGTTAGAAGGAGTTCCTGGATTGGCAAAAACATTGGCCATTAACACACTTTCTAAAGTAATTCAGGCTTCGTTTAGCAGAGTACAATTTACGCCAGACTTATTACCTGCAGATGTTGTAGGAACTATGATTTACAACATCAAAGAAAATGATTTTTCTATAAAAAAAGGAACTATTTTTGCCAATTTTGTATTGGCAGATGAAATTAACAGAGCGCCAGCAAAAGTGCAATCTGCTTTGTTAGAAGCCATGCAAGAACGTCAAATTACCATTGGAGACACCACCTTTAAATTAGAGGAGCCTTTCTTGGTAATGGCCACTCAAAACCCAATTGAACAAGAAGGAACCTATCCGTTACCAGAAGCGCAAGTCGATCGTTTTATGCTAAAAGTGGTAATTGATTACCCGAAAATTGCAGATGAGCAATTGATTATGCGTCAAAATTTAAACAACAGTTTTTCAGAAGTAAACGCTGTTATTTCTGTTGACCAAATCCTCAAAGCACGTGAAGTGGTTGATGAAGTGTATATGGATGAGAAGATTGAAAAATACATTCTCGATATTATTTTTGCAACACGGTATCCAGAAAAATACAACTTAGAAAAATTAAAACCACTCATTGGCTTTGGAGCTTCTCCTCGTGGAAGTATCAACTTGGCAAAAGCAGCAAAATGTTATGCGTTTATCAAACGTAGAGGCTATGTAATTCCAGAAGATGTAAGAGCTGTTGTGTATGATGTGCTAAGACATCGAATCGGAATTACCTATGAAGCTGAAGCAGAAAATATCACGTCTGTAGATATTATAAACAGCATTATCAACGAAATAGAAGTGCCTTAATCCAATTGTCATTCCTGCTTTGGCAGGAACCCTTATCGATAGCTACTTAAAACTTTAAGAGATTCCTGCCAAAGCAGGAATGACAGAAAATAAAAAATGGAAACCAAAGAAATACTTAAAAAAGTTCGTAAAATAGAGATCAAGACACGCAGATTGTCTGATCATATTTTTGGAGGCGAGTACCATTCGACCTTTAAAGGCCGTGGTATGACATTTTCTGAAGTAAGACAGTATCAATACGGAGATGACATTAGAGCCATTGACTGGAACGTTACTGCTCGATACAACGAACCGTATATCAAAGTATTTGAAGAGGAACGAGAATTAACCATGATGCTTATGGTAGACATTAGTGGTTCTGAATTTTTTGGCACAACTCAACAATTTAAAAGAGATACGGCTACAGAAATTGCAGCCACCCTTGCTTTTTCTGCCATCCAAAATAATGACAAAGTAGGATTGATCTTATTTTCTGACCAGATAGAATTATACATTCCGCCAAAAAAAGGAAAAAGTCATGTGTTACGGATTATTAGAGAACTCATAGAGTTTTCTCCGAAAAGCAAGCAAACAGATATTGGAGAAGCATTGAAATTTTTATCAAATGTGATGAAAAAGAAAACCATTGTGTTTGTCTTATCCGATTTTATGGACGATTCGTATGAACACACATTAAAAATTGCTGCCAATAAACATGACATTACTGGAATACGGATATTTGACAAGCATGATGAAAGCATTCCAAATTTAGGAATGGTACCCATGTTAGATGCAGAAACAGACAACGTTCAACTGATAAACACAAGCTCTAAAAATATTAGAAATAATTACAAAGCCAATGCCTTGCGTTTGTATGATTACTACAAAAAAACATTTAGCAAAAGTGGTGCCGGCACAATCAACACACGTGTAGATGACGATTATGTGAAAAAATTATTGGGTTATTTTAAACACAAAGGCAGATAAAAGATCCATGAAAAAACAACTACTCTATATATTTTTAATGATTGCGTCCTTTGGGTTTTCACAGAAAACACCAATAGTTGCGGCCCAAGTTGATACCACCAATATTAGAATTGGTGAGCAATTTTTATACAAAATTACAGTACAAGACACGGCAAGTGTAATTGTTTCTAAACTAGAAAACTTAAAGGGTTTAGAAATTATTTCTGAAGCCCCAATTGATACGTTTAAAAATCAACTGATAAAAAAATACATTGTAACAGGTTTTGATAGCGGAGCCTACTACATTCCGCAGCAACAAATTTTTATTCGAGGAAAATTACACCTCACTGATTCAGTACTTATTAATGTAGCAACAGTACCTGTTGACACATTAAAGCAGCGAGCGTTTCCTATCAAAGCTATTCAAAGTGAACCGTATCAATTTGATGACGCAAAACCATATATCTGGAAAATTTTACTGGGTTTAATCGCTCTTGGAGTGCTCTTGTATTTTATCTTGAGAAAGAAAAAAGAAGAGGTCGAAAAAATAACCGTACCATTGCTAGCTCCTTATGAAGAAGCTCTTCAAAAATTACATGATTTGGACGAAAAATTATTGTGGCAAAACAATAAAGTAAAAGAATACTACAGTGAGCTAACTGACATTGTAAGAGCATATATTGAACGCGAATTGAATGTTCCTGCATTAGAATCTACCACCGATGAATTGGTAGAAACATTGTTAGATTTTAACGATTCTAAAGCAATAGTAACAACCAAAGAAACCATTAAAAAACTACAAGGTTTACTAAGAGAAGCTGATTTGGTAAAATTTGCAAAATCGAAACCTTTCTCAGAAGAAATAGAAGAGAATAGAAAAGAGGCCAAAGAAGTAATTGACCATTTAAAACCAAAACCAATTATAGAAGATGACGAATTGGAGTAATATTGAATTTTTAAATCCAGGATTTTTCTGGTTGTTGTTACTAATTCCGTTGGTAGCAAGTTGGTATTTTGTGGTACGTAAAAAAAGCACAGCAACCTTAACAATACCAAGCATCAAAGGGTTTAACGCAGGACAATCTCTTTTGCCAAAACTAAAACCATTATTGCATGTGCTAAAATTGATTGCCTTTACCTTATTGATCATTGCATTGGCAAGACCAAGAAATGTGGCTGTCAGTAAAAAAATAAAAAGTAACAAAGGTATTGATATTGTCATGGCAATTGATGTTTCTGCAAGCATGTTGGCCAGAGATTTAAAACCAAACCGATTAGAAGCTCTAAAGAAAGTAGCTACCGAATTTGTAAACAAACGGCCAAATGATAGAATAGGGATTGTAGTGTATGCTGGCGAAAGCTTTACCCAAACTCCGATTACAAGTGATAAAGGAATTGTAAAAAGAACCATTTCTGAAATTAAGTGGGGACAATTAGAAGGCGGAACTGCAATTGGCATGGGATTAGGCTCTGCAGTAAATAGGTTGAAAGACAGCAAAGCAAAAAGTAAAGTCATTATTTTATTAACGGATGGCGTTAATAACTCTGGGTTTATTGACCCTAAAACAGCTACAGAATTAGCAAAAGACCTTGAAATAAAAGTCTATACTATTGGCATTGGAACCAACGGAATGGCAGATTTTCCGTACAGTAAAAATTCTTTAGGTCAATTACAATTTAGAAGGCAACAAGTAGAAATTGACGAAGAACTGTTAAAGCACATTGCCGTAGAAACCGAAGGAAAATACTTTAGGGCAACCAACAACACCAAGCTAAAAGCCATTTATAATGAGATTAATAAGCTAGAAAAAACAAAAATAGAGGAATTCAAGTACTACAATTACCAAGAAAAGTATCGCTTATTTGTGTTGATTGCTTTGGGATTATTAGTGTTTGAATACACTCTTAAAAAAACAGTTTTTAAAAGTTTTATATAAATATCGAATATGCTAAGTGCGTTACGAAAAAACCAATTAAAAAACGATTAAACATATACACATTTAAAAAATGTACAAAATAGAAGACCCGACATATTTTTATTACTTCGCAAGTATTCCGATATTGATTGTGTTTTTTTTGTTGGCTTTTTGGTGGAAAAAAAGGACGCAAAAGAAATTTACCGATCCGTTGTTGTTAGAGAAGCTAGCTCCTGACTCATCGACTTTTAAATCTGTTCTAAAACTTTCTTTTCTTTTAATCGGACTCAGTTTCTTAATCATTTCATTGGCAAACCCTAAAATGGGCACCAAGCTAAAAACGATAAAACGAGAAGGTGTAGATGTTGTTTTTGCCTTAGATGTTTCTAAAAGTATGCTGGCAAAAGATATTGCGCCAAATCGGTTGGAAAAAGCGAAACAAATTATCTCTAAAATAATTGACAAGCTAGGAAGCGATCGTGTGGGCATTATTATTTATGCCGGAAACGCATATCCATTATTGCCAATTACAACAGATCATGCCGCTGCAAAAATGTTTTTACAGAATGCAAATCCAAACTTGGTTTCTAGTCAAGGAACCGCCATTAGTGAAGCCTTAAATTTGGCAAAAACCTACTATAATAATGATGAGCAAACCAATCGTTTTTTGATTGTTCTTTCTGATGGAGAAGACCATCAAACAGAAACAAAACAGATTGCACTAAACCTTGCTAATGACGGTATAAAAACATATACTATTGGAATTGGAACCGAAACCGGAGGCCCCATTCCTATGAAAATAAACGGAGTTTCTGGCTATAAAAAAAATCGAAAAGGAGAAACTGTTATCACCAAAAGAAAACCAATTGTTCTACAAGGTATTGCAGAAGCTGCTAACGGAGCTTATATTGATGGGAATAAAACTCAAAAACCTGTTGATTTTATTGAAAAAATAATTACAAATGCTCAAAAAAGCGAGTTTGAGACAAAACAATTTTCAGATTATAAAGATCAATTTCAGTGGTTTATTGGCCTCGGAATTTTATTCTTATTGATGGATGTGTTTTTTCTTGACAAGAAAACAAAATGGGTTAAAAAAATAGATTTGTTTAATGAACAGTAGCTTTTAAAAGCTTTAAACTATTATGATGAACGCAAAAATCATACGTTATATTTTCTTGATGTTATTCACATCAACGGTTCTTGTTGCACAACAAGAAAAAGATTCTCTTGTACTTCAAAGAGCAGCAAGAACACTGCTTCGTGATGGGAATGAGCTTTATAAAAAAGAGCGTTATGTAGATGCTAGTGTTTCGTATAGAAAAGCATTAGAAAAAAACGCTACCTATAAAAAAGCAAGCTATAATTTAGGAAATGCCTTCTATCAACAAAAAAACTATAAAGAAGCGGTTCCTCAATATGAATTGACAACCAAAACATCTAAAGATACCTACACCAAAGCAGAAGCATTTCATAATATTGGAAATGCAATGCTAGAGCAAAAACAATATCAGCAAGCCATAGACGCTTTTAAAAATTCTTTACGTAACAATTCTAAAGACGATGAAACTCGTTACAACCTCGCAGTTGCACAAAAACTCTTAAAAAAACAACAAGACAAAGACAAGAAGGATAAGAAAAAAGATAAAAACAAAAAGGACGACAAAAACAACAAAGATAAAAAGGATAAGAAAGACGATAAAGGCGATAAGAAAAAGGACAAAAAAGAAGGAGACGACAAAAAGGATAAAAAAGATCCTAAGAAAGACGGTGGAAAGAAAGATTCAAAGAAGCAGGACAAAGAAAAAAAGAAAAAACCAAGACAAGGAAAAATGTCTCCTCAGCAAATTAAGCAGTTACTAGAAAGCTTAAACAATGAAGAAAAGAAGACACAAAAGAAAATGAACGTTAAAAAAGCAAAAGGTAAAAAAGTAAAACGAGAAAAAGATTGGTAGTTTACCACTAGTCTTTCTATAGAGAAGTAGGTTGTGAAATCTAATTTTCTTACTACTTTTGCAATTCTTGAAAAGAATATGAAGTTGAAATACATATACATATGGGCCTTTATTAGTTTGCTCTCACAAGCTGCTTTTACGCAAACAACGTTTACAACAACGGTTAGTAAAAACAAATTAGGTGTAAATCAGCGTTTTCGAGTAACCTTCTCTATTAATAAACAAGGCGCCGATCATTTTACGCCTCCTAGTTTTAAAAATTTTAGAGTTGTAGCTGGTCCTAGTCAATCAGTCAATCAATCATGGATTAATGGCAAGGCTAGCTTTTCGCAATCATACATCTACACTTTACAACCAAAACAGGAAGGAACCTTTTCGGTGTCAAGTGCAACAATTCAACTTAACGGAAAAACGCTGAAGTCTAACTCCGTAAAAATCAATGTACTAAAAGCTGTTGACATTCCAAAAAACCCTAACGACCCTTATTATATAGCACAACAAAACGTGCATTTAGTGGCAGAAATTTCAAAAAAGAGACCTTATGTTGGTGAAGGAATTTATGTAGAATACAAGCTCTATGTAAGTCACAATATTAGTATTCATGACTTTTCTGTAACAGAATCTCCACAGTACAATAATTTTTGGAATCAAGATATAAAGGTGAACAACTTGCCTGTTAAAAATGGGAAATACAATGGAGAGAAATACCGATATGTTGTCTTAAAAAAAGCATTGTTAATTCCTACAAAGTCTGGAAAATTGACTATTGACCCCATGAAGATGGAGATTAAAATTGGGGTTCCAACAGGTAGGGGAGATTTTTTCGGAAATGCAATCACTCGAAACATTTCCAAAGATTTTGCATCTCCAAAAAGAACAGTTTTTGTCAAAGAACTTCCTTTAGAAAATAAACCCGCTAATTTTAATGGAGCTGTTGGTCAATTTAATTTTACAATTGCATTGAGCAAAGAAGAGTTAAAAGCCAATGAGTCTGCACAAGTAAAAGTTTCTGTAACGGGAAAAGGAAATTTGAAATTATTTGAGATTCCGAAAATAGAAACCCCTAAAGAATTAGAGGTGTATACCCCTGAGCATTCTGAAAAAATACGAACAACATTAACGGGCTTAAAAGGGTCTGTCTCTGATTTATATACGATTGTTCCTGAATATAGAGGAAAATATAAAATTCCTAAAGTCTCTTTTTCATATTTCAACCCAGTAAAAGGAACCTATCATACCAGTACAACAGAAGCTCTTTTTGTAAATGTTTTGGTTGGAAAAGAAATTGTAGCAACCACAAACAACAATATTAAAAAAGGCATTGCGATTACAGGAGAAAATTTTAGATACATTCAAACTAAAAGCGTGTTTGCACCTTTAAAAGAAGCCGATTTTTTCCAATCAAACCTATTTTACATATTGCTATTGCTTCCTTTAGTTACCATTCCTATTGGCATCTTTATTTCTTCCAAAAATGCTGAACGCAACAGAGATATTGCAGGAATCAAACAGCGTAAAGCTGACCGATTGGCAAGAAAATATTTATCTGAAGCGAAGAAGCAATTAAACAATAAAGAACATTTTTATATTGCCCTAGAAAAAGCATTACATCATTATTTAAAAGCAACACTTCAAATAGAAACTGCTGATATTAGTAAAGATAAAATTACAGAACTGCTTTTACAGCGAACTATAGACACGCAAACAATTGCTTCTTTTATAAGCGTATTAAACGACTGTGATTTTGCTCGGTACACCCCTATTACAACGCTAATGATGCATGATGAGTTTGAAAAAGCAAAACACGTAATTATAGAATTAGACAAACAATTATAAGTATATAAAAAGCCTACAATGGGCATTTACACAAAATAACTAACGTTTTAACCAACAATGGTTTGTTAATTTTTACAACGATGAAAAACATCTTTTTCTTATTATTGCTCGCTTCCAGTACTTTTGTGGCACAAACAAGTACAGATTTGTTTGACAAAGCAAATGCTGCATATAAAGAAACAAAATACCAAGAAGCTATTGATTTATATATACAAATTGAAGAACAAAATCTTGTTTCGTCAACCCTGTATTACAACTTAGGAAACTGTTATTACAAACTAAACAAGGTAGCAAATACCATTTATTATTATGAAAAAGCGCTCTTATTAAACCCTTTAAATAGCGATGCCAGAAACAATTTAGAATTTGCTAAAAGAATGACCATTGACAGAATAGAAGAATTGCCAAAGTCTTTTTCACAACGTCTTGAAATCAATTACATTCAAAAATTTTCTTACAATCAATGGGCGCTCATTACTGTAATTTGTTCTTTTCTTACAGCGTTTTTGTTTTTACTGTTCTATTTTTCTAGAGCTTCTCATAAAAAAAGAGCTTATTTTCTTTCAAGCGTCTTGTTGTTGATTTTATGTGTCGTTTCAACCACAATTACATACAACCAATACCACAGTTCTACAAATACCAAATTTGCCATTATTTTTGCATCAAAAGTAGTTGTAAAAAATGCACCCACAGATACTGCTTCTGAAATTTTTACGCTACATGAGGGGACAAAAATTAATGTACTAGACGCTGTTGATACTTGGAAAAAAATTAGATTAGTAGACGGAAAAATTGGTTGGATCTCAGCCGATGCCTTAAAAGAAATTTAATACGGCTTTTAGAGAACCCAATGGGCTCATTTTTAACCAAATTATTGGCGCAGTTTTTAATTAATTTCTTTAATAATTGTATCCATCGCGTCTTCTTCAACACCGTCTTCTCTAATAATTGACGGGAAAATAGTAGGCGCAATACTTTTTACAGATTCATACAAGATAGACGCTTCTAAAGTCTCTTTTTCTACAAAGGTGATGGTTTTATTCATGCGATCAAAAAAGATAAATACAACACTTAAAATCAACCCTATCTTAAGCAAACCAAACACGCCGCCCATTATTTTATTGATCAGTCCTAAAGCGGCTAAATCAGCTAATTTGGTTAACGTTTTTCCAATCAAACTCACTGCAACAATAATAATAACAAAGGTAATTGCAAAAGCAGCCAAAGAACTATTTCTTTCGCTCCAAGAAACACTTTGTTCTAAGTAATCTCCAACAAAGTAAGAAAAATGTATGGCGCCGTACACACCACCAATCAATGCCACTAAAGAAGCAACTTCTACAAAAAAACCTTTCATCAACCCTCTTACAAAACCAATGAGAAGTAATACGGTAATTACGATGTCAAATACATTCATCTAAAAAATTTAATACGTTGCTCTGCGAACTTACTACAAAAAAAACAGAAATTCAAATGAGCATCTATTTAAACACAAATAACATATCTTCGCAAACACATTTTAAAACAATGACAGAAAACAACAATTTAAAAGAAAAATGGGACGCAACGGTAGAAAAACTATCTGCACAATTTGCTGATGGCGATACGCTAAATTTAGATGGAATTATCTATTTAATTGGAGTACAAGAATTGGGGCAAGGGCAAAGACGCTTTAAAAAAGACGAGAAAGTAAATTTAATGCACATTGCTATTTGTAAACTCCTAGAGCCTTATGGCTATTATGAATTTGATTTTTTTGACCCAGATGGATGGCCACATTATAAAACAGCTACACAGCTTCCTACCCTAAAACCAGGTGAGCAATCTGTATTGATGAAAGAAGCCATTGTTAACTATTTTGAAGCCATCGATTTTTTTAAATAATTGCTTGTTTCTAATCCTCTACAATTATTTAAACCCTATGCAACTATTTCAAATTAGAAATGGTAATTTTGGTATGCTTCTTGAAATTTATCAACAAAACACAACAACAATTCTATGAAAAAAATATTTCTTCTCTTGTTTTTATTATCTGTAGGGATACAGGCACAATACAAAATTAAAGGAACACTAAATTCTTCTGAAACATATACTTGGGTTATCTTGTACAAGATTGAAGGCACCAAACAGATTTTTGTAAAAAACGCTACAATAAATTCGCTTTCTAACAGTACCGTCAAACAATTTGAATTCGAGCTACCAAAAGAAACTGAAATAGGTGCTTACCGCATTTCTTATACGAATGACGACATAGAATTTGTGGATTTTCTTTTTAACAAAGAAGCTGTTTCTTTTTCTTTTGATCCAAAAAGTGCAGAAGAAACTATTGTTTTTACGGCGTCTGAGGAAAACATCCTGTACCAAGAATATCGAAAAAAAATTACGACTGCACAACAAAAAATAGACTCTTTACAGTTGTCCTATTTAAAGAATCCATCTATAACTACAGCAAAGTTATATCTTTCTCAAACAAAAGAAATAGCCCTTTTACAAAAAGCATATGTTCAAAAAGGAACTGGAAAATTAGCACAAAACTTCATCATTGCAAGCTATAAATACAACAGTCCAAAAATTGCAAAAACACCCCAAGAATATCTAAGCGCAATCATTCAACATTATTTTGATGTAATTGACTTAAACAATCCGGTGCTGTACAACTCGGCTTTTTTAATCAATCGGGTTACAGATTATGTATTTTACATGAACTATTCTGAGGATGTTGAAACGCAAAAAAATTTATATCAAAAATCTGTTGCAACTGTTCTAGAGCAGATAAAAAACATTTCATTTAAAACAGACATTCTCGAGTATTTAATCACACAATTTGTAAACTTTAAGAATGTGACTTTTGTAGATTATTTATTTGAAACCTATTACGATACCCTTCCTAAAAATAGTCAAAATATTGACTTTAAAAAGAGAGCTCTTGAAAAAATCTCTGTAGAAATTGGAAGAATTGCACCCGAGATAACTTGGACAGAAAACAAGAAAAACTACAAACTCTCTACCATTAACGAAGTTCGAAATTATGTATTAATTTTTTGGAGTACTACATGCTTTCATTGCTTAAAAGAAATTCCTGAATTAAATGCGTTTACACAAGATAAAAAGCACACAAAAGTGATTGCTTTTGGTATGGAAGAACATGAAAAAGGTTGGAAAAAACACATCTTAAAACTAAAGGGATGGCATCATATTTTAGGATTGGGGAAATGGGAAAATCCAACTGCCAGTGCATATCAAATTTATTCAACGCCAACTTATATTGTTTTAGACAGTAGTAAAAGAATCATCGCAAAACCAGAAACGTTAGAAGAATTGAAAAAAATTATTCGTTATTTAGAATAAAGTATGTGCCTAGAAATGCAAAAAAGCATCTGTCAAATGTTCTATGTTAAAGGTGTTTTTTTTGTTGATAATGGCAATGATATCAAAACGAACTTCTACGTTTAAATCATACTGAATTATATATGCATCAACGGCAGTTACCAACAACTTTATTTTCTTTGGGGTGATAAAATCTTGTGGGTTTCCAAAATAATCTGAAGAGCGCGTCTTTACTTCTACAATTGCCAAGGTGTTTTCTTTTTGAGCAATGATGTCTATTTCAGCTTTCTGAAAACGCCAATTTCGCTCTACAATTACATATCCGTTTTTTAATAAATGTGCAACTGCAAGATCTTCTCCTTTTTTTCCAAGCTCATTGTGTTCTGCCATTTTTCTATTTAAAAACCACCGAGGATTTCTTTTTTTTACGCACTTTTAATTTTACAACTTTTCCTAAAATTAAGGCCCTATTGTCTTTCTCATGTCCCGCAGGAAAATGAAACAATATTGGAAAATTATATTCAGCCACAACATCTAAAATAAGCTGTTCAATAGAACTACCCCAAGCAGTTGTATTTTTTTTAATATTAGAAATATCTCCAACAATTAAACCTTTATAATGTTCAAAAAAGCCAGCACGTTTTAAGCTTTGCAACATTCTATCAATGCTGTATTTATATTCGCCTATTTCTTCAATAAAAAGGATTTTTCCTTTAGTGTTCATTTGGCTTTTAGAGCCTAGCATTGAGGCTAGAATAGAAATATTTCCTCCTACTATTGGCCCCTCTACAGTCCCTTTTTTATTGGCTAATGAAGAAGCAATTTTATAGCGTAATTTTTCGCCAAACAACGCTTTCTTATATGTCGCAACCGTCTCAACAATACCTTCCAATTCATCTCCTAAACTGCTCCCCATCATGGCGTGAATTGTTTCAAAACCCAAGGTATGCACATGACTGTGTAAGGCTGTAATATCAGAATATCCAACAATCCACTTCGGATGTTCTTTAAAGATTGTGAAATCTAATTGATCTAAAATACGAACTGTGCCATAGCCTCCTCGAGCGGCCCAAATTGCTTTGATATTTGGATTGTTTAACGCTTTTTGAAAATCTGCTGCTCGTTCAGTATCTGTTCCGGCAAAATGCCCTCCTTGATTGAATAAGTTCTCTCCATAGATTACTTTCAAACCCCAACTTTCAGCCAATTTTTTTGCTTTGGCAATGACTTTTTCTCTGTTTTTTAAAATTCCGGCGGGAGCAACAATCGCAATTGTATCTCCTGTTTGTAAATAAGGAGGTTGAATTAATTTTGTAGTCACAGCAGCAGCAATAACATCTCTTTTTTCTTGAGCACTGATGCTCAAAACTATCCCGAAGAATACAATTACTAAAAACGGACGAAATGATTTCATGCTCATAAAAATGCTTTTTGTAATGTACTTTTTTTTGCTTGCTTAAAAAAATGTGTTTCTATATCGTTTTTTGTACTTTTGCTTTTCAAAAATCAGATTACAAAACAAATTCAATGCACACTCCAAAAAGATATACCATTACTGCTGCTTTACCTTATACAAATGGCCCAATACATATTGGTCATTTGGCAGGTGTTTATGTTCCTGCGGATATTTACGCACGCTATTTACGCCAAAAAGGAAAAGATGTTTTATTTGTTTGTGGTTCTGATGAACATGGAGTTCCAATTACAATCAAAGCAAAAAAAGAAGGAATTACACCACAGCAAGTGGTTGACAAATATCATGAGATCATTAAAAGCTCATTTATGGATTTCGGAATTACATTTGACAACTATTCCCGAACTTCTGCCAAAATTCATCATAAAACAGCTGCTGATTTTTTTATAAAACTCTATAATGATGGGCAATTTATTGAAGAAGTTACCGAACAATTGTACGATGCAGAGGCCAATCAATATTTAGCAGATCGTTTTGTGGTAGGAACCTGCCCTAAGTGTGGCAATGAAGAAAGCTATGGTGACCAATGTGAAAACTGTGGAACCACTCATAATGCTACTGACCTAATCAATCCAAAATCTTCAATTACAGGAAATACACCTAGCTTAAAAGAAACAAAACACTGGTTTTTACCGCTAGATAAACACGAGCCTTTTTTAAAAGAATGGATTTTAGAAGGTCATAAAAACGACTGGAAACCAAATGTATTAGGACAAGTAAAATCTTGGATCGATGATGGGTTACGCCCAAGAGCCGTAACTCGCGATTTAGACTGGGGAATTCCTGTTCCTGTAAAAGGAGCAGACGGAAAAGTATTGTACGTATGGTTTGATGCTCCTATCGGGTATATTTCTGCCACCAAAGAATGGGCAGCACAACACCACAAAAATTGGGAAACGTATTGGAAAGATGAAGATACCAAATTGGTTCATTTTATTGGAAAAGACAACATTGTTTTTCATTGTATTATTTTTCCTGCAATGCTAAAAGCACATGGCGATTATATCTTGCCAGAAAATGTGCCTGCCAATGAGTTTTTAAATTTAGAAGGCAATAAATTATCCACCTCTAAAAATTGGGCGGTTTGGTTACACGAATATTTAAAAGACTTCCCAAACCAACAAGATGTATTGCGATATACCTTAACGGCAAATGCACCAGAAAGTAAAGACAACGATTTTACTTGGAAAGACTTACAAGCAAAGAACAACAACGAATTAGTCGCTATTTTTGGAAACTTTATCAATCGAGTGGTTGTTTTAACAAATAAATATTACAACGGACAGATACCAACTCCTGGAGAATTTACAGAGGCTGATGAGGATGCCTTAGCAGCTTTAAAAGAATTTCCGAATGTGATTTCAACATCTATTGAGCGCTATCGTTTTAGAGAAGCTTCACAAGAATTAATGAATTTGGCACGCTTAGGAAATAAATATTTGGCAGATGAAGAACCTTGGAAAGTCATTAAGCAAGATGAGCAACGTGTACAAAGCATTATGTATATAGCCTTGCAAATTGCTGCTGGATTGGCGGTATTGTCTGAGCCCTTTTTACCTTTTACTTCCATCAAATTAAAAAACATGTTAAATGTCAGTTCAAGTGTACCTTGCCTACCGGCAGGCAGGGTCGAAAACTCATTAAACTGGAATGATATTTCTTCAAAAGAAGAATTGTTGGCTCCCAAGCATCAAATTGGAAAAGCGGAATTGCTTTTTTCTAAAATTGAAGATGCTGAGATCACAACACAACTCGAAAAATTAGCTGCTACAAAAGTGGCAAATGAACAAAGCAAAAAAGTTGTTGAGCCTCAAAAAGAAACCATCGAATTTGATGATTTTACAAAGCTAGACATCCGTGTAGGCACCATTCTTGAAGCGGAAAAAATGCCAAAAACGAAAAAATTATTGATCCTTAAAGTAGATGTTGGTATGGATGTAAGAACTATTGTATCTGGAATTGCAGAGAGTTTTCAGCCAGAAGATATTATCGGACAGCAAGTAACAGTTGTATGCAATTTAGCTCCGAGAAAGTTACGAGGTGTAGAAAGTCAAGGAATGATTTTAATGACCGATACACCTGATGGAAAATTAGCTTTTGTTGAGCCTACAGAGACTATTAACAACGGAGAACAAATTTCGTAATCAACCATTAATTTCTTATTGGCAACTGTTTATTGATCACTGATCTGATTACCTTATCGAATAAACACTTGTGCTTTTTTTCGAATAATCTCACCAATGGTCGTATTTTCTATTTTACTCTCTAACCAAGACAAAATATCTAAATATAAAAAGGCTCTTTTTTCATAGGGATGGTCTTCAAATTTCTGTAACCGAGCATGAATTTTCTTAAACTCTCTTTTTACTTCATTCGGATACACATCTCCCAACGCTTTGATCGAAACGATGAACTCTTTTTGTACGGCTTGTAAATTTTCCATCTTCAACAAAAATTTATAGGTTTCTCTAAATTGACGCTCTAAATGATAATCCATTCCACATTCATAATGCGCAATTAAATTCAACACCCGCGCAAAGCACTGTAAATCTTCTGCTGCCTTTAAATTTTTAGAATCTATAATCTTGTTCAAATAATTTATACACAACCTGTTTTCTCCCATTCCAAAATACAGACATGCAATTTTATAATACAACACAACAATATGATGACTGTCTAATCGGCTTCGATAGTCGTCTATTTTTTGCTCAATCTCATGCACCAAATATTCTCCTTCTCTAAACGTTCCTTCTAAAAAATGCAAATGTAATTTATTAGCGTTGTAATATTGAAAAATCAGCAATTCTGTATTGCTATTTAAAGGAATATTTTCATTGTTTATTTCATCTTCAAAAAGTACTAGCTCTTGCTTAAATTTCGAATAGTATTTTAGAAAAAACAATGATTCTAGTAGGTAGTTTTTCCCTTTCAAATAAAACACAGGGTGTAACGAAATCATTTTTGGATTTTCTCTAAACAACTGCACCCATTTGTGCGAGTATTTATAACACATTAAAAAATCTTGTGTCAAAAAACTACGCCAAACATAAGCTTTATACAGCCATAATTTTTCTCTAAAATGCAAAGTTGATAGCTCAAATTTTGGCAATCGATCATTAAAATAAGTGTTTATTTTATGAAACTCATTATCATTTCTTGCAGATCCCGTTTTCAACAAAATACTATACAATTGCAACGATAAATTAGAAAGTTTACTCGTAATTACATTTTGTTGACTTAGCTCTTTTGCTTGTTCAGAAAGTTCATCTGCTCTTGTACTAATACTTCGGGTAATGTATTGCGTTTCTATTACTTTTTCAAACTCTACAATTTCATAAGCAATATTTTTTTCTTCATTTTCAATGGCCATCGACTTTGCTTTGTCCAATAATTTCAAACTTTGTTTGTACAGTCCTTTTTGATATAAAACCGTTGCAAAATCTAACTGCTCTCTAATTTGAACTCTAATATTTTGATGTGATGGGTTTAAGCGTAAACTAATTAATAATTGACGGTATAAATGTGCCTTTAAATTTGACAATTGCAGTTTTGTGACAATTCCGCTTTTAATAATTTCTCGCTCATCATAGCTCTTTAATTTTTCTAAAAATTTGAATAACGAGAAAAATTTAGCATCTGTATTTCCATCCAACCGACCCACATACAGCTTGAATTGGCGCTTCTCTGATTTAGACAGCGATTTTATCAACACAAATAATGCATCGCTTTGAGTATTGACCAGTGTAGCTGATTTCTTCATAACTAATTGATTGTCAGTTTTTTATTATTGCAAAAATAGTGTTAAACATCGTAAACAGCACCCTTTAAGCATCGTGCTAACAGCAGCCAATATATACATTTGATTTTAATAAAAAAACCGCACATAGAACATGCAAGACAATAAGGTCCATATTTTTGACACGACACTTCGAGATGGAGAACAAGTTCCTGGATGTAAATTAGATACCCATCAAAAATTAATCATCGCAGAACGCTTAGATTTTTTAGGTGTTGATGTTATTGAAGCTGGGTTTCCAGTTTCAAGTCCTGGCGATTTTAATTCGGTTTCTGAAATTGCAAAAATTGTAAAAAATGCTACGGTTTGTGGATTGACCAGAGCCGTAGAAAATGACATAAAAGTTGCTGCAGAGGCATTAAAACACGCTAAATTTCCAAGAATCCACACCGGAATTGGAACGAGTGATTCTCATATCAAATTCAAATTCAACACTACTCAAGACAAAGTAATTGAGCGTGCAATAGGAGCGGTTTCATATGCAAAATCCTTTGTAGAAGATGTAGAATTTTATGCAGAAGATGCGGGAAGAACGGACAATGCTTTTTTGGCAAAAATTTGTGAAGAAGTTATCAAGGCAGGAGCAACAGTATTAAATATTCCAGACACCACAGGCTATTGTTTGCCTGAAGAATATGGCGCAAAAATAAAGTACTTACGAGAACATGTAAAAGGTATTGAACACGTTATTTTATCATGTCACTGTCACAACGATTTAGGAATGGCAACCGCCAATTCAATTGCAGGAGTTATCAACGGTGCTCGTCAAATAGAATGTACGATTAACGGTATTGGAGAGCGTGCAGGAAATACAGCCTTGGAAGAAGTAGTGATGGTGCTAAAACAACATCCTTATTTGGATTTACACACAAACATCAATACAAAATTATTATACGACACTAGTATCATGGTTCGAGAAAAAATGGGAATGCCTGTACAACCCAACAAAGCAATTGTGGGTGCAAATGCCTTTGCACACAGCTCTGGAATTCATCAAGACGGTGTTATCAAAAACAGAGAAACTTACGAAATTATGGACCCTAAAGAAGTTGGGGTTACAGAAAGCGCCATTGTCTTAACCGCAAGAAGCGGAAGAGCTGCCTTGGCCTACAGAGCAAAAAAAATAGGCTATGAATTAACCAAAATACAATTAGACCTTGCCTACACCTCTTTTTTAACATGTGCAGACAATCAAAAAGAAGTAAAAGATGACGACATCCATAGCATTATGAAAAGTGTAAATCAAATTTCTAAAATAGCAATTGCCTAATGGGAAAAACATTATTTGATAAGGTTTGGGATGCACATGTGGTTGATGTGGTAGAAAATGGACCGCAGGTGTTGTATATAGACAAACACCTCATTCATGAAGTAACAAGCCCACAAGCTTTTAATGAATTAAAAGAGCGCAACATTCCAATTGCAAGACCCGATAAAATTGTAGCCACTGCAGATCACAACACGCCAACAATCAATCAGCACTTGCCTATTAAAGATGCCCTGTCTCGCAAGCAATTAAAACAGCTTTCAGAAAATTGTAAAGAAAACAATATACCGCTGTATGGCTTAGGTCATCAATACAATGGCATTATCCATGTAATTGCTCCAGAATTAGGATTTACACAACCTGGTATGACCATGGTTTGTGGAGATTCTCACACCTCTACGCATGGGGCTTTTGGCACCATTGCATTTGGTATTGGAACAAGTCAGGTTGCGCACGTTTTTGCAAGCCAATGTTTGTTATTACAAAAACCGAAAAAACTACGCGTTTCTGTACACGGAAAATTAAACAAAGGGGTGTTACCTAAAGATGTTATTTTATATATCATTTCTAAATTAGGGACCAATTCTGGTACGGGATATTTTTGTGAATATGCCGGAAATGTCTTTGAAGAAATGACCATGGAAGGCAGGATGACGGTTTGTAATATGAGTATTGAAATGGGTGCTCGTGGAGGAATGATTGCGCCCGACCAAACAACATTTGACTATGTAGAAGGAAAAGAATTTTCTCCAAAAGGAGCCGAATTCGAAGAGAAAGTTGCCTATTGGAAAACGTTAAAAACCGATGATGATGCAATTTTTGACCAAGAGTATTCTTTTGACGCCTCAGATATTGAGCCGATGATTACCTATGGTACAAACCCAGGAATGGGAATAAAAATAACAGAGAATATTCCAAATTTCAATGACAGTTCTTTTGAAAAATCATTGAATTATATGAATTTCAAAAAAGGAGAATCGCTAATCAACAAACCGATTAACTATGTGTTTATTGGTAGTTGTACCAATTCAAGAATTGAAGATTTTAGAATTGTTGCCAACTTTGTAAAAGGGAAACAAAAAGCAAAAAATGTACATGCATGGCTAGTTCCTGGATCTCAAAAAGTAGCAAAACAAATTGCAGATGAAGGCTTGTTAACTATTTTTGAAACGGCAGGTTTTGTGTTAAGACAACCTGGTTGCTCTGCTTGTTTAGCCATGAACGATGATAAAATTCCGGAAGGAGAATATTGTGTTTCTACCTCAAATAGAAATTTTGAAGGACGACAAGGGCAAGGTGCAAGAACTATTTTAACAAGCCCATTGGTTGCTGCAGCAACTGCTGTTGAAGGAAAAATTGTAGCCCTTACTAATTATTTAAACTGATGGAAAAATTTACAAAACTAACATCAAGAGCAATTCCGTTGCCTACAGAAAATGTAGATACCGATCAAATTATTCCTGCTCGTTTTTTAAAAGCCACTGATAAAATTGGTTTTGGAGAACACTTATTCAAAGATTGGAGATTTCACAAAGACGAAAGTCTCAATACCAGTTTTGCACTGAACAATCCGAAATATAGCGGAAGTATTTTAGTGGCAGGAAATAATTTTGGCTGTGGCTCTAGTAGAGAACACGCCGCTTGGGCTTTAGCCGATTATGGTTTTAAAGTCATTGTTTCTAGTTTTTTTGCAGATATTTTTAAAGGAAACGCCCTTAATAACGGATTGCTTCCTATACAAGTTTCAGAAGATTTTTTAAAAAAATTATTACCTGTTTTACAAGAAAATCCTCAGATAGAAATTGTTGTAAACTTAGAAAAACAAACCATAGAAACTCCTGTAGGAATTGCTACTTTTGAAATTGACGCCTACAAGAAAACATGCCTGCTAAACGGGTATGATGATATTGATTTTTTAATCAGTAAAACAGCTAAAATTAATGCCTTTGAGGCCACATTATAACAATATATGAAATATACAATTGCAGTAATTCCCGGAGATGGCATTGGGCCCGAAGTAACCGCTCAAGCTAAAAAGGCACTGAACGCCATTGCCGATGTATACGACCATACGTTTATATACAAAGAAGCAATGATGGGCGCTTGTGCAATTGACGCAACAGGCAATCCGTTACCACAAGAAACAGTAACTGTTTGTGAACAATCAGATGCGATTTTATTTGGTGCTATTGGTCACCCAAAATACGACAATGATCCTTCTGCAAAGGTACGTCCAGAGCAAGGTTTGTTGAGTTTACGAAAACAATTAGGCTTGTTTTGTAATGTGAGGCCTGTAAAAGCTTACGAGCAATTGATTGCCAATTCTCCCTTAAAAAAAGAAATTATCAGCGGAACTGATATTTCTATTTACAGAGAATTAACAGGCGGAATTTATTTTGGAACCAAAGAATTAAGTGAAGACGGACAAGTTGCTTTTGATGGGTGTTCGTATTCGGTTGAAGAAATTGAACGCATTGCGCATTTGGCATTTAAAGAAGCTCAAAACAGGCGTAAAAAACTAACGTTGGTTGACAAAGCAAATGTATTAGAAACCTCTCGATTGTGGAGAAAAACAGTGACCGCATTAGCAAGTCAATATAAAGATGTTGCATTAGATTTCTTATTTGTAGACAATGCCGCCATGCAGCTCATCTTAAATCCAAAACAGTTTGATGTCATCTTAACAGAAAATTTATTTGGAGATATTATCAGTGATGAAGCAAGTGTAATTGGAGGTTCTATTGGCTTGTTGGCTTCTGCTTCTATTGGAAAAGAAAATGCCTTGTTTGAACCCATTCACGGTTCTTTTCCGCAGGCAACAGGAAAAGACATTGCAAATCCTTTGGCATCTATTTTATCTGCCGCTATGCTGTTAACACATCTTGGTTTACATGCAGAAGCAAATGCCATAGAAAGAGCGGTGCAAAAATCATTAGCATTAGGAATTACAACGGAAGACATACAGCAAAAAGAACATTCTTTTTCAGTTTCTACTTCTAAAGTTGGAGATTTTATTGCCGATTATATTGAAAATCAAGATGATAGTAATTTGAATTTCAAAAACATACACATGGGACAAAGTACTATTATTTAGTCCCAAAATAAGTTAAGTTTATTGATCAAAAAGGCGTGTTCCCTATTTTAGGAACACGCCTTTTTTTGTTTATCTATTATTTATGCTGGAAACTTCGCTCGAATTTTATCCAAACATAACTTATGAATACTTCCAACATGCGAATGTTTTTTTGAGCTATCTGGCTCATACGTTCCCGCTTCAACTTCTGCTCCAATTTTTTGATAGGCGTCTCTAAAAGTCATTCCGTTTTCTACCAACGTATTCATATTATCAACCGTAAATAAGAACTTGTATTTCTTATCATTTGAACTAACTTCTTTCACTATGATCTGTTTGATTGCAAAATCAAAAATCTCTAAAATACTTTTCACCTCTTCAAAAGCGGCAATCATATTTTCTTTTAACAGCTGAAAATCTCTATGATATCCACTTGGTAAATTGTTGGTGATTAAAATCATTTCTGTTTGTAAAGCTTGAATCTTATTGCACTTTCCTCGAATCAATTCAAACACATCTGGATTTTTCTTGTGTGGCATGATACTGCTTCCTGTAGTTAATTCATCTGGGAAGGAAATAAAATCAAAATTCTGACTCATATACAAACAAATATCCATTGCAAATCGCGACAAGGTATTGCACAAGCCTCCTAAAGAAGCAGAAATGGTTCTTTCATTTTTTCCTCTACTCATTTGTGCAGCAACCACATTATATTTTAAGCTAGCAAAATTCAATTCTTGGGTGGTAAATTCTCTATCAATAGGAAAAGAACTTCCATAACCTGCCGCAGAACCTAATGGATTTTGATCAACAGTTTTTATTGCAGCATTTAACAAATACACATCATCAATTAAGGCTTCTGCATAGGCAGAAAACCACAAACCAAAAGAAGAAGGCATGGCAACTTGTAAATGTGTGTATCCAGGAAGCAGCCTTTTTTTATGTGTTTCTGCCAATTCTAACAAGGTTTCAAAAAAAGTATTGGTTTGTTGTTTTACCAATAACAAATTCTCTTTGTAATACAAATGAAGCGCTACTAAAACCTGATCATTTCTCGATCTTGCTGTGTGAATTTTTTTACCCACTTCTCCAAATTTTTTAGTCAGCTCAAATTCTATTTTAGAATGCACGTCTTCAAACTGAGCTTCTATCACAAAAGTGTTGTTATCTATTTGCTCCCATAACTCTTGCAAGCCTTTTTCTAATTGTTGCAATTCTTCTGTAGAAATTATGCTGATTTTTTGCAACATTTTAGCATGTGCCAATGAGGCTTGTACATCATATTTTGCAATGTGCAAATCTATTTCTCTGTCGTTTCCAACGGTAAACTGTTCTATTTTTTTATCTATTGATATTCCTTTATCCCAAAGTTTCATACTTTTTGTTTTTGTCATTCCTGCGAAGGCAGGAATCTTATTATTTTTATCTTATTCTTTCTGGATTCCTACCTTCGCAGGAATGACAACGTGTTAAACAATTACACGATTCAACAAGTCAATATAAATGTTGATTCCTTCTTCTATCTCATTGATGTATATAAACTCATCTGCTGAATGTGAACGCGTGCTATCTCCTGGGCCTAATTTTAAAGACGGACACGACAAGCATGCTTGATCAGACAAGGTTGGCGAACCATAGGCACTTCTTCCGATGTCAATTCCTGCTTTTACAAGCTCGTGATCTATTGGAATTGACGATGAATTTAATTTTAAACCTCTTGGTACAATACGATCACAAGGTGCGTTATTGATTAATAACTCTGCAATTTCATTGTTTGAATACTTGTCATTAACTCGTACATCGACAACCAAGGCTACCTCTGCCGGAACCGCGTTGTGTTGCTTTCCTGCATTGATTTGTGTAACAGTCATTTTAACATCTCCTAAAGCTTCTGAGCTCTTTTTAAATTGAAAATCTCGGAACCATTTCAACACATTAATCGTATTGTAGATAGCATTGTCATCATTCGGATGTGCTGCATGACCTGGTGTACCTTTTACAACGGCATCAAAAACGACCAAACCTTTTTCTGCAACGGCCAAATGCATCAATGTTGGTTCGCCAACAATCGCAACATCAATCTTCGGAATCACAGACAACATGCTATTCAATCCATTTTCTCCACTGCTTTCTTCTTCAGCAGAAGCCACCAACACTAAATTGTACTTTAAATTTTTATGCTGATAAAAATGGGCAAATGTGGCTGTTAATGACACCAAACATCCTCCAGCATCATTGCTTCCCAAAACAAATAATTTTCCATCTTCTACAATGGCTTTAAAAGGGTCTTTTGTATAGCCATTATTTGGTTTTACGGTATCATGGTGTGAATTGAGTAACAACGTTGGTTTACTATTGTCAAAATGCTTGTTGACTGCCCATACATTGTTTTCTGTTCTCTGAAAAGAAATATCATGTTGTTCAAGCCAATTTTCTATAAGAGCTGCTGTTTGCTCTTCTTCGGATGAAAATGAAGGAGTTTCTATCAAATTTTTTAATAGCGTTATCGCTTCAAGAGTTAATTGTTTTTGTGTTTTCATTAGGCTTGTATTGTGGTGTGTTTTGGATTAGGATTAAAAAGCATGTCTGGTTTTCCAATACATACTTTTTGTACATGATGTGCTATTGCATAAAAGCAATTGGCTAATTTTGGCAGCATTCCGTCTGCAATAATTCCGTCTGCCACCAATGTTTTGTATGTGCTTGTATTGATGTTTTCTATGACTGAATCCGCCTTGTTGATATCTTTTAAAACACCGTTTTTTTCAAAACAATAGTACAGTTCTACGTTGTATTTCTTTGCAAATCCAATGGCTAATTCTGATGCAATAGTATCCGCATTTGTGTTTAACAATTGCCCGTTTTTATCATGGGTAATGGCGCAAAAAACAGGCGTTATATTGCCTTTCAGCAACACATCAATAGTTTGTGTCTGTACGGTTACTACATCGCCTACAAAACCAAAATCAATGGTGTTTATTGGGCGCTTCTCAGACACAATGCTATTTCCGTCTGCTCCTGTAAACCCAATAGAATTACATTGGTGCGTTTGTAATTTGGCTACCATATTTTTATTGATTTTTCCTGCATATACCATCGTAATAATCTCTAAAGTAGCTGCATCAGTAATCCGTCTTCCGTCAATCATTTTTACAGGAACGTTCATTTGAGCAGCCAATTGAGTTGCCAATTTCCCTCCTCCATGAACCAATATTTTTTTCCCTTTTATTTTTGAAAAATTGTGTAAAAAAGCGTTCAAAGTGATTTGATCATCGATAATATTACCTCCTATTTTTATAATTTTTAGTGTTTCCATAACTAGTTATTTTCTAACAATTTTTTTAACACAATTTGTGCTGCAAAGGTTCTATTACTTGCTTGCTGAATTACCACAGACTGTTCACTATCTAACACCGCATCTTCAACAACAACATTTCTTCGCACAGGCAAACAATGCATAAATTTAGCAGTCCCTAATTTTTCTTTCGTCAGCATCCAATTTGCATCTTCGCTTATTACTTTTCCATAATCAGTGTAGTTGCTCCAGTTTTTTACATAAACAAAATCAGCTTCTTTTAACGCCTTTTCTTGATCGTAATCAATGGGTATGTTTTTGGTAATTTCTGAATTCAATTCATAGCCTTTTGGGTGTGTAATGCTAAAATCAACATCCAACAATTGCATCATTTCTACAAATGAATTGGCAACTGCCTGTGGCAATGCCTTAGGATGTGGTGCCCAAGACAACACCACCTTTGGTTGTTTCTTGGTCTTTAGTTCTTCAATGGTAATGGCATCTGTTAACGCTTGCAGCGGATGTGCTGTTGAACTTTCCATATTTACAATAGGAACCGTTGCGTATTTTACAAAGCTGTTGAGCACAAATTCAGAGGCATCTTTTTCTTTATCTTTCAATGTTGGAAATGCTCTTACGGCAATAATGTTTGCGTATTCTGAAATTACTTGTGTGGCTTCTTTAATATGTTCTGTGGTCTTACAATTCATAATCGTTCCGTCTTCGAATTCCAAATTCCAAGCATCATTTACATTCAATATCATAACTTCCATTCCCAAATTTTTTGCCGCTTTTTCTGTGCTCAACCGAGTCCGTAAACTCGAATTAAAAAACAACATAACCAAGGTTTTGTGCTGTCCCAATTTTTCAAATTGAAAAGGGTTTTTCTTTAACTGAATCGCTTTCTGAATCATTTCAGAAAGGTTTACAATATCTTTTATGGTGGTGTATTTTTTCATTTTATAATTCTTTTTTTAAAGCTTCAAAGAACATATCAATGTGTTTTTTCTGAACAATTAACGGCGGAAGAATTCTTAATAAATTCGGATTCTTTGCGCTTCCAGTAAAAATATGATGTTTGAAAATGAGCTTTTTTCTCAACGCTCCAATTGGAAAATCAAATTCCAATCCCAACATCAACCCTCTTCCTTTGATCGATTTTATGTTCGAAATAGCGGCTGCTTTTTCTTCAAAATATTGAGAGAGTTTTTTAACATTTTGCAGCAAGCTCTCTTCTTCTATCACTTTTAAAACTGCCAGTGAAGCAGCACAAGCCAAGTGATTTCCTCCAAACGTAGTTCCTAATAAACCAAAAGAAGCTTTGATGGCTGGATGAATAAAAATTCCTCCAATTGGAAAACCATTCCCCATCCCTTTTGCCATTGAAATAACGTCTGGCGTAATGTTGTGTTTTTGAAAAGCAAAGAAATCGCCTGTTCTCCCAAAACCAGATTGCACCTCATCAGCAATTAACAGCGTGTGGTATTTTTTACACAGTTGTTCTAAACCTTGGTAAAATGCAGTGGTACTTTCATCCAGTCCGCCAACACCTTGAATCACTTCAATAATTACAGCACAAATATCCTTTTTTTCAAGGGCGTTTTCTACAGCAACTAAATCTCCCAATTCCACAAACTCAACTTCTTGTTGTGCATTTATTGGAGCTACAATTTTTGGATTGTCTGTGGCTGCAACAGCTGCAGATGTTCGTCCGTGAAAAGAATTTTTAAAGGCGAGAACTTTCTTTTTACCTGTATGAAATGACGCCAGTTTTAAGGCATTTTCATTGGCTTCTGCCCCTGAGTTACATAAAAACAATTGATAGTCTTCACACGATGATAACTGTGTTAATTTTTGAGACAATTCAATCTGCAATGGATTTTGAATAGCATTGCTATAAAACCCCAGTTCACTCAATTGCTCACTCACTTTTTTTACATACACTGGATGCGAATGTCCAATAGAAATTACGGCATGTCCGCCATATAAATCCAAATACCTTATCCCTTCTTTATCAAAAACATACACGTCTTTTGCCGTTATAGGCGTAATATCAAACAAAGGATATACATTAAATAAACTCATTTTTTACTTTTTTATTTGTCATTCTGAGCATAGCGAAGAATCTTCTTTTATCTTATAAGATTCTTCATTTCGTTAACACTCATTCAGAATGACATTTATAATTGTTCTGTTTTAATTGTGTTAATTTTCTGAAACGAAGTCACCATCCCTTGAATTAAAGAAGAACTCAAGCCCTTGTGTTCCATTTCATTCAACCCTTCAATGGTACAGCCTTTAGGCGTGGTTACTTTGTCAATTTCTTGCTCTGGATGATTGCCCGTTGTAATCAATAAATTAGCAGCTCCTTCACAGGTATACATGGCTAATTCTTGAGCTTCTTTAGCATCAAACCCTAATTGAATTGCTGCTTGCGTAGTAGCTCTAATCAACCGCATCCAAAATGCAATTCCACTTGCACAAACTACTGTTGCTGCTTGCATTTGATTTTCTGGAATCGCAATAGATGTTCCTAAACGATTAAAAATAGCGGTGGCAATTTTAATTCGGTTTTCTCCCTTTTTATTACTGCACAAACAAGTCATTGATTTACCAACTGCAATCGCCGTATTTGGCATTGCTCTAATCACAAATTGATCTTGACCAACAATGGCTTCTATTTTAGAAATTGAAAAGCCTGTAATGGTTGAAATCAACACATGATTCTCTGTTAAAAAAGGAGCAATTTTTTTTAATATTGTTTCAAAATGTGCTGGTTGAACAGCAAAAATGATGATGTCTGAATGTTGAACTGCTTGTACATTATCAGAAGTAAGCACAACATTTTTATAATCTTCAAAATCTTGAAGGGTTGTGACCGTTCTTTTTGTCAAGTACAGTGTCGTAATCGCATTGGTCGTTATCAATCCTTTTGCGATTGATTTTCCTAAATTTCCGGTTCCTATAATGGCTATTTTCATGTGATGTTTTTTTTAAGTTTCAGAGAGGTAAAGTTTTAAAGGTGCAGAGTTCAGACCTAGATCCTGTTTCAGCTTTGTTACTTTACCGCTTTGTTACTTTGTTACTTTGTTACTTTCTAGAAATATGTCGCTTTTAGTTGTAGCCCTTCAGCTTCATCAAATCCAAATAGTAGATTCATATTCTGAACTGCTTGTCCAGAATCACCTTTTAAAAGGTTGTCTATAACGCTTGTAATTAATAATTTGTTTTCGTGTTTGTATAAATGAATGATACATTTATTGGTATTTACCACTTGTTTTAAATGGATGTCTTTATCAGAAATACAGGTAAAAACAGCGTCTTTATAAAACGATGTATAGAGCGCTTTTGCGTCTTCCAAATCTCCGTCAAAATCAGTATATGCCGTTGCAAAAATTCCTCTTGAAAAATTTCCTCTGTTGGGCATAAAAACAATTTCTGAAGAAAAAGAATCTTGTAGCTGCCTAACTGTTTGGTTGATCTCTCCTAAATGTTGATGCGCAAATGGCTTGTAATGTGAAAAATTATTATCTCTCCATGTAAAATGAGTGGTTTTAGACAATGCTGTTCCTGCTCCAGTTGCTCCAGTTACTGCATTTGCATGTACATCATTAGTCATCAAATTGTGCTGTGCCAATGGTAAAACCGCCAACTGAATAGCGGTTGCAAAACACCCTGGATTGGCAATATAACTTGCTTTTTTAATGGCTTCTTTTTGCAATTCTGGCAATCCATACACAAAAGATTTGTTGTCAAAAATAGCGTCCTCTTCCAATCTAAAATCGTTGCTTAGATCAATGATTTTAGTGTGTTCTGAAAAAGTGTTTCTCTCTAAAAAGGCTTTTGAATTTCCATGTCCTAAACACAAGAATACAACTGCCACTTCTTTGTTGATCTTATTGGCAAACAACAGGTCTGTTGTTCCTTCTAAGTCTTGATGTACATCACTAATTTTGTTTCCAGCATTCGATGTGCTGTACACAAAATTAATCGTTGCTTTTGAATGAAATAACAGTATTCTGATCAATTCTCCTGCGGTATAACCCGCGCCTCCAATGATTCCTACTTGTACCATACTTTTCCGTTTACTTGTTGATATATTTTATTTTGATTTCCAAAAATCTTTATAAACCCTTTGGCTTCATCTGCGGTCCAACCCGTGTTTATCTCTCCATAACTTCCAAACTTCGCATTCATTAAATCGTGTTTTGAAGAAATTCCATTCAGTGTAAAATGATAGGGTTTTAAGGCAATACTAACAGTTCCTGAAACTTGACTTTGGCTGCTTTCTAAAAAGGCTTCCATATTTCGCATTACTGGATCTAAATATTGACCTTCATGCAAATGCATTCCGTAAAAACCTGCCAAATATTCTTTGTGCTGCAATTGCCATTTGGTCAGCGTGTGTTTTTCTAATAAATGATGTGCTTTTATGATAATTAACGCAGCGGCAGCTTCAAAACCTACTCTTCCTTTGATGCCGACAATGGTATCTCCAACATGAATATCTCTTCCAATTGCATACGCAGATGCCAACTCGTTTAGTTTTTCAATATTTTTTTGAGGACTATTTACAGTTCCATTAATCGCGATAAGCTCTCCTTTATCAAAAGTTAAAACTACTTTTTCTTCGCCTGTTTTTTCTAATTGAGATGGATATGCTTGTTCTGGCAACGGGTTTTCTGAGGTTAAGGTTTCTTCACCACCAACACTTGTTCCCCAAAGACCTTTGTTGATGGAGTACTTTGCTTTTTCCCATGACATCTCAATTCCGTTGCTTTTTAAATACGCAATTTCTTCTTGTCTAGAAATCTGTTGATCTCTAATGGGCGTGATAATTTTTATTTCTGGAGCTAAGGTTTGAAAAATCATATCAAAACGTACTTGGTCATTTCCTGCGCCAGTACTTCCATGAGCAATATGTGTTGCACCAATACTTTTAGCGTAGTTTACAATTTCAATGGCCTGAATAATTCTTTCAGCACTAACCGAAAGAGGATACGTATTGTTTTTTAATACATTTCCAAACACTAAATACTTGATCACCTTTTGATAAAAAGTGGCTACAGCATCAATGTTTTTATAGGTCGAGACACCCATTTTATAAGCATTCTCTTTAATAATGGTAATTTCTTTTTCGGTAAAACCTCCTGTATTTACACTCACTGCATGCACCTCAAAATTATGCTCTTTTGATAACTTCACAGCACAATATGATGTGTCTAAACCTCCGCTATATGCGATGACTAATTTTTTCATTTTTTTTCTTTTTTTAAGTATATAGCTTCCTTTAGTCTTTTTAATCGCTTAAAAACGGTTGCTTTTATTTTTTTATCTTCTTTTTTCTCTGTGGATATTGGATCAAATAACATCCCTGTACACAAACACATGCTTTGTGATGTTCGTTGCAATACATCGTAATTTTTACAGGTTTGACAACCGTCCCAAAATGATTGATCGTCTGTTAATTCTGAAAATGTAACGGGAGTATATCCCAATTGACTATTCATTTTCATAACGGCCAATCCTGTAGTAATACTAAACACTTTTGCTGTAGAAAACTTTGTTCTTGAATGCTCAAAAATTTTCGCTTTTATTTTTTTAGCCAAGCCTTTTCCTCTAAAATCTGGATGAACAATTAAGCCTGAATTGGCTACAAATTTTCCATGTCCCCATTTTTCGATATAGCAGAAACCTGCAAATTGAGTTCCCTCTAAAGCAATGACAGCGTTCCCGTTTTCCATTTTAGAAATGACATACTCAGGTTTCCTTTTGGCAATACCAGTTCCTCGAACCTCTGCCGCTGCTGCAATAGTTTCGCAAATAATTACCGCATACATGCGATGTGACTTATTGGCAATAACAATTTCCATTGTATTGATTTTGAATTAAAATAATTGTACTGTTGAAATGTTGAAATGAAGAACCGGACTCACCTAAGTTCAAGAAAAGAAAGCACCCCTACGGGCGACGCGGGAAAAAGCGGCGTACAGAAACCTTGTTATTGTTTCCAATAACTAAAGATAAAAATGATATGAAAAATGATGTGTACAAAGTGAAAAAAAATAAAAATTACATACGAACTAATTGCTGCTTAAGTTTAGCGCAAGCGGCGCCCATTGCGAAAGCGCAATATGGGTGACGGTGTATGTATTTTATTTTTTAAAGTAATCATGAAGCAAACCTACAATTTATTTTTTAATAACAACTTGTCAATCAGTATTTTTATAAAATATAATGCGTATTTACAAAATTCGAAGCTTTGCTTTCTAGTAGCTCTGTCAAAATTTGATCATTTGATTCATTGCTCTTAAACGCTACCAATGTTCTGATAGAAAAAGTTCGTAACGCATCATGCACACTGAGTGTGCTCATTGCTGAATCTTTTCTTCCAACAAAAGGAAAAACATCAGGTCCTCTTTGACATTGACTGTTGATGTTTACTCTACACACTTGGTTTACCAGCAGATCAATTAAGGGCGCCAATGAGTTAGGATTTTCACTAAACAAACTCACTTGCTGTCCATAATTAGAGTTTGAAATATAATCCAACGGTTCGTTAATATCCTTAAAGGAAACTATTGGAACCACAGGTCCAAACTGTTCTTCTTCAAAGACTCTCATCTTTTCATTTACCGGAAACAATACTGCCGGAAACACAAAACTTTTAATCGTTTCACCTCCTTGAGGGTTGATTACTTTTGCACCTTTGGCTGCGGCGTCTTCAATTAGCTCTTTTATATACGCTGGTTTATTGGGTTCTGGCAATGGCGTTACCTTGACTCCTTCGTCCCAAGGCAATCCGTAAGTTAGCTTGCTTACTTCTGCAACAAATTTAGCATTGAATTCTGCTACAATATCTTCATGTACAAACAAAATTTTCAAGGCTGTACACCGTTGTCCGTTATAGGACAATGCTCCTAAAACACATTCTTGTACCGCCAAATCAATATCACAATCTGGCATTACAATTGCCGGGTTTTTAGCTTCCAATCCCAATACCAGCCGCAGTCTATTTTTCTTCGGATGGTAACTTTGTAAGGCATTTGCCGAAGTGCTGTTGCCAATCAATGCCAATACGTCTACTTTGCCAGATTCCATGATTGGAGTTGCCAGAGTTCTTCCACTTCCATAAATAAGGTTTACAACCCCTTTCGGGAAACAGGCTTGAAAGGCTTTTAACAATGGAGACAATAATAAGATTCCATATTTTGCAGGTTTAAAAACAGTAGTATTTCCACAAATCAATGCTGGAATCAACAAACAAAATGTTTCATTCAACGGGTAATTATAGGGTCCCATACATAAGATAACACCTAATGGGCCTCTACGAATTTGAGCATAAACGCCACTTTCTAATTGGATGTTTGATTGCTTTCTGTCAATCTCTTTTAAATCATTGATTGTGTCGTAAATATATGCTATTGTTCTGTCAAATTCTTTACAAGCATCAAGATATGTTTTACCTATTTCCCACATGATTAGTTTTACAACCTCATCACGTGTTTTTTTCATCATTGTTGTAAAATTCTCAATGCATTTTATACGGTCTTCAACCTTCATCACAGCCCACTCTCCTCGTCCTTTATCATAAGCATTATAGGCCGATTCTAATGCTTCTAGCGCATGTTCTTTTCTCATATTAGGAACCGTTCCTAATAATTTTCTCTGTAATTCACCACTTGTGTTTTCTTCATAAATAGAAGCGTACACTTGTGTTGTTTCGCCATTCCAATTTACCAATTCTCCATCGAGTAAATACGTGTCTTGATGCAGTAAGTCTTTCATTTTAAACTGATCAGGAACCTGTTGATTGATAAAAACGTTTTGTAGCGTCATGCGATAAAATTTTATGCAAGTTATATCAAATATTGAAATAAATCAGGCTTATCATTCAAATAATCTCCATAGAAATTCTTCGCTTTCATTCTTCCTATTAAAGGTTGTAAATCGCATTTATTTTTCAATTCAATCCCAACAATGGCAGGGCCATTTTCTCGGTTGTGTTTTTTAGAATATTCAAAATGTGTGATGTCATCTTGTGGGCCTAAAATATCAACTACAAATTCTTTTAATGCGCCTGCTCTTTGAGGAAAACGAATGATAAAATAATGTTTCAAGCCATTGTACAACAAGGCTCTTTCTTTAATTTCTGCTGTTCGGGTAATATCGTTATTACTTCCGCTCACAATACATACTACATTTTTTCCCTTAATTTTATCGGCATAAAATTCTAATGCAGACAAAGTCAATGCACCTGCTGGCTCTACAACAATGGCATCTTTATTGTACAAGTCTAAAATGGTTTGACATACTTTTCCTTCCGGAACCGCAATCATATCATCTAGATTTTCTTTACAAATTTGAAAGGTTAAATCTCCAACTTGTTGTACTGCTGCGCCATCCACAAATTTTTCGATGCTTTCTAAACGAACATTTTTATTTTCTTTGATGGCCGTTTTCATGGATGGAGCGCCTGCTGGCTCCACGCCTATAATTTTAGTATTTGGTGACAGCATTTTAAACACGCTCGATAATCCAGCTGCTAACCCACCGCCGCCTACCGGAACAAACACGTAATCTATTGTTGAAGTTGCTTGCTCTATAATTTCTAAACCAATTGTGGCTTGCCCTTCAATAATTTTTTCATCATCAAAAGGAGGGATACTTATTTTTTGTAAACGGTCGCATTCTAATTTTGCGGCTGCTTGCGCATCGTCAAAAGTATCGCCAATTAGCTTAATATCAACAAATTCTCCACCAAACATTTCTACCTGCATTAGTTTTTGCTTAGGTGTTGGAGTTGGCATAAAAATAGTACCGTGTATCTTTAATTTTTGACAGGCAAAAGCAACTCCTTGGGCGTGGTTTCCAGCACTTGCGCAAACAACTCCCTTTTGTAACGCATCATTTGTTAAGGAGCTAATTTTGTTATAAGCGCCCCGTATTTTATAAGACCTTACTTGTTGCAGATCTTCTCTTTTCAACAAAATATTTGCTCCAAATTCTCTAGAATAATTGATGTTTTCCATCAACGGAGTTACAGCGGCCACTTCTTTTAATACGGTTACAGCTTTCTTTATGTCTTCTATTTTCGGATAATATGTTATTGTTTTGACACTCATTAATTTTGGTATTGTAGTTGTTCTCGAGACAACATTTATTTACATAACTTGATGTCACATCGAGTGAATTTGATTTTTCAATCGAAAATCAAATTAGTATCGAGATGCTATACTCTTTCAAATTGTTCTCGATACTAACTTATTCGTTCCTCATAAACTCACCTGCCTACCGAAGGCAGGCTCGAACTGACATTTTAGAGTTGTTTCATTGCTGTCATAGAAGCTCTTAAAATAGCACCTACTTTTTCTACGGGATGGTTTCTAATCTTTTGGTTTACTGCAATCAATTGTTGGTTATCAACACCATTTGTACTTGCATATGATTTTCCGATAATATCTGTGCTTACCGTCTTCATAAAATCGGTTAATAAAGGTTTGCACGCGTGGTCAAATAAATAACATCCATATTCTGCTGTGTCAGAAATCACTCTATTCATTTCAAATAATTTTTTACGTGCTATGGTATTTGCAATCAATGGTGTTTCGTGCAATGATTCATAATAGGCAGACGCTGCGATAATTCCAGAAGCTGTCATTGTCTCAAATGCTAATTCTACACCAGCTCTCACAAAAGCAACTAATAACGTTCCGTGATCAAAAAATTCTTGTTCCGTAATTTCTTGTTCTGTTATAGTTGTTTTTTCAAAGGCTGTTTCTCCTGTAGCAGCTCTCCATTTTAATAAATTTACATCATCATTCGCCCAATCTTCCATCATGGTTTTTGAAAAATGTCCAGACATGATATCGTCCATGTGTTTTTGAAATAAGGGACGCATGATTTCTTTTAATTCTTCTGAAATTTCAAAGGCTTTTAGTTTTGCAGGGTTTGACAAACGGTCCATCATGTTGGTAATTCCTCCATGTTTTAATGCTTCTGTAATGGTTTCCCATCCATACTGGATTAGTTTAGCTGCATACCCCGCTTCGATACCTTCTGCTACCATTTTGTCAAAAGATAAGATGGCTCCAGTTTGTAAAACTCCACATAAAATGGTTTGTTCTCCCATCAAATCAGATTTTACTTCGGCTACAAAAGAAGATTGTAATACTCCGGCTCTGTGTCCGCCTGTTCCAACTGCATACGCTTTCGCTTGTGCCAATCCTTTTGCTTGCGGGTCATTTTCTGGATGTACTGCAATTAATGTTGGCACACCAAACCCTCTTTTATATTCTTCTCTTACTTCAGATCCTGGGCATTTTGGTGCCACCATAATTACGGTTAAATCTTTACGAATCTCCATGCCTTCCTCAACGATATTAAATCCATGAGAATACGACAAGGTAGCGCCTTGTTTCATCAATGGCATTACCGCTGTTACCACATGGGTATGTTGTTTGTCTGGTGTTAAATTCAATACCAAATCTGCTGTTGGAATTAATTCTTCATAAGTTCCTACAACGAATCCGTTTTCGGTAGCGTTTTTGTAAGATTGACGCTTTTCTGAAATTGCTTGTGCTCTTAGCGTGTATGAAATATCCAATCCAGAATCTCTCATGTTTAATCCCTGATTTAATCCTTGGGCTCCACATCCTACAATGACAATTTTTTGCCCTTTTAAGGCATCAATACCTCCTTCAAATTCTGAAGATTCCATGAATCTACATTTTCCTAATTCTGTCAATTGATCTCTTAGAGATAGTGTGTTAAAATAATTTTTCATTCTTGGTTTATTTGTGTTAAAATGCTGCAAGCATTTCTGATATATTCATTGGTTCTTTTGTTACTGATATTCTTCCTGACCTAACAAACTGCATTAATTTATACGGCTTTAAATCTTTGTATAATTGTTCTGTTTCATGTCTACGCCCTGTCTTTTCTATCACAAAAAACTCACGAGAAACCGTGACAATGTTGGCGTGACTTTCTTTGATGATGTTTTGGACTTGACGTTGCTCAAACAAAGAATCTGAAGCTACTTTATACAGTGCCGTTTCTTGATAAATGGTCTCTTCATCTGTATGGTAATACGCTCTGATTACTTCAATTTGTTTTTCCAATTGTTTGGCCACTTTTTCTGCCTGAAATTCTGTCATTTCAGAAACAATTACAAAACGATTTACATGTTCAATTTCTGATTGAGACGTTGTTAAACTTTCAATATTTAAATGTCTTTTTAAAAATATTGATGACACTCTATTCAATAAACCGATATTGTTTTCTGTATATATTGAGATGGTGTATAATTTCATTTCTGTGTTCATGTTATCTTTATTTAGTTAAAGAAAAGAGGAAAGGCAATTTTTGTTTTACAAATATCTCGTTTCCTATATGCTGTTTTCTTGGTGCTATTTTCTTCTTTTTAATTTAACTTAATCTCATATCTGAAACCGAGGCTCCTGTTGGAATCATTGGAAACACATTGTTTTCTTTTTCTACGCATACTTCTAAAAAATACGAATCTTTACAAGCAATCATTGTCTCAATTGCTTTGCTCAAATCTTCTCTTTTTGTAACGCGATTTGCTTCTATATGATATCCTTTTGCAATGGTTACAAAATCTGGATTTACCATTTCTGTAGAGGCGTATCTTTTGTCAAAAAACAATTGTTGCCATTGACGAACCATCCCCAAAAACTCATTGTTTAACACCACAATTTTTACGGCTGCTTTGGTTTGAAAAATAGTCCCCAATTCTTGAATGGTCATCTGGTAACCGCCATCTCCAATAATGGCAATCACTTCTCTTTCTGGCGCTCCCATTTTTGCGCCAATGGCCGCTGGTAAGGCAAAACCCATTGTTCCTAATCCTCCAGAAGTAATATTGCTTTTTGTTTGCTTAAACTCTGCATATCTACAGGCAAACATTTGATGTTGTCCAACATCAGAAACAATGACTGCTTTTCCTTTTGTTACCGCATTAATCTCTTTAATTACTTCTCCCATAGTAATTCCTTCTTTTGTGGGATACAGCTCATCTTTGATCACTTTATCAAATTCTATCGCGTCCAATTTTTTGAATTCTTGCATCCAATGTTCATGTGAATTTGAATTTACAAAAGGTAAAATTTGCGCCAATGTTTCTTTCACATCGCCTAAAACGGCAACGTCTGCTTTTACATTTTTACCTATTTCTGCAGGGTCAATATCAAAATGAATTACTTTTGCTTGTTTTGCATAGGTGGCTAAGTTTCCTGTAACACGATCATCAAATCGCATTCCGATGGCAATTAACACATCGCATTCATTTGTCAATATATTAGGAGCATAATTTCCGTGCATTCCAACCATTCCTGCATTTAAAGGATGTTTAGATGCTAAGGCAGACAGTCCTAAAATAGTGCAAGTAGATGGAATTTCTGTTTTTTCTATAAAGGTTTTAAATTCTAATTCTGCCTTTCCTAAAATAACTCCTTGACCAAAAATGATCATTGGTTTTTTTGCGACATTGATCAATTTTGCAGCCTCTTTTAATTGATTTTCATCAACCTCTGGAACTGCTTTATAACTTCGAATGGACGTACATTTTTCATACTCAAAATCAAAGGTATCAAACTGTGCGTTTTTTGTAATATCAATCAATACAGGCCCCGGACGTCCAGAACGTGCTATATAAAATGCCTTTGCCATAATTTCAGGAATTTCTGAGGCTTCTGTTATTTGATAATTCCATTTTGTAACAGGTGTAGAAATACCAACAATGTCTGTTTCTTGAAATGCATCAGAACCTAATAAGTGTTTCCCAACCTGACCTGTAATACACACCATGGGTGTAGAATCTATCTGTGCGTCTGCAATTCCAGTTACTAAATTAGTAGCTCCTGGACCAGAGGTTGCCATGGCAACACCAACTTTTCCTGTAACTCTTGCAAAACCTTGAGCAGCATGTGTTGCTCCTTGCTCATGGCGCGTTAACACATGCTGTAATTGATCTTGATATTTGTACAATTCATCATAAATTGGCATAATTGCACCTCCTGGGTATCCATACAATAAATCAACTCCTTCTGCCAACAAGCATTTAATGACTGCTTCAGCACCTGAAATATGTTCTGTTTGTTTTTCAGTTATTTGATTGGCTGTTTGTGTTTTCGCTTTCATTTTTATGTATTTATTACGCGTCAGTTATGCATCCTTTTGACGCTGATGCAACCGTTTTTGCATATTTGTATAATATTCCTTTTTTGTGCTTCAATGCCGGAGCAACCCATTTCAATTTTCTTTCAGCAATTTCTGTATCAGAAAGCAAGACATTAATGGTATTGTCTTTTGCACTAATTCTAATGTTATCGCCTGTTTCTAAGATTGCTATTGTCCCTCCAGATTGTGCTTCTGGTGTAATATGTCCCACTACAAAACCGTGTGTTCCTCCAGAAAAACGTCCATCAGTTATCAATGCAACAGATTTTCCTAATCCTGCACCCATAATCAATGAAGTTGGCTTTAACATTTCTGGCATTCCTGGGCCTCCTTTTGGGCCTACATAACGAATTACAACTACATCTCCTCTACTAACTTCTCCGTTAGAAATTCCTGTATTTGCGGCTTGTTCTCCATCATAAACCACTGCTTTTCCTTCAAAAAGCAATCCTTCATTTCCACTAATTTTTGCCACTGCTCCTTCAGTAGCGAGGTTCCCGTATATGATTTGGATATTTCCTGAAGACTTTAATGCCTTATCCTTTGGATAAATAACATCTTGATCATCTTCAAAAGAAAGCGGTGCTACCTCAGCCAAATTTTCTGCCAATGTTTTTCCTGTAACGGTCATGCAATCGCCATGTAAATACCCATTATCTAATAGGTATTTCATTACGGCTGGAGTTCCTCCAACGCCATGAACATCTTCCATTAAGTATTTTCCGCTAGGTTTTAAATCAGCAATTAAAGGTGTTCTATCACTTACTTTTTGAAAGTCTTCTAAACTAAAATTAATATCAGCAGCATGTGCAATTGCTAAAAAGTGCAATACTGCATTTGTTGATCCTCCTAAAGCATTGACCAATGCAATGGCATTTTCTATTGATTTTTTAGAAATAATATCTAAGGGTTTTAGATCTAATTCCATTAAGTTTTTAAGTGATATGGCTGTTCGTTCACTTTCTGATAATTTATTAGGGTTTTCAGCAGGAATTGAAGAGTTATATGGTAATGAAAATCCCATTGCTTCAATAGCAGATGCCATTGTATTTGCTGTATACATTCCGCCACAAGCTCCAGCTCCTGGAATTGCTCTTTTAATGATTTCTCTATATTCTACTTCATCAATTTCTCCGGCAACTTTTTGCCCTAAGGCTTCAAAAGCAGAAACAATGTTTAATTTTTTCCCTTTGTAATTTCCAGAAGCAATTGTTCCTCCGTACATCATAATTGATGGACGGTTTAAACGCAACATGGCAATGACAGCTCCAGGCATGTTTTTATCACAACCAACTACAGAGATTAATCCGTCATAACTCTGGGCATTCATTACCGTTTCTATAGAGTCGGCTATAATATCTCTAGAAGCTAACGAATAATTCATCCCAGAAGTTCCCATAGATATTCCATCACTAACTCCAATTGTATTAAAACCTAAGCCAACCAAACCAACAATATTACATTCGGTTTTTACTTCGGCAGCTAAGTTGTTTAAGTGCATATTACACGGGTTTCCATCGTAACCTGTACTAGCAATTCCTACTTGCCCTTTACTCATATCATCATCGGTCAAACCAACTGCATACAACATGGCCTGCGACGCTGGCTGAGATTGATCTTGGGTTAATCTACTACTGTGTTTATTTAATTTCATTTCTTTTATTATTTTTTACAGATAAAAACAGCTGTTATTTTGGGATTCAAAATCGTAGCGATTTCGAAATTAGCTATTTGTACTTGTGTTCTCTGCTTTCTTTTAGTGTACTCCTTATATTCACTTTCCTTTAAAATAATTTAACTTACTGACATACAGTAAATTATGATTTTTGATATATGATAGTCAATGGCGGCTCTTTATCGCAAAAAAGAGCCTGTATCAATTTGATACAGGCTCTTGCTTTATAGGCAATGATTAGCTGTATCAACTCGATGATGAGCTAATAATGACTACAATAATTATGTTTTTTAAATAATTCATTTTTTGTCCATAAAAAAAGCCTTCCAAATTTGGAAGGCTTTTAGTTATATTTTAATTTTAATATACGCTTCCTTTATCCTTGCTTTTGAATAGCAATGACATGAATAGAAATGATATTAATTAATTGTGTGTTCATAATGATGAAACAAATATCTATTATTTTTTTGAGTTGGCAAGGAATTTTATAAAAATTTCTTGCCAACTTAAAAAAGCACCCATTACAAAACGGGTGCTTTTTCTCTTTTCATAAAGCAACTTTTCTACTGCTTACTTCCCAACATTAACAACTCGCTACAAACAATTTCGGTAATGTATTTTTTCACGCCTTCTTTATCTTCATAAGACCTAGATGTTAGTTTGCCCTCAATAGCTACTTCGTTTCCTTTTTCAAGGTACTTTTCAATAATTTCAGCGGTTTTGTTCCATGCTATAACATTGTGCCATTGAGTGTCAGTTATTTTTTCGCCTTCGGCGTTTTTATAACTCTCGTTTGTGGCAATAGAAAATTTTGCCAATTTTTTACCCGAATCTAATGTAATAATTTCTGGGTTGTTTCCTAAATTTCCAATTAACTGTACTTTGTTTCTTAACGTACTCATAAGATAAGTTTTAAATGATTGATAAAATATAATTGCCAAATACTACCATCGATTTGACATTGCAAAGATGAAACGACTTGCAAATTTTATTCGGTTATAAAGCACTTACTTTCGGTTGTAAGTATTTGTAGTCGTTTGTAAACGTTTTTTTCAGTACCTTTATCCACTATAAAATAAACCGCTATGGAAACCAAACAATGTTTAGAGTGTGGAGACGCAATACGAGGAAGAGTTGATAAAAAATTCTGTACTGATTATTGCAGGAACACCTACAACAATAAGGTAAATAAGGATAGTAAAAACTTAATTAGAAACACCAATAATAGGCTTCGAAAAAACCACAAAATCTTGTCAGAAATCAATACTTCTGGCAAGACAAAAACAACAAGAACTCGGTTGTTTGATAAAGGCTTTGATTTTCATTTTTTTACATCCATTTATACAACAAAAACAGGAAACACCTATTTTTATGTGTATGACCAAGGTTATTTGGCACTTGAAAATGATTATTATTTGTTGATTAAAAGAGACTAAAAATACCGTGTATTTCTTATCAATATCTAAAAAAAGTAATGGAATCTGTTTTATTTCCAGGTATTTCCTTTCAGTTCTATAACTGCTTTTAAAATATCTCTCTGGCTAATCTGCCCTACTAATTTCCCTTCTTCTACGATAGGAAAACGTCTCCGTTTAGACTCCAAAAAAATGTTTATTGCGTCAAAAACATTCATGGTGCCATCAATTGTTTTTACTTCTTTTACCATCGTATTCTCTACCGTTTGCTCTTGGTTTAAGGGCATATTGTAATACCTGCTGTCCGAAATTCGTTTCATACAATCTCCTTCAGAGATGATTCCAATCAATTCGTTTTGTTTATTGACAACGGGGCCTCCAGAAATTTTATGTGTTATCAATGTGTGTATTACATACTCTATAGAGTCGTCTGGCTTAAAAGTAATGAGTTTACGAGTCATATAATCTGAAACTAAAATAGGTGTATTTTCAGATTCTTGCTGTAATGTTCTTTTACCTTGAAAGTTAATAATTCCCATAATCATTAATTTTAGTCTTCTAAAGTTACTAATTTTCAACCTTTTAAAATTAAATAGTTGCTTATTTTTTTAATTTTAGTACATTTATAGCCAATTACTCGATCTAAGAAGTTATTTATTCTCGATATCAAAATATTCCCTCCTCTAGTCAAACTATCAGAACAATCGTTTTTTTGCTTATCACCCATAGGCTCAAACAGGTCGTTTCAAATAAATCAAACTCAAAAAATTAACCTTTAATGAAAAAATACGCGTCTCTACTTTCCATTCTGCTGATTACAGCCGTTATTTACTGGAGCTTTTCTGACATGAAACCTTCTGTAAACTCAAAAAAAACAGCTTCAGAAACTGAATTCTCTCTAAACAGTGCATTGGTTCACTTAAAGAAGATCAGTCAAAAAACACATTATGTTGGTTCTCAAGAACACAAAGTAGTGCAAAATTACATTGTAAACGAGCTTAAAAAACTAGGGTTAAACCCAGAAATACAACAACAGGTTGCGGTTAATTCTAAATGGCTTGCCGCAACAAATACAGAAAACATTCTTGCAAAAATTAAAGGAACCCATACAGGAAAAGCACTCTTGTTATTAACACATTATGACTCTAGTCCACATTCTTCTTTAGGAGCGAGTGATGCGGGTTCTGGAGTGGTGACTATTTTAGAAGGACTCAGGGCTTTTTTAGCAAACAATAAGCAACCAAAAAATGACATCATCATTTTAATTTCCGATGCAGAAGAATTGGGGTTGTTAGGAGCAAAGGCTTTTGTTGACACGCATCCGTGGGCAAAAGAAGTTGGGTTGGTCCTAAATTTTGAAGCACGTGGAAGCGGAGGTCCAAGTTATATGTTGATGGAAACCAATGGGAAAAACGGAAAACTATTGTCTGAATTTATAAAGGCCAAACCCAATTACCCTGTAGCAAGTTCATTAATGTATAGCATCTATAAAAAACTACCTAATGATACCGATCTAACGGTTTTTAGAGAAAATGCAAACATCAATGGTTTTAATTTTGCTTTTATTGGCGATCATTTTGATTATCATACAGCACAAGATTCTTATGAAAGGCTAGATAGAGAAACCTTGCTACATCAAGCGGATTATTTTACAACCATGTTGAATTATTTTGCCTATTCTGATCTCCAAAACTTAGAGAGCAATCAAGATTTAGTCTATGTAAATTTTCCATTTATAAAATTATTGAGCTATCCTTTCTCATGGATTTTTCCAATGTTAATTATCGCTATTATTCTTTTTATAGGGTTGTTAATCCTCGGAATTGCGTTGAATAAAATTACCCTCAAAGGACTCTTAAAAGGAGGGATTCCTTTTCTAGTTTCTTTACTTTTATGTGGAGGTGTTTCCTTCGGGTTCTGGAAATTATTGTTGGTCATTCATCCACAATACCAAGATATTTTACATGGATTTACCTACAACGGATATCTATACATTAGCGCTGTTGTTTTTTTAAATCTATGGATCTTACTAAAAATTTACAGTCCTTTTTACAAAGATGAAAAACCGATAAACTTGCTTATTGTGCCTATTTTTATCTGGCTAATCATCAATTTTTATGTCTGGAAATATTTACAAGGCGCAGGGTTTTTTATCATTCCTGTACTCAGTGCGTTGCTTATTTTAACCATCGCTATTTTTAGAAATCTCAACAGGAAATTTACTCCTTTTCTATTTACAATTCTTTCAATTCCTACACTTTATATTTTTGCGCCTTTGGTAAAAATGTTTCCTGTTGGTTTGGGCTTAAAAAGCTTATTTATCAGTGCCGTTTTTATTGTTTTATTATTTGGTTTATTAACGCCTATTTTTATTCGTAAAAAAGCAACTAATCGCCTCCGAAAAACCGCTGGATACTTAACCTTTTTGTGTATTGGTTTAGCAACTTACAATAGCGGTTTTTCTGTTGATCATAAAAAACCAAACAGCTTGGTGTATGTACAAAACTCCAACACTAAAACGGCTTATTTTGGCACATACAACAACGTTTTAGACAGCTATACCAAACAAATTTTTAACAAAAACGACACCATTGCTGAAACTGAAACTACATCAACCACAAGCAAGTACAACACTCGCTTTAAGAAGTACAAAAAAACAGTTTTTAAAAACATCTCAACCGCAGTTATTACTATACAAACAGATACAATTATTGCTCACCAACGGCATATAGAATTACTGATTACACCGCAGCGAAAAATTAATAAATTAGAATTTCGCACCAAAAACAAAGTTACCTTTAATCAACTTAAAATAAACGGTGTGTTTTTAGAAAAAGTTCCTTTTTCTACACGAAAAGGGGCCTTTTTAACCTATTCTTTTGGAAACCTAGACAGTAAATTAGCACTTTCTTTTTCTGTTAAAAAAGAAAGCAATCTCGAAATCGTTCTCAAGGAAATATCCTATGATTTACTAAGCAACCTTCAATTTGACTTACAACCAAGAACGGCAGAAATGATGCCCATGCCTTTTGTTACAAATGATGCTATTATTTGCATCCAAGAAATAAATCTTTAATAAAAAACCCATCAGATAAAAATTTTTCTGATGGGTTTTTGTATGCACTTCGTTTATTCTCTTATTTTATTTCCGTAATACGCAAAGTATTTACCATTCCTTTAGCTTTTACAGGCATTGCTGTTAAATTAATTACATGATCTGACGCCTTTAAGAAACCTTTTGTTTTAGCAATGTTATTGATGTCAACAACGGTATCATCTGTACTTACATTTCTGTTGTAATAAAAAGATTTTACACCCCATAGCAAGCTCATTTTACTTAAAATTCTACGCTCTGATGAAAACACCAAAACATGAGCTTTTGGTCTCCATGCAGAAATTTGAAATGCTGTATACCCACTATTTGTCAAGGTAGAAATTGCAGCTGCATCAATATCATTTGCCATTAGTGCGGCATGATGACATATTGCTTTTGTCATAAAACGATCTGTTCTAATATGTGGTGGTGCCTGAGGAACCTTAATCAATGGAGAATCTTCTACGCTTCTAATAATTTCTGTCATCTTTTGAATTACTTTTACTGGATGGGCTCCAACTGAAGTTTCTCCAGATAACATTACGGCATCTGCTCCGTCCATAATAGAGTTGGCAACGTCATTTACTTCTGCTCTCGTAGGTACTGCATTGGTAATCATCGTTTCCATCATTTGAGTGGCAATAATTACTGGAATTCGTGCTGTTTTTGCTCTCTGAACGAGTCTCTTTTGAATTAATGGCACTTCTTGCATTGGTATTTCAACGCCTAAATCTCCACGGGCAACCATCAAAGCATCACAATATGGAATTAAAGCATCGAGGTTTTCTACAGCTTCTGGTTTTTCAATTTTTGCGATTACAGGAACTCTATGCGACGAATTTTGTTTAATCAAGTCGTGTAGTTTTCTTAAATCTTCTGGGTTTCTAACAAATGAAAGTGCCATCCAATCTACATGTTGTTCTAAAGAAAAAATGGCATCTTTCATATCTTTCTCTGTCAATGCAGGTAAAGATATGTTCGTGTTTGGTAAATTCACTCCTTTTTTAGAGGATAGCACTCCGCCAACCAAGACCTTTGTTTTAACTGCTGTTTTTTTATCTGTACTGATTACTTCAAACATCAATTTTCCATCATCTACTAAGATGTGTTCTCCTGCTTTAACATCTCTAGGGAAATTCTGATACGTCATAAAGGCTTTTTCAGAAGTACCCTCACATTCTTCTGTTGTAAAGGTAAACGTTGCTCCATTTTTTAAAACCACACCGTCTCCCATAACACCAACGCGCAATTTTGGACCTTGTAAGTCGGCCAGAATAGCCACGTTAACATCTTTTTCTTTGTTGATCTCTCTAATGTCTTTTATTCGATCTTTTACATTTTGATAGTCTGCATGTGAAAAATTTATACGAAAAACATTGACTCCTGCCGTCACCATTTTATCTAAAATAGCTTTGGTATTTATTGCAGGGCCTAAAGTGGCTATAATTTTGGTTTTTTTATTATCTGGCATAGTTAAAAAATTAAAAAATCTTTCGATTTTAGTGTCATTGGGTTAATTGTGTAAGAGGTAATTACTTGACTTATAGCATTGATATTGTTGAGCGTTTTTACGATAAATTCTGCTTCAAAATCACCTTCTAATTTTAAGAAAAAATCAACTTTCTTTTTTTCTGGTATTAGGTAAGTAGTACTATCACCACTACTAAATAAGCCTGTTTTAATGCCTTCTAACTGGTTCTTATATTTATTTTCAATTAGAAACCAATTGTGGTTAAATTTTCTATGTAAATGTTCATAAATAGAAAACGAGGCGTTGTTATTCTTGTTTTCAAAATCTAAGCTATAGGTTGCTTTTGAAAATTTTGTGTTTATATTTTTATTTAAAGAGTACGCTAGCTTAAATCCTTCTAATGCTGTATGTATCCCTATTAGGGTGTAATTATTATCAGAAAAATCATCTAATTCTAACGAGTGAGTTTGCATACTTTCTACACTAAAAAATGGAACAGGCGGTTGCTGTTTTTAAAACAAAATTTATACCCTAATGAGGGCTAAATTACGGATTGTTTGGTAAATGTTAGTGATAAAATGACGAAATCGTTATCGTATAAAGTAGCATTAAGAGCTTTTAATTTGATCTTGTAATGTAAAAAACACTCTTTTAGCAGCTTGTTCTTCTGCTTTTTTCTTGGAGGTTGCCCTACCTTTTGCTACAAACTCTCCATCAATACTTATTCTTACACTAAAGTGCTTGATATTTTCGTTACCAGAATCTTCATACGTATCAAAAAGATAATCTTTCTTTTGTTTCTGACACCACTCAATAATAAGTCCTTTATAGCTCGTAACCTTTCCTTCTAATTTAGCAATATCTACGTACGGCACAATCACTTTTTCGTAAACAAATTTCTTAGCATAATTGTAGCCTTTATCTAAATAAATAGCTCCTATTAAAGCTTCAAAAACATTGCCATAGATATTATCTCCTATATTTTTATCGGCACTATTTCTTTTTACAAATTTTAGTAAATTTAAATCTCTTCCTAGTTCGTTTAAATGCTCTCTGCTCACTATTTTAGAACGCATTTGGGTTAGATACCCTTCGGTACCTGTTGGCACTTTTTTATACAAGTAAGAAGCAATAATAGATCCCAACATGGCATCTCCTAAAAATTCTAATCGTTCGTAATTAACAGGGGTTCCTTTTTCGTCTACCAATTTTAAAGACTTATGGGTAAAGGCCTTTTTATAGTAGTTTATTTTTTTTGGAGAGAATGATAGGAGTTGTTTTAATTCGTAATAAAAGACCTCGTCTTCTTTAGAGTGAGGCTTTACTATTTTACGAATAAAATTCATAGAAGAATGTTAATTCATTTTTTTTAAGGCTACACAGGCATTTTGTCCTCCAAATCCAAAAGTATTGCTTATCGCAATTTTAACTTCTCTTTTTTGTGCTTTGTTAAACGTAAAGTTCAATTTAGCATCAATCGCCTCATCATCTGTAAAATGATTAATTGTTGGCGGAACAATTCCGTGTTGTATCGCTAATATTGAAGCAATCGCTTCAATAGCACCAGCAGCACCTAATAAATGCCCTGTCATTGACTTTGTTGAATTGATGTTGATCTTGTATGCGTGCTCACCAAATACTTCTTTAATTGCTTTTGATTCTGCAATATCTCCGAGTGGAGTAGAAGTTCCGTGCATATTAATCGCATCTACATCTTCTGGTTTTATACGGGCATCTCTTAAACAGTTGAGCATTACATTTCTGGCCCCCAATCCTTCTGGATGTGGAGCGGTAATGTGATGCGCATCAGAAGACATTCCTCCTCCAAGTACTTCTGCATAAATTGTTGCTCCTCTAGCTATAGCATGCTCGTATTCTTCTAACACAAGCGCTCCTGCTCCTTCTCCTAAAACAAACCCTTCACGGTCTTTGTCAAAAGGTCTCGAAGCTGTTTCTGGGCTATCATTTCTTGTAGATAGTGCATGCATTGCATTAAACCCTCCCATTCCAGCAATAGTTACCGCTGCTTCAGAACCACCAGTTACAATGGCATCTGCATGTCCTAAACGAATATAATTCAACGAATCTATAATCGCGTTTGAAGAAGATGCGCAAGCAGAGACTGTTGCAAAATTAGGTCCTCTAAAACCGTGTTTGATTGAGATTTGCCCTGGAGCAATGTCTGAAATCATTTTTGGAATAAAGAATGGATTAAATCTTGGTGTACCATCTCCAGCCGAATAATTTAATACTTCGTTCTGAAAGGTTTCCAAGCCTCCAATTCCTGATCCCCAGATAACTCCAATTCTATCAGGGTTATGATCTGTTGAATTTAATCCCGAATCAGCAATTGCCTCATCAGATGCAACCTCAGCGTATTGAGAGAAACGATCCATTTTACGGGCATCTTTTCTATTGATAAAATCGGTTGCTGTAAAGTTTTTTAATTCACATGCAAAACGAGTTTTGAACTTAGTAGCATCAAAATACGTTATAGGTGCGGCTCCGCTAACTCCGTTAACTAAGCCGCTCCAATATTCTTGTATATTATTACCAATTGGTGTTAATGCACCAAGTCCAGTTACTACAACTCGTTTTAATTGCATATAAAAATTACTTTTTTGCTTCTTCTATATAGCTTACTGCCTGACCTACAGTTCCAATATTTTCTGCTTGATCGTCTGGTATTTGAATATCAAATTCTTTTTCGAATTCCATAATTAATTCAACAGTATCTAAAGAATCTGCTCCTAAATCATTTGTGAAGCTAGCTTCTGTTGTTACTTCGTTATCGTCTACGCCTAATTTGTCTACGATAATAGCTTTTACTCTTGATGCAATGTCTGACATAATTTTATAAGTTTTAAAAATTTAAAATCGATGCAAAAATACGAATCTTATTATTTAATTCTAGCTTTTACATGAAAATTGTGAAATCTAAATTAAAAAAATTTCAGAAACTTTCTTTAAAGAAATGATTATTGTTAATAATTATTCTTTTTTTTGCAGTAACACAAATCAATTTACATGAAACGAATTGCTATTTTCGCCTCAGGATCAGGCTCTAACGCAGAAAATATCATTACTTTTTTTAATGCCTCCAAAACGGCTTTAGTAACCAAAGTATATTGTAATAAAAAGGAGGCATTTGTTTTTGACCGCTGTAAAAGATTGCATATTGACTGTGTTCTTTTTAGTAAAGACGACTTATTTTCTTCAACCAGTATGATAAATCAGCTAAAAAACGACGTAGATTATATCATTTTGGCGGGGTTTTTATGGAAGGTTCCTACTGCCATCCTTCAGCAATTTCCTGATAAAATCATCAACATTCATCCAGCATTGTTACCAAAGTACGGCGGCAAGGGAATGTACGGAATGCATGTACACAGGGCCGTAAAAGAAAACAACGAAATTGAAACGGGAATTACCATTCATTATGTAACCGAAAATTATGATGAAGGTGCCATCATTTTTCAAGCCAAAACACCGATAGACAAAAAGGATACTCCTGAAGATATTGCACAAAAAGTACACCTATTAGAGCAAGAACATTTTCCGAAGGAAATTGAAAAAATACTTCTAAATTTAAAAAATGGCTAAAAAAAAGTTTTATGTCGTTTGGAGTGGCCACAAAACAGGTGTTTTTTCTTCATGGGCTGTTTGTAAAAAGCATATTGACGGTTTTAAAAACGCGCAATACAAAGCCTTTGCTGATAAAGCAGCCGCCGAACTCGCGTTTACAAAAAGCTATAACGACTATAAAGGCAAAAACACCAAGAAACCAACATTGACTGTTGCTGAAAAACAAGCCTACGGTACGCCTATTTTAGAAAGTATTTCGGTAGATGCTGCTTGTAGTGGAAATCCTGGTATTATGGAATACCGTGGTGTGCTGACACATAGCAAAAAAGAACTATTTAAAAAAGGTCCTTATCAAAGAGGTACCAATAATATTGGAGAATTTTTAGCATTGGTTCATGGAATTGCGATGTTAAAAAGCAAAGGCATGGATGCGCTTCCTATTTATTCTGATTCAAAAATTGCAATGAGCTGGGTACGCAAAAAACAATGTCGCACCAATCTTGTTTTTGATAAAAAAAATAAGAATCTTCTCGAATTAATCCAGCGTGCCGAAAAATGGCTCAAAGAAAACTCATTTCAAAACCCTATCTTAAAATGGGAAACCAAAGCATGGGGCGAAATTCCTGCAGATTTTGGAAGAAAATAAGGTGTTAGCTACTGGTTACTAGTTGAAATTTAAAAAATAGTCTCAGCCAACCTCTTTTTAATTTTTTTTTGTCCTGACTCCCTGCCTACCGGCAGGCAGGTTGGTTCTAGATTTTAGGTTCTCTTTTTAATTTTTCACTTTTCTCTTTCAACTAAAATTAAGCCAACATCTTTGCAGCTCTTTTTATAGCAGACACCAATATGTCTATTTCTTGTTTCGTATTATAAAATGAAAAGGAGGCCCGAACTGTACCCGGAATGTTGTAAAAATCCATAATAGGCTGCGCACAATGATGACCCGTTCTTACCGCCACACCCAATTTATCTAAAATAGCACCAATATCATACGGATGAACCCCTTCTATATTAAAAGAAATAACAGCTGTTTTACTTACCGTTCCATAGATTTTTAACCCCGCTATTTCTTGGAGTTTTTCCGTTCCGTATAGTAACAACTCATTTTCATATGCTGTAATGGCATCAAAACCTATACTGTTCATATAATCTAAGGCAACACCAAAAGCAATGCCTCCACAAATGTTTGGGGTTCCTGCTTCAAACTTATGTGGCAAGCCGGCATAGCTTGTTTTTTGAAATGTAACCGTTTCTATCATTTCTCCACCTCCTTGATAAGGTGGTAGTTTCTGTAGCCATTCTTCTTTTCCGTAGAGGATTCCAACACCCGTTGGCCCACAAATTTTATGAGCAGAAGCCACATAAAAATCAACATCTAAGGCTTGTACATCTGGCTTAATATGTGGGCACGCTTGTGCGCCATCAATTAAAACAGCCGCACCAACCTGGTGGGCTTTTCTAATTATTTCCTGTATTGGATTGATTGTTCCTAACGCATTAGAAACATGATTGCAAAAAACCAATTTTGTTTTTTCAGAAAGTAATTCCTCATATACATCCAATTGTAAAGAACCATCTTCGCTCATGGGAATGACCTTTAGCACCGCGTCTGTTTTTTCGCACAACATTTGCCAAGGCACAATATTAGAATTATGTTCTAACGCAGAAACAATAATTTCATCTCCTGCCAATAACAACTCTGAAAAACCAGAAGCCACTATATTTATTCCATGGGTTGTTCCTGAAGTAAAAATAGCTTCATAGGACTTTTCTGCATTGAAATGTTGTTGGATTTTAATACGTGCTTTTTCATAAGCATCTGTTGCTTCTTGACTCAAAGAATGTACACCTCGGTGAATATTGGCGTTGTAGCTACTATAATAATCTACAATTGCATCAATCACAACCTGTGGTGTTTGTGAAGTGGCTGCATTATCAAAATACACTAAGGGCTTTCCATTTACAGTACGTTGTAAAATGGGAAAATCGGCTCTTATTTTATCTATAGAAAACATCTTGTCTAACTTTGTACTACAAAAATAGTTTATGTAAATGAAACGAGTATCGCGCATGACAAAAAATATTTTAAAATACATGATACATTTGTTCACAACAACAAGATATAAAAGTATTCAGACCCACAAGGTTTTGAAAACCTTGTGGGTCTTACAGAAAACAATTGTATAAATTATTATATTTGCTTTCAACTTAAACTCGTTGTCTCTATGAAATTTTTAAAAAGAAGCATCTTACTCCTTTTAGCTATTGCTACAGGAATTGTAGCGATTAATTATCCTAGGCTAAATATCATTGCAGGATATTCTGCAAAAAACATGAGTTCTTCGGTATTTTTAGCTGACAGAGGCCTTGAGTTTACAGATATCCATGACAATAATTTTGACCTTATAAAATTTGCAGATGACAATATCAATCAAACAGAAAGGTCTGCTTCTGCTTCTGTTTTTGGTTTATTGACAAGAAAAGCGGTTTTTAGAGAAGGCTTAGGAAGTGTGCTACTCTTAGACAAGACCATCAATACAAAACCTTTAATTCCGAAACGATCTGAACCAGATAACACCAATTCGTATCCGATTGGAAATGCAGCTCAAAAGGACAGCTTATTTGCTTCAGTGAACTATGATCAGCTACATAAATCGGTGGCAAAAATCTTTAATGACACTAACAAAACAAGAGCGGTTGTTGTCATCCATAAAAACCAAATTATTGCAGAAAAATATGCAGAAGGCTTTGATAAAGACGCTCGTATTTTAGGTTGGTCTATGACCAAAAGCATTACGGCTACTGTTTTTGGAGTGTTGCAAGCTCAAGGAAAACTCAATGTACAACACAAGGCGCCTATTGCTGCTTGGAAAAATGACTCTAGAAAAGAAATTACCATTCATCATTTACTACAAATGAACAGTGGTTTAGAATGGGACGAAAATTACAATACCATTTCTGATGTGAGTAAAATGTTGGTTTTAGAAAAAGACATGACCGCAAGTCAAATTCACAAACCTTTTGTTGGAAAACCAAATGAAACTTGGAACTACTCTTCTGGAACAAGCAATTTACTATCAGGTATTTTACGAAGTCAGTTTAAAACACATCAAGAATACTTAGATTTTTGGTATGTTGAGCTTATCGATAAAATTGGAATGAATTCGATGGTGATTGAAACCGATTTGTCTGGAAATTATGTAGGCTCTTCATACGCTTGGGCAACCCCTAGAGATTGGGGTAAGTTTGGGTTGCTTTATCTAAACAACGGAAACTGGAATGGCGAACAATTATTTGATAGTACTTGGACAAACTATGTAACAACTCCAACGCCCACTTCTAAAGGAGAGTATGGCGCTCATTTTTGGCTGAATGCAGAAGGGCAATTTCCAGACATTCCCCACAACATGTTTTCTGCCAATGGTTACCAAGGGCAGCGTGTCTTTATCTTTCCTGATCAAGACTTGGTAGTGGTTCGAATGGGTTTAAAAAGCATGGATTACAATGCTTTTTTAAAGGAGGTGATTGAGGCTATAGAATAAAAAACAGCTTTTTCTATAAATCAAACCCCATATTTACCGCCAACTTATTGGCAATAATCTTCGTAATTCTTTTTTTAACTTCTGGTATTTTTACGCTTTCTAATACTGTGTTTGCAAAAGCATACATGAGTAGCGCTCTGGCTTCTTTTTTTGGAATTCCTCGTTGTTGCATATAGAACAATGCATCACTATCTAACTGACCAATGGTACATCCGTGAGAACATTTTACATCATCTGCAAAAATTTCTAGCTGCGGCTTTGCATTAATTGTTGCTCTGTTGCTCATCAAAATATTGTTGTTTTTCTGATATGCATTTGTTTTCTGAGCTTCTTTATTTACAAGTACTTTTCCATTAAAAACTCCCGTAGAACGCTCGTTGTAAATTCCTTTATAATCTTGGTGACTTTCGCAATTAGGCGCTATATGGTGTACCAAGGTATTGTGATCAACATGTTGTTTTCCTTCAATAATGGTAATCCCTTTTAAAATAGAGTCGATATGCTCTCCTTTTTGGTAAAAATTTAAATTATTTCTCGTGATATTCCCTCCAAAAGAAAAGGTATGAACCGAGCACACACTGTTAGATTGCTGCTCAATAAACACGTTATCAACTAAGGATGCGTGTATGGAGTCATTCTGAATTTTATAATAATCTACCGTGGCATGTCTATCAACATATATCTCTGCAACCGCATTGGTAAGTACCGAATTGCTTGTTAAACTTTGATGGCGCTCAATAATTTGAACATGCGCATTTTGTTCAACAACAATTAAATTACGCGGCTGCAACATTGTAGCATTTTCTGCTCCTGTTGTAAAGTTGATAATTTGAATCGGCTTTTCTACCTCCACATTTTTTGGAATATGAATAAAGGCACCTTCACTAGCAAAAGCAGTATTTAAAGACGTTAGATTGTCTTGCTTGGCAATTTTATTGAAATAATTTTCAATAATTACTTTATATTTTGGTTTTCTAAATGCTGCAGACAGTAAACAAACATCCATTCCATCATGTGTTGTTTCCGATAAAAAAGAGCTGTACTTCCCATCAATAAACACAATTTTATAAGTGTCTATATCATGAATAAAATACTTCTTTACATCTGCCAATTCAATGGCAATTTCATTGTCTGGAAAAAGGCTATAATCTTGTTTTAATACGGAGTTCAACGAGGTGTATTTCCAAGCTTCTAATTTTTTAGACGGAAATCCCAATTTTTCAAAATGACGCAAAGCATTTGTACGGATTTCATGGATATCTGTATGGATATCGATTCCGCTTTCAAATGCTACATATGACGCTACTAATTTTTCTTTTAATTCCATTCTTCTATCTTCGCAGGAATGACAAACAAACCCTATTTATTTACACCAATTCTTTAATCCAATCGTACCCTTTTTCTTCCAACTCTAAGGCCAAAGAGGCATCGCCTGATTTTACGATTTTACCATCGTACAACACATGTACAAAGTCTGGTTTTATATAGTCTAATAATCGTTGATAATGTGTAATAATAATAACCGCATTGTCTTTTGATTTTAATTTATTAACGCCACTTGCAACAATTCGCAAAGCATCAATATCCAATCCCGAATCGGTTTCGTCAAGAATGGCCAATTTAGGCTCTAACATGGCCATTTGAAAAATCTCATTCCGTTTTTTTTCTCCTCCAGAAAATCCTTCATTTAAAGAACGAGACAAAAACTTTCGATCTATTTCTAACAAGGCAGATTTTTCACGAATCTTTTTCAACAAGTCTTTGGCCGGCATGTCTCCCAAGCCTTTCGCTTTTCTGTTTTCGTTGATGGCTGTTTTTATAAAATTAGTGACAGAAACTCCTGGAATTTCAACGGGATATTGAAACGATAAAAACACGCCTTGGTGTGCTCTTTCTTCTGGCGCTAAATCGGCAAGATCAACACCTTCCAGTTCGATAACTCCTTCGGTCATTTCGTAACTTTCGTTTCCTGCAATGACAGAAGCCATTGTGCTTTTTCCAGCTCCATTGGGACCCATAATTGCATGAACCTCTCCTGGTTTTACTTCTAAATTAATTCCTTTCAGAATTGCTCTATCTTCTACGCTTGCGTGTAAATTTTCTATTTTTAACATATTATATTACAATTTAAAGACTAAAATTGAAAGTCTAAAAGACGTTAAATTAAACGTTTTATTTTTTTAAATACTTTATAAACCCACTTATCATTTTACCCCACAGATCCTTCTAAACTAATTTCTAATAATTTTTGAGCTTCAACGGCAAACTCCATTGGTAATTTATTCAGTACCTCTTTACTAAATCCATTAACAATTAATGCAATGGCTTTTTCAGTATCTATTCCGCGCTGGTTGCAATAAAACAATTGTTCTTCTCCAATTTTACTCGTAGTAGCCTCGTGTTCTATTTGTGCCGAACTATTTTTTGTTTCTATATACGGAAACGTGTGGGCTCCACACTCATTACCCATTAACAGAGAATCACATTGTGAAAAGTTACGTGCATTTTCTGCCCTTGCTCCAATGTGTACCAGCCCTCTATAGCTGTTCTGAGATTTCCCTGCAGAGATTCCTTTCGAAATAATGGTTGATTTGGTGTTTTTTCCCAGGTGAATCATTTTTGTTCCTGTATCTGCTTGTTGGTAATTATTGGTCACCGCAATCGAGTAAAATTCTCCTACAGAATTATTTCCTTTTAAAATACAACTTGGATATTTCCATGTAATGGCACTTCCTGTTTCTACTTGTGTCCAAGAAACTTTAGCATTGGTTTCGCACAATGCTCTTTTGGTAACGAAATTAAAAACACCTCCACTTCCTTCTGCATCACCAGGGTACCAATTTTGTACGGTAGAATATTTGATTTCTGCATCATCTAAAGCAATCAACTCTACTACCGCTGCATGCAATTGATTTTCGTCTCTTGCCGGAGCAGTACAGCCTTCTAGGTAACTCACATAACTTCCTTTGTCTGCAACGACCAAGGTTCTTTCAAACTGCCCTGTTCCGCCCTCATTAATTCTAAAATAGGTTGATAGTTCCATCGGGCAACGCACTCCTTTCGGAATATAACAGAAAGAGCCATCAGAAAAAACAGCCGAATTTAAGGCGGCATAAAAGTTATCTGTGGTGGGCACTACGGTTCCTAAATGCTTGCGAACCAATTCTGGATGCTCTTGGATTGCTTCAGAAATAGGCATAAAAATAATGCCTTTTTCGCCCAATGTTTTCTTAAATGTTGTTGCTACAGAAACCGAATCTACGACAATATCAACAGCAACATTTGCCAATCTTTTTTGCTCTTCTAAAGAGATTCCTAACTTCTTAAAGGTTTCTAATAGATCTGGATCTACCTCATCTAAGCTGTCTAATTTCTTTTTGGGTTTTGGCGCAGAATAATAGGCTATTTCTTGAAAGTTTGGTTTTTTGTAGGTTACATTTGCCCAATTGGGTTCTTCCATTTGCTCCCAAACTCGAAAGGCTTCTAAACGCCAATCAGTCATCCATTGTGGTTCATTTTTCTTTTTAGAAATAGCACGCACAACGTCTTCATTCAACCCTTTTTTAAAGGTTTCACTTTCTATATCAGTATAAAAACCATACTCGTACTCTTTGGTTTTTAACTCTTCTCTTAAATCGTCTTCAGTATATTTACTCATCTTTTAGATATTAAAAGATTGAATGACTCAATTATTTAATAATTGAAAACTCAATCAATATCACTATTCTTTAAATTTTTGAATTGCTTTTCTTTATAAGGAAAAACTTTCTCCACATCCACAAGTACGGCTTGCGTTTGGGTTATTAAACACAAATCCACTACCATTCAATCCGCCAGAATATTCTAACGTTGTTCCTACCAAGTACAAGAAGCTTTTTTTGTCTACGATGATTTTAATATTATTATCTTCAAAGACCTTGTCTTCTTCTTGTTGGTTTTTATCAAACTTTAAATCGTAGGACAATCCAGAACATCCTCCGCTTTTTACGCCTACACGAACAAAATCTATTGCAGCATCAAAACCGTCATCGGCCATTAGCTGTGTGACTTTCTTCTTCGCTATATCTGAAACTTTTATCATTATCTTAAGATAGATTAATTCTAAATTGTGCGCAAATATACAATATAAGTAACACTATATCACATCCTTTTGCATTATATTAAAATAGGATGGGTAAGAAAATTTTATCAATTTTGAAAAGCGGCGTTCTTGATAAAGTCATTATCTGAAAGCGTGAGTAAAAAAGCTTTTAAATCTGCTTTTTCTTTCGGTGATAATTGAACGCCTCCTTGTTCAACTTTTTTTATTAATGGATCAATTGTTCGAGAGGTTTTTAGCCCTTCACTATAATGATTAATTACGGCGTCTATTGTTGCAAATCTTCCATCGTGCATATAAGGGGTGGTAAATGCTAGATTTCGTATAGAGGGGGTTTTAAATTTTCCACGATCAGAAGAATTTCCCGTTACACTTTCTAAACCCTTTGAAGGAAAATTATCCAATCCGTTATTATGAAATTTATTGTCTGTCCATAACGGGTTTTTATCACTTCCATGACAATGAAAACAATCGCCTTTGGCCTCATTCATAAAGACATTGAACCCGCTTAATTCTGAAGCTGTTAGCTGTGCTGTTCCTGCTAAATATTTATCAAACTTAGCGCTTGAAGAAATCAATGTTCTTTCAAACTGGGCCAAGGCTTTAGCTACTAGTGTAGAATCTATTTTTCTAGTTCCAAATGCAGCAAAAAACAAATCAGGATATTGTAGGTTGTCTTGTAAAGAAGCCATTGCTTTTACCCAAGTATTGTGCATTTCAACAGGGTTTCTTACTGGTTCTAATGCTTGTTCTTCTATACTGTTTGACCTTCCGTTCCAAAAGAATTTTTCATCAAAATTCCATGCCATATTAAACAAAGGCATAGAATTTCTATTTCCTAGTTTTCCATCAATCCCTTCGCTAAACTTTTTATTGTCAGCAAATGCAAATTGCGGATCATGACAACTTGAGCAAGACTGGGTGTTGTTTGCTGATAAAATAGGATCAAAAAATAATTTTTTACCCAACAATATTCCTTCTTCTGTTTGTGGATTATTGCTTGGAACTATGGGTGCAATTAATAAATTTTCAAACAATCTTGGTATTTCAATTGGTTTTAAAACCGGTACATACACTTCGCTACTTTCTTTAGAACAAGAAGAAGCTATCACTAATATGAAGGTATAAAAAAAGGTTCTTTTCAACATACAACTATGGGATAACTGTTCCTAAACTAAATACCGATTTCCCATTTTCATTCATGAGTAGTTGAGCATTAAAATTTGGCATTAATACTGTATTTAATATATTTAAGTTCCAAGTATTTGGGTTTTTAAACCACTCAGAAATATTCATTTTTATTTCTACAATAGCATTGTTTTTAATTGTCACTTCCCCTAAGTTTACTTTAAACGAAGTGTCTTGAAGCACCATGTTTATTGGGTCTGTTATATCCGCCGCTCTTATTACATGGTAATTAAAGTTTGCAAGTTGTGTATTTGCCAACAGATATTTTCCATCCAATTGCATAAAATGGTACCCTCCTCCTAACATTTTGGGAACATTGAAACTTACTGAATTCAAATCTTGATACACGCCATCTCGATTGTTAGCAGCGTTCAGCCCAAATGTAAATGACAATGTGTAATTTCCTTCAGGTATTGGATTGTCGGATTGTAAATTAAATCCAGTTTTTTCTCCAACATCAACAAGGTTGTATGCCTTTATCTGAAGCGGTGTGTTTTCGGCATTTGTTAATGTAATGTTTGAAATCAAATAACGCAACCGCTCAATACTCAATCTATTTCCGTTTGCATTAACAAACTTTACGGTATTAAAATCTGCTTTTGTTACTGCTGTCTCATCCCAATTATGAGAAAATTGAACTGTTACAAAAGTTGTCGGCTCATTTATTTCTTTTTTTTCGCAAGAAACAAGTAAAACCGCAAGTACCATTGTTTTTAAACACTTCATTTACTTTAATTTAACAATTAACAAATCCGTAAAACCTTTGTTGGTTACAACATCTTTATCGCTACTGTTACTTTCTCCAACAATAACAATACTTGTGTCATTAATCTGGGCGATATCATGCGCAAAATCGATGTTGGAACCTCCAACTGTTTTTTGCCACAACATCGCTCCTGATGCATTAATTTTTAGCGCCCAAACATCATTCAATCCTTTGTTCTCACTCACATCAACATCTGCACTTCTTGTACTTCCTGCAATCAAATAACTACCGTCTTTAGCCATTGTTACAGCTCTTGCAACATCAAAACTAGTGCCTCCATAATTTTTCTCCCAAACAACACCACCATTCAAATTCATTTTTACCACCCAAATATCGGCGCCTCCATATTGATTTGTAACATCTCCCTCTGAGCTTCTTGTTTCACCAACTAATAAAAAATGATCATCTGCTGTTTTTATCAATTGATAGGCTTCGTCTATTTCTTTTCCTCCTAATGATTTTTCCCAAAGCTGTTTTCCTGTTTTATCAATTTTTACAATCCAAAAATCATAACTTCCTTTGTTTCCACTTATATCAACATCTACACTATCTGAAGAGCCCAACATTATATATCCGTCTATGGTTTCTATTACATCATAACAGGTATCTGTGTTAGAGCCTCCAAAATATTTTCTCCATTCAATGGCGCCAGTAGAAGAAAGTTTTATTCCCCAAAAATCTCCTCCTGCATGCCGTTTTTTACGATTCCCTAGACCTCCAGAAGCTGTTACATCTAAAATACTTCCTACAAAATAGCCTCCATCTGTAGTTTGAGTAATCGAAAACCCTTTATCGGTTCCTGAAAACCCAGTACTCGTTGTCCATTCAATATTTCCAAATTCATTTAATTTTAAAATCCAAACATCTTCAAAACCTTCATTTGATACTACATTTCCATTACTACTCTTGCTGTAACCAACAACAGCAAAACCATTGTCTGTAGTTTGAATTATTTTATATCCTTTGTCATCTTGGCTTCCTCCGTAAAATTTTTGCCATTGTACTTCATCTTTGGCATTAAATTTTAACACCCAAAAATCATATTGTTCAGTGGGTTTTGCAATTGAAATATCCCCATCGTTGCTTTGGGTAAACCCTAAAACAGCATACCCGCCATTGTTGGTGGCTACAACACTCCGAGCGCTTTCGTTTTTTGATCCACCAAAGGTTACTACTGATTGAATTTCTGGAGGTTTTTCTGATAAAAATACCCCTTTCTCTTTAGAGCAATTACAGCAAATTATTGATAAGACACTTATAAAGAAATATTTTTTACACATGGCTAACTTCCTGTTTTTCTAACAATAAATAGTCCGCTATTAATATCGCTTACTACTATATTTCCACTACTAAAAAAAGGATATACATTCCATACTCCACTAAAGTTTACTCCATCATTTGCTGGGTATGTATCAAAATAACCAACCTCTGTCATTGCCCCAGTTCCAATAGAACTAATATCAATAAAACGAACACCTGCTGTATAGTTTGCCAAATAAAAAGTGTTTCCTTTTATATAGCCATTATGATCAATTGCATTGGTTGGTCCGCTATATATAAATTTTTGCTTGGGAGCCTCTAAATCAGAAAAATCTAAAATAATGGTTCTCGTACTAAAACCAAATCTTTGTTCATCTAATTCGTCTCCTACAATAAAATAATTTTGATCCTCTGTAAACCATCCTTGATGCGTATACCCAACATTTTCATAAGATATTTTAGAAATATTTTTTGGATTGGACTTGTTCGTAATATCTACAATTACCACTTCGTTTTCATTGCTTCCAATTAATATTTCTTTTCCTGTATGCTCTGAATCTGGACCGCTATAAGTGACTACTTGTGCATCATGGCTATAATTGTCCATGCCCCATCCTCCTTCAGAAATTGGGTTTTTAGGTTCTTTTATATTGATAAACAACGGACCTCCTTTATAAGTTCCTCCTTTGCTAGTTCCTACAGGATAAGCATAGCCAGACTCTTCGTTAATTACCATATTGTGAGCACTTCCAAAGCCTGTAAAGTGTGTGTCTGCAACAAATGTAATGGGTAAATTGCTGGTGGCTGTTCTTAGTTTTGTCAAATCAAAAACTTGCATTCCGTGATTTTCTGCTTCACTAACAATAAATGCATGGTCTTTATATACTTTGATATCTCTCCAAGAACTATTTACAGTAGCTGTGGGTAATTTTCCTAAATATATTGGCGCTTCTGTATCGGTAACATCCACAAAAGCAGTCCCGTTATTCAATCCGATAATCGCATATTCTTTATGGGTTGTTGCATCGGTCCAACCCCAAGAATCATTTGCTGAGGTTGCATCGAACGTTTCCAAATCAAGGTGTGTCATTAAATCATAGTCATTGCAAGGAAAAGTTCCTGCCAATCCATCTGTGCAAATTTTTCTATTCTTTATAAGAGTTGGTTCTTCTGTACCATTATCTAAAGAGGCTTCTGTACAGCTAGCCATTACAAAAAGCATCAAAAACAGCAATGCTACACTTTCTTTTAAAATACAATTATTTTTCATGTTCTTTCTTTTAGCCTATAACTCTTTTAGCATCAACACAAATATAGTGCAAAATCTAGTTCAGAATCCTAGTATCTTTTTGTAATTTTGCAAACTAATTTCCTTTTTATGTTAGAAAACAAATCCAATCAACATACGTCTTTATCTGAACTTGGTGAGTTCGGATTGATTGCTCATTTAACAGAACATTTTAAAATACATCACAGCACTACTCTAAAAGCGGTTGGTGATGATGCTGCTGTTATAGACCAAGGTACTAAGCAAACGTTAATTACTACTGATTTATTGGTTGAAGGAGTACATTTTGATTTGAGCTATATGCCTTTAAAGCATTTAGGCTATAAAGCGGTAATGGTAAACCTATCGGATGTGTATGCCATGAACGGAACGGCAGAACAAATTACGGTTTCTATTGCGGTTTCTAATCGCTTTAGTTTAGAGGCTCTAGAAGAACTCTATGCAGGAATTCAATTGGCTTGTAATACCTATAAAGTAGATTTGATTGGAGGAGACACCACCTCTTCTACCAAAGGAATGCTGCTCTCTATAACAGCAATAGGAGCTGCAAATAAAGAAGACATTGTGTATAGAAATGGCGCAAAAGAAACTGATTTACTAGTCGTTTCTGGAGATTTAGGTGCTGCCTATTTAGGCTTGCAAGTCTTAGAGCGTGAAAAACAAGTGTTTCAAGTTGATCCAAAGAACCAACCCGATTTAGACAATTATACCTATTTAATTGAACGTCAATTAAAACCTGAGGCTCGTAAAGACATTCCTGAAATGTTAAAAGAACTGAACGTAAAACCCACTTCTATGATTGATATTTCTGATGGCTTGTCTTCAGAAATTATGCATATTTGCTCGCAAAGTAAGGTAGGTTGTAAAGTGTACGAAGACAAATTGCCTCTAGATCCGCAAGTAATTTCTACCTGTGAAGAATTTGAATTAGACAGCACAATGATTGCTTTAAGTGGTGGCGAAGATTACGAATTGCTTTTTACTGTTCCCATTGCTGATTTTGATAAAATTAAAGGAAACCCTAATTTTTCTATTATTGGTCATATTACCGAAGAAAGTCAAGGGCTAAATTTAGTGACTCGTGCCAATCAAGAAATTGAGCTAAAAGCACAAGGGTGGAATGCAATGAAAGATTCGTAATTACTTTAATTAACAGCTTTTTACAAATTGTTTTAAGGCTATAATTAGTTTGTGTTTATTTTCAATATGACTCATATGTCCGTCAGAGAAAACAACTGTTTCTGTGGCTGTTTCTTCAGCTTCTTTTTCAACTAATTGATAGTTTAAAACAGGATCGCTTTCGCCAATAATAAAGAGTTTTTTAAACGAAGACTGTGCCAAAACAGCTGTTCTGTCTGGTCGGTTTTTCATTCCTTCTTGTGCAGCAATATACCCTTGTATTGGTGTTAATAATGCCTGTTCTTTTATCTTTAAAACCTCTTTCTCATAGATTTTTAAATTGACCTCTTTAAATAAATTAGAGATCGACATTCGTACCAAATTTTTATAGTTGGTTTGTGCCGATTTAATGGCTCTATTTCTTAATTCAACTCTAATGGCATCATCTGCTCTAGCGGTTGAGTTCATTAAGCACAGTCCTTTTACCTTCTGTGGGTTTTTCTCAGCCAACGCCAATGCAACATAGCCCCCTAAAGAATGACCAATAAAGATCGCACGACGAATTCTTAACTTTTTTAAAACCGCTTCTACCGTTTCAGCCATCAACTCCATCGTATGTACATATCCCAAACATGCGGTTTGTCCGTGCCCCAACAAATCAATACAAATAACCCGGTTTCGTTTTGAAATTTCTGGAACAATCGCTGACCACATGGTTGCATTTTCCAAAAACCCATGAAGCAACACAACGGCAGCTCCTTTTCCTTCAGAAGAAAAAGCGACGTTGGTGTTTTTGTAACGAACAAACCCCGAAAGGGTTTCAAACCCTTTTGGGGTTAATTGGGTTAAATTTTCAACCATTTTTCAACAGATATTGTATCTATTTTTTGATGATGACTATCTATAAAATTTGCTGTATCATCAAACCAGCCTAAAACTTTATTTCGCTGTAATTTTGTTTTTTTTAATGAAATTATTGACAAATAGGAACTCCAAGGATATTCTAACAGGTGTTTTGTAAAACCATGTTGAATAGGATTGTTATGGATATAAAGAACTAAATTTTTAAAATAGCTCTCATCTGTCACTTTTTTTCTTCTAAAAGGAGCCTCAAACAAAGAACCGTGTCGATTATACCGTTTATTAATTGCTTGAGCATAGGCGTTAAACAAGTGTGAAAAATTTTGCGAAGGTTTTTTATTGACCTTTTCTGAATCTAATTTGAAAATTGCGCTGATCTCTTCCTCTGATTTAATTTTTATTAAAAAATGAAAATGGTTCTTAAGTAAGCACCAAGAAAATGTTTCTGCAATTGGATCTATATATTTTTCATAAAGCTGTAAGAAATAAGTATACGTATCTGCCGAATAAAACAAGTTTTCTCCATTAATACCTCTGTTGTATATATGGTAATACCTGTCCAACTCTATAGCTTCTATTTTTCTCATTTTTGCCCAACCTCTTTTTAACTTTCTATTGTATACAAAAATATGTATCTTTCCTCAGCTATCTTCTTTTTAGATTAAAATATTTCGATGCGCTTTAAAATACTGAATTTTCTAAAAACACAAAAACTATCATTTTCAATGATTTTAACTTGTTTTTTATCAATTTTAACGATTAAATGATTAAAAAAGCCAAATAATGAACAAAAATAAAGAAATACTAATTGTAGGATTTGCATTGTTTTCGATGTTTTTTGGTGCTGGCAATTTAATTCTCCCTCCGTATTTAGGAGTAAAAGCAGGAGAAGCTTGGAGCTTGGTTACCATCGGCTTTTTTATCACCGCTGTTTTTATTCCCATTTTAGGAATTTTAGCACACGCCAAGTTACAAGGAACCATGTACGATTTTGGTAAAAAAGTAGCCCCCTCTTTTAGTCGGATCTATTGTTTGATTGTCTATCTCATTTCAATAACACTCCCTGCACCTAGAACTGCTTCGGTAACACATGAAATGGCAGTTGCGCCCTTTTTTAAAACCAGCCCTTTATTAACAAGTGTTATTTATTTTGTACTTGTTTTTTTATTTGTCATCAATCGCTCTAAAATTTTATCACTAATTGGCAAATACCTAACTCCCTTAATCATCCTTATTTTAACCAGCATTATCTGTGTTGGAACTTTTTCTGCTCCAGAAACCATGCAAGCTTCATCATTATCAGCTCCACTAATCAATGGTGTATTAGAAGGTTATCAAACTTTTGATGCCATTGGAGCCATTGTAGTTGGTGGTGTTTTGATTATTTCTATCCATTTTAAAAAAGACGTACCCTTCAAAATCAAAAAAGAACTCATTAGCAAAGCAGGGTTTGTAGCAGGAATTGGCTTACTAATTATCTACACTGGGCTCATATATAACGGTGCATTATTTAGCAATATTTTTTCTTCGGAAACAACAAGAGTTGAAGTATTGTCTGGCTTAAGCACACATACGCTTGGCAATATTGGTACTGCTTTTTTAAGTATTTTGGTGGGGTTGGCATGTTTTACAACGGCCATCGGAATTATTACTGGAACTTCAGACTATGTTAAAGGGTTGTTTAACAATTCACAACGTGCCTATATAATAACCGCTATTGTTGGCTGTATTTTAGGCATCGCCATTGGGCAATTTGATGTGCATTATATCATCAACATCGCCTTACCTGCATTGATGTTTGTCTATCCAATAACAATTGTACTTATTTTTTTAAATGTACTGCCAAATAAATGGGCATCACCACTAGTGTTTAAAGCGGTGGTATTTTTCACTTTTGTTTTTAGCATCCCCGATTTTTTACAGTTTTTACTGCCTGCGGATAGCCTTACGAAAATTCAACATATGATTCCGTTTTCAAAAGAAAACTTGGGCTGGGTCTTGCCTGCTTTATTAACTTTTATTATAGTTAATTTGACACAAAATACCCGTTTTGTAAAAGCAAGTAGTTAGCCTACTTGTTTCTCTCCTGATTTTCGCATTCTTTTGGGCCCCAACCACAGCCAAAACCGGTAATGGTAAACGTTAACAGTGATAGACTCATAATGGTTGTATAGACCAGTTTAATTGGGTTACCGTTGGTTTTAAAATAGACATCCAATACAGAGCCATCATGAATCCCTTCAATAAAATCTGATCGCCTGCGTTCAATTAGCAATAGGTTTCCGGTAACTCCATCTAGCTGAACACCGTAATAGTCTGTAAACATAAACTTTACAACCCCCTTATTTTTACGCACATCAATCCGTTTAATTGCTACTGATAATTCGTTAGAAACGGAATCTAACAAATAGCTTGTGGCTTTTTTGTGTAAGCTATCTAAAGGTAGCCATTTTTTTAAATCAGTAGAAGTACCAGTCTGTGTTTTTGAAAGTATAACCCCATAACTATTTTTTTTCCAACCCAGTAAAAGTGCGGTTATGGCCACTATAAAAAAGAACAAAAACAAGGTAGCACCTGTCATTCTATGAACTTTTCTAAAAGTTCGAAGCATCTTTGCCTGTTTTTTTCGTTTTTCGTTTTCTTTCTTCATCTCTTATGCAAGTAACACAAATGACTAATCATTTTAAGCAGGCGAATCTAATTTTTTTTACATAAAAAAAGCGAGCTTTCACTCGCTTTAACTTTTTATTATGAATCCGTTTTTTACTACGGGTTCATCAAGTCTTCTATCTCATCGGCTTCAATAGGAATGTTGCGCATCAAATTAAAAGGATCTCCTTGTTCTTGAATCACCACATCATCTTCCAAGCGAATTCCAAATCCTTCATCAGGAATGTAAATTCCAGGTTCTACAGTAAAGACCATATTTGCTTGCATTGGTTCTGTTAACAAACCATAATCATGCGTATCTAGCCCCATGTGATGCGAAGTTCCGTGCATAAAATATTTTTTATAGGCTGGCCAATTTTTGTCTTCGTTCTGTACATCTGCTTTGTCTAACAAGCCTAAGCCGAGCAATTCTGAAGTCATTATGTTGCCCACTTCTACATGATAATCTGCCCAAATAGTTCCTGGAACCAATAATTTTGTTGCTTCGTTTTTTACACGATTTACCGCATTATACACTGCTTTTTGTCGGTCCGTAAAACGTCCAGAAACAGGAATTGTACGGGTCATGTCCGAAGAATAATTGGCGTATTCCGCACCTACATCCAACAAGATTAAATCGCCCGATTTACACTGCTGGTTGTTTTCTATATAATGCAATACATTGGCATTGTTACCACTAGCAACAATTGGTGTGTAGGCGAATTTTTTAGATCGATTTCTTAAAAATTCATGTATAAATTCTGCTTCAATTTCATATTCCCAAACTCCTGGTTTGGTAAAATTTAAAATTCTACGAAAACCTTTTTCAGTGATGTCACAAGCTTGCTGAATTAAATCTAATTCTATTTGATGCTTTACAGAGCGTAAACGCTGTAAAACAGGGTTGCTTTTTGCTACTGTGTGCGCAGGATACTTTTCTCGCATCCATTTGGTAAAGCGATCTTCTCTGGTTTCTGTTTCTACAGAAGCTCTATAATGCTCATTGGTATTAATATATATCGTATCGCATTGTGTCATCAATTCAAAAAACACCTTTTCTAAGTCTTGCAACCAATACACTGTTTTGATTCCTGCAGTTTTTAACGCAGCTTCTTTGGTTAATTTTGCGCCTTCCCAAACAGCAATATGCTCATTGGTTTCTTTTAAGAATAACACTTCACGATGTTCTGGTTTTGGGCTATCAGGAAATAAAACCAAAACACTTTCTTCTTGATCTACACCACTCAAATAAAAAATATCTCTATGCTGTTCAAAAGGCATTGTACTATCTGCACTAATTGGATAAATATCATTCGAGTTAAAAACAGCCAAACTCTTTGGCTTCATGTTGGCCATAAAATTTTTTCGATTGGTGATAAATAAGCTGCTATTTATTGGCGTGTATTTCATGTCTTTACGTCTATTGGTTTAGTCCTGACAAATGTAGCAATTCTATAGAGAAAAAGTTAGGCGTTTTTTACCCTTTTTAAAGCGTATAAAGACCTATTCACAGATAAAAAAACCTCTTTTTAGATTAAAAATCAATCTCGAATACTCAGAATAGAAAATAGCACCGAAAAACAAATCGCCAGTAAACATTGATTTTCAAAGGGTTATACAGTAGAAAATGAAAAAAAAGATAAAAAAATAATTGTATTATGTCGTTTCTATAAGATTATAATAGTACCTTTGCGGCTAATATTATTTTTAATTTTTATTACAATGAGTAAAGGTACAGTAAAATTTTTCAATGAATCTAAAGGATTTGGTTTCATCACTGAAGAAGACAACAACAACGAACATTTTGTACACATTTCTGGATTAATCGATGAGATTAGAGAAGGAGATGAAGTAGAATTTGATTTGCAAGAAGGTAGAAAAGGAATGAACGCGGTAAACGTGAAAGTTATCTAATAAATATACTTTTTTAGTACAAAACGCCTATCAATTAATTTGATAGGCGTTTTTATTTGACCTCTGTTGAAGCAGTTCTTTTATCTTCTTCTATTTTTATTTCTATTTCTTCCAGAGTTATTTCTGTTCTTATTTTCAGAAGATCCTCCTCTAGACCTTTGTCTTTGAGAGTTTCTGAAATTTGATTTTTTAGAATTTGGCTTTCCTGGCTCCGTAGTATTATTGGGTTCAAAACCTTCAATAATTTCCGATGCCAATTGTTGTTTCAACAATTTTTCAATACCTCTTACATATTCCATTTCTTCAATACAAACTAAAGAAATAGCTTCTCCTTTTGCACCAGCCCTTCCTGTTCTACCAATTCTGTGCACATAATCTTCAGGAATGTTCGGCAATTCATAATTGACAACATGTGGCAATAACGGAATATCTAAACCACGTGCTGCGATATCTGTTGCCACCAAAACTCGTACGTCATTGCTTTTAAACCCTGCTAAAGCTTTGGTTCTTGCTCCTTGACTTTTATTTCCGTGAATGGCTGCTGCAGAAATTTCACTTTGTATTAATTTTTTAGTCAGCTTATTGGCGCCGTGTTTGGTTCTTGTAAAAATCAATACTTGTTTCCAATTTCCTTCAGAGATTAGCTTGGTAAGTAGCTCGGTCTTTTTACCCTTATCTACACGATATATTTTCTGCACTACCTTTTCTGCGGTAGAGTTTTCTGGAGTTGCCTCTACCAAGGCAGGGTTGTGTAAAATACCTCCTGCTAACTGCCTAATTTCTTTAGAGAATGTAGCAGAGAATAACAAGTTCTGACGTTTAGAAGGCATTAAACTCATGATTTTTTTGATATCTCTTAAAAAACCCATGTCTAACATTCTGTCAGCTTCGTCCAATACCAAAATTTCAATTCTTTTTAAAGAAAGTGCGCCTTGACTTTCTAAATCTAACAACCTTCCTGGTGTTGCCACCAACACATCAATTCCTTGTCGGATTGTAGCAATTTGTGCCTTGGCTTTTACGCCTCCAAAAACCACCGTAGACCTCATGTTTAAATGGGTACCATATTCTCTTACATTGTCATATACTTGTGCCGCCAATTCTCTGGTTGGAGTTAAAATCAACGCTCTAATTGGACGATGCCTAGCTTTTTTTGTTGCTTCAAGTATTTGTAGCATTGGTAAGGTAAATCCTGCTGTTTTTCCTGTTCCTGTTTGAGCAGAAGCCAACACATCTCTTCCTTCTAAAATAAGGGGAATTGCTTTTTCTTGTATCGGTGATGGGGTTGTGTATCCTTTTTCTTGTACCGCTTTTAATAAAGCGTCTGATAATCCTAATGATTTAAACGACATATATCTATTTTTAAAAACAATGCAAACCCTTGTTTTTATATCGCAGCAAATGTACAGCTAATTATCTAAAAAAAAGTGTGTAAATATGGTATCAACGAAAGGCTCATGTCTAGTTAAGCTTTCTAAAGGAATCGCTACTCTTAAAGAACCTTTAAAATTTTGTTAATTTTTTTATTTCTGATTAGACTTGTTGTAAATTCATCGCTTAAAATCAACTGACAAAGGAAAAACATGGGTCAACGTTGGCTTAACAGATTCTCATCATATTGGTAGGATTATCATCAATAAAAACAATCCTAACCAAGTAGTTGTTGGTGTTATTGGTCATTTGTATTCTTCAAATGCTGAACGTGGAGTTTTTAAAACAACAGATGGTGGAAAAACCTGGAAAAAAACACTTTTTATAAACGAACACACCGGAATTATTGACATTAGTGCATCTCCTTCCAATTCTTCCATTTTATATGCGGCTTCTTGGGAACGCACTAGAAAAGCGTGGGATTTTGACGGCGACGGCAGTGGTTCTGCAATTTACAAAAGTACAGATGCTGGAACTAGTTGGACAAAAATAACGGGCAAAGGAAAAGGATTTCCTTCAAATAATGGTGTTGGTAGAATTGGTTTGGCAGCTTTTAATGACAATATCGTCTACGCATTTTTAGACAATCAAAACAGAAGGCCGGTAACTCCTAAGAAAAAACAAACGGGAATTCAAAAAGATGACTTTAAAACAATGACGGTGGCTGATTTTATGAACTTAGACAATACCGCCCTAAATAAGTACCTAAAAAGCAATCGTTTTGCTAAAAAAGAAACGGCAGTAACTGTAAAGGCTTCTGTAAAAAGTGGAAAGATCAAGCCGCTTCATTTGGCCTCTTATTTAGAAGATGCCAATTCTAAATTGTTCAATTCTCCAGTAATTGGAGCAGAAGTATATAAATCTACAAATGGCGGAAAAACCTGGAAAAAAACACATACAAATTATTTAGACGGCGTATATAGTTCTTATGGTTATTATTTCGGAATTATAGGGGTTAGTAACAGCAATCAAAACAACATTTATATTGGAGGTGTTCCGTTGTTAAAATCAGACAATGGCGGAAAAACTTTTACCTCAATAGGAAAAAGCAATGTACATTCAGATCATCAAGCGCTTTGGGTACATCCAACGATACCTGGGCATATCATTAACGGAAATGATGGTGGAATCAATATTACCTACGATGATGGAAAAAACTGGACCAAAAACAACTCACACGCAGTAGGGCAATTTTATTCGGTAAACATAGATCATAAAAAGCCATACAATGTATATGGCGGCTTACAAGACAATGGCGTTTGGTATGGACCAAGCACCTATCAAGCCTCTAAAAGATGGGAAGGCAGCGGTAGCTATCCATACAAAAGCATTGGTGGCGGAGATGGCATGCAAGTGCAAATAGACAACCGAGATAACGTTACGGTCTATTCAGGTTCTCAATTTGGTTACTATTATCGGGTCAATTTAAAAACAGGAAAGCGCCTTTCTATTCATCCAAAACATGAGCTTGGAGATGCTCCTTATCGTTACAATTGGCAAACTCCTATTTTATTATCTCCCCACAATCAAGATATTTTATACATGGGCGCTAATAAATTATTGCGTTCTATGGATCAAGGAGCTACTTTTCAAGTAATTTCTAACGATTTAACAACAGGTGGGAAAAAAGGAAATGTTCCTTATGGTACCTTAACAAGCATTTCTGAAAGTCCACTGCAATTTGGACTGATTTATACGGGTTCTGATGATGGCTTGATTCATATAACAAAAGATGGCGGTAGCTCTTGGAAAAACATCACAGGAGCCTTGCCAAAAAATTTATGGGTAAGTAGAGTTATTGCCTCTAAGCATCACAAAAACAGAATATATGCAACCTTAAACGGAATGCGTTTTGATGATTTTACAAGCTATGTTTTTGCCTCTGACAATTACGGAAAAACCTGGAAAAATATTGGGAGCACAATTCCTACATCTGCCGTAAATGTGATTCGTGAAGATGAAGAAAACGATGCTGTTTTGTATGTAGGTACTGACAATGGCTTGTATGTTTCTTTAAACAATGGAGCTTCTTGGAATGCCTTTACAAAAGGATTGCCAAATGTGGCAGTTCATGATATTGTGATACAACCACAAGCCAAAGAATTGGTTGTAGGAACCCACGGTAGAAGTATTTACAAGGCAGATATTTCTGTATTGCACAACTTTAAGGAATACCAACATAAAGCCCTTCACCTTTTCAATATTTCAACCATTCGTCATTCATCAAGATGGGGCAATTCTTGGAGCCAGTGGTCACAACCAAACCTTCCAAAATTAAAGCTCTCTATCTATTCGAGTGCTCCTAAAAAAGCAAGCGTTTCTGTGTTTTCTAACACTGTAAAAGTAACTTCATTTACCGCTGAACTAAACAAAGGGTTTTCATTTATAAACTATGATCTTTCCATGTCTAAAAAAGGAAGGAAAGCTTATTTGAAAGCAAACCCTAAAACAAAATTGAAAGCGGGTAAAAATGGGGTGTATTATTTGCCAAAAGGAAACTATACCGTAAAAATTGGAGCTATAAAACAGCCGTTTGAAATAAAGTAAATTACGATTGTTCAGTTATTGATTCCCCGATAGCCATCGGGATAGTTTTAATTACTGAGATTGCTTCTCTTTGCTCGCAATGATAACTATCTAATGAACACATACTGGAAACGCGATACAATCGCACACCAGCAATGAGGGTGCTCTTGTTTTTTAGTTATTGGTTACTGATCACTGCTTACTGAGTACTGACTTTGTTTTTCTCCTTGCCGGCTTTACTTGCCGCAAGTCAGGAGGCAGGTTGGTCTATTTTCTTGTTTCATATTTATCAATTATTTAAACGCGTTCTAAATACTTTAGAAAACAAAAAAGTTGTTTGCTCAAACAACTCAATAGGCGTAGATTTGTACTAATTTTTAACAAACAAAAAATGAGCGGATTATTATCTTCATCGATAGCAAGAAAGTTTGCAATGGCACTTTCGGCACTTTTCTTAGTCTTTTTTCTCTTAATACATGTAAGTGTAAACCTGTTATCGGTTTTTAGCGAAGAGGTATTTAATACCGCTTCCCACTTTATGGGAACAAACCCATTGGTGCAATTTGCGCTACAACCTGTGTTAATTTTTGGAGTTGTTTTTCATTTTGTACTAGGCTTTGTCTTAGAATTAAAAAACAGAAAAGCGGTAGGAATTAAGTATGCACAAAACAACGGAGCAGCAAACTCTACTTGGATGAGCAGAAATATGATTTATTCTGGATTGGCAATTTTAGCATTCATCGTATTGCATTTTATCGATTTTTGGATTCCTGAATTAAAATACAAATATATAGATGTATTGCCCGAAAATCCGCATCGCTATTTTGAAGAATTACAGCATAAATTTATTTCTCCATGGAGAGTTGGCGCTTATATAATTGCCTTTGTGTTTTTAGCATTGCATTTATTACACGGATTCAACTCTGCATTTCAATCGATGGGGCTTAACAATGCCTATACAAAAAGCTTTAAAAAATGTGCAAACGGATATGCAATTCTCGTTCCAGCATTGTTCATTTTTATTGCACTGTTTCACCATTTCAATCACTAAACTAGTATGGCTACATTAGATTCTAAAGTTCCTAAAGGTCCTATAAAAGACAAATGGACAACCTATAAAGACAAAATCAATCTTGTAAATCCTGCAAACAAGCGAAATATCGACATTATTGTAGTTGGAACAGGTTTAGCAGGAGGTTCTGCCGCTGCAACCTTAGCAGAGTTAGGATACAATGTAAAAGCATTTGCCTACCAAGATTCTCCTCGTAGAGCACATTCAATTGCAGCACAAGGAGGTATCAATGCTGCAAAAAACTATATGGGCGATGGAGATTCTAACTATCGTTTATTTTATGACACCGTAAAAGGAGGCGATTACCGCTCTCGAGAAGCCAACGTACATCGATTGGCAGAAGTTTCAGGAAACATCATTGATCAATGTGTAGCACAAGGAGTTCCTTTTGCTCGTGATTATGGTGGCTTGCTAGACAACCGTTCATTTGGAGGCGTATTGGTTTCTAGAACTTTCTATGCGAAAGGGCAAACCGGACAACAATTATTGTTAGGTGCTTATTCTGCCATGAACCGTCAAATTGCTCGTGGTAAAATTGAAATGTTCAATCGCCATGAAATGTTAGACGTGGTACTTGTTGATGGGAAAGCCCGTGGAATTATTACACGAAACCTTATTACTGGAGAAATTGAACGCCATGCTGCACACGCTGTAGTAATTGCTACTGGAGGATACGGAAATGTTTATTTCTTATCTACAAATGCCATGTGATCTAACGCAACTGCTGCTTGGAAAATACATAAAAAAGGTGCCTTTTTTGCAAACCCTTGTTATACGCAAATTCACCAAACCTGTATTCCACGTTCAGGAGATTATCAATCGAAATTAACATTGATGTCTGAATCATTACGTAACGACGGACGTATTTGGGTTCCAAAAAACATGGAAGATGTTTTGGCCATTAGAGAAGGTCGTAAAAAACCAACGGACTTATCAGAAGAACAAAGAGATTATTACTTAGAAAGAAGATATCCTGCATTTGGGAACTTAGTACCAAGATATGTAGCATCAAGAGCAGCAAAAGAAAGATGTGATGCTGGTTTTGGAGTAAATAAAACAGGAGAGGCGGTATATTTAGATTTCACTTCAGCAATCCAAAGATATGGAAAACAAGAGGCGGCAATTGCACGAATTGAAAACC
>JAQWOR010000025.1 GCA_029245785.1 Polaribacter sp.
AAGTAACGTTCTGCATCTAAGGCTGCCATACAACCTGTTCCGGCAGCTGTAACAGCTTGGCGGTATTCTTTGTCTTGTACATCTCCAGCAGCAAAAACTCCAGGCATATTTGTTTTGGTAGATTTTCCTTCGGTAATCAAATACCCTGTTTCATCCATTTTCAATACATCTTTAAAAATACCTGTATTTGGTGTGTGCCCAATAGCAATAAATACACCTGTTACTGGAATGTCTATTTTGTTTCCTGTTTGGTTATTAACGGCTCTTACACCTTCTACAACATTCTCTCCAAGCACCTCATCTATTTCTGTATTGTATAGCACCTCTATATTTGCTGTTTTTTCAACTCTATGTTGCATCGCTTTAGATGCTCTCATATAATCTTTACGCACTAAGATGGTTACTTTACTACAAATATTTGCCAAATAAGTAGCTTCTTCTGCTGCCGTATCTCCTGCTCCAACTACAACAACATCTTGTCCTTTATAGAAAAAACCATCACACGTTGCACAGGCAGAAACACCTCCTCCAATTAAACGTTGTTCGCTTTCTAATCCTAAATACTTAGCTGTTGCTCCTGTAGAAATCACTACAGATTCTGCTTCGATTGTTTTTGATTCGTCTACGACAACCTTGTGAATTCCTCCAACTTCAGTACTAAAATCAACTTTAGTAATCATTCCAAATCGAACTTCTGTTCCAAAACGTTCTGCTTGCTTTTGCAAGTCGTTCATCATAACCGTTCCGTCTGTTCCATCTGGATATCCAGGAAAATTATCAACTTCTGTAGTGGTGGTTAACTGACCTCCCATTTGCATTCCGGTATACATTACTGGACTCATATCTGCTCTTGCAGCATAAATTGCAGCCGTATAACCTGCTGGTCCAGAACCAATAATTAAACATTTTATTCTTTCTGTAGTGTCTGACATTTTAAGTATCTATTTTATGGTTACAAATGTATTTTTAAAAATTTACATTTTCAGTGTTTTGATATGATTATTTATAATAGTTTTATAATTAAAATCAATCAAAACTCTGATTACTGAATTGCTTTTTCAACTTCTTTTACGGTAATCATTTCTTCATTTTTATTTGACCAACTGTTCAATATATAATTCATAACATCTGCAACTTCATCATCACTCAATCCTAATGGAAGCATTTGAGAATTATATTTTTCTCCGTTTACAGTAATTTCTCCAGACATTCCGTACTTAATTGCTTTGATACTTTCTTTTCTGTTCTTTTTCAAATAATCAGAATTGTCTAAAGGAGGAAATATCTTTGCAACACCTTTTCCGTCAGCCAAATGACAATTTATACACATATCTACATACAATTCATTTCCTCTATTGATACTTTCTAATAATGCTTTTGGCTTAGCTTCTATTTTCTTTTTCTTTGTTGATTCTTTGCTGTTACAAGAAATACACAAGCAAAAAATTGTGAATAGCACAAGTGTTTTTTTCATTATTCTGGTGGGTTTAATCTGATGATTCCGAGGTTTTCAACACCAACATACATAAAGCCATCTAACCCCTGTTCTATTGATCGAATTCTACCTAAACCTTCTAATAGTTTTTCTTCTTTTATAATTTTTCCGTTTTTTAAAGTACAATTTACTAAATACCTAAATTTTAAGGAACCTATAAATAAATGTCCTTTCCATGTTGGGTATTTATTACTAGAAACAAATGCCATTCCGCTTGGTGCAATTGAAGGATCCCAATAATGTAATGGCTGCTCCATTCCTGGCAACGCCGTTTTATTGGTAAATTTTGTTCCACTATAATTGATTCCAAAACTAATTTTTGGCCAACCGTAATTTTTTCCTTTTATGATTATGTTTACCTCATCTCCTCCTCTTGGACCATGTTCATGTGTCCAAATTTCTCCCGTAAAAGGGTTTATTTCCATTCCTTGAGGATTGCGATGTCCGTAGCTATAAATTGCTTTTTTTGCATTTTTAATGGTTACAAACGGATTGTCTTTAGGGATTTTTCCATCGTCATGCAATCGATAAATTTTTCCACAATCTCTGGTAACATCTTGTGGGTTTACATCTCTATTCCCTCTGTCTCCAACACTAAAATAAAGATATCCTTTTTTATCAAAAGCAATTCTAGATCCAAAATGTTGCCCTTTTGTTGTATTTGGTAAAGCTTTATACAACAACTCTCTATGCACCAGTTGATTGTTCTTGATCTTAGCTCGCATAATGGTTGTATTACCGCCTTTTTGCCCTTTATCTTTAGACGCATAACTGAAATAAATCCATCCATTATTTTTATAATTTGGGTGCAATTCAATATCCATTAATCCGCCTTGACCACGAACATACACTTTTGGCATATGTCTAATCATTGTTTTTTTTCCATTTTTAAAATGGATTAATTTTCCAGATTTTTCCGTAATTAACATTGATGCATCGGGCAAAAATGTAAACCCCCATGGATTTGAAAGATCGGAAACTACAATTTCATATTCTTTTGTAGATTGCGCATTAACACTAGAAATAAAACAAATAGAAGTCACTACAAATACAAACCATACTGTTCTTGTTTTCATACATAAAATTTATGCATTAAAATTAGAAAAAAAATCAATTAAAATCATAAAAAAGATTAGATTTGCACTCTGAATGTTTCGGGGTGTAGCACCGTATCAAGTACGGCACAAGCTCTACCCGATCATCGCGCTTCGTTTGGGACGAGGAGCAAAACAATATTAGATGACTATTTCGGGGTGTAGCGTAGCCCGGTCATCGCGCCTCGTTTGGGACGAGGAGGTCGCAGGTTCGAATCCTGCCACCCCGACGAACCTAGTAATAGGTTAAACTAAAGCACTGTTAATTGTATGATTTTCAGTGTTTTTTGTTTTATATGATATTGTTTGATATCATATAATATCAAATAAAAGGTGTGCAATTAGGTGTGCACTTTCTTCACAAAATTGTCGTAATTTTAAGGAGCTTTTAAGAGCAATTTGACTTTCGTCTTTATAAAAATTTGTTCAACTAAAGACGTTAAAAATGCAGACAAACAACACCTTTTCAATTATTTTCTTTACCAGAAAATCACGTAATGCGAAAAACGAATTATCTATCTATGTTCGGATAACTGTTAACAGGCAGCGTTCAGAAATTAGTCTTAAAAGGAATGTGCTATTCAAAGAATGGGATAATGCAAAGAATCGTGGGCGAGGAACTTCTACTAAAATCAGAATTTTAAACAACTATCTTGACTATGTGTATAATAAACTACTAGATTGTCATAAACAGTTATTAGAAGAAGATAAAATCATTTCAGCTAATGTAATTAAAGCTCGTTATTTGGGTAAAGATGATATTCATAAAACATTAAAAGAACTCATTGCATATCACAATACCAATATGATTACTGTTTTGAAGTTCGGCACAATGAAGAATTATTATACCACAGAAAAGTATTTAAACAGCTACTTAAACCGAAAACTAAAAGTAAATGACATTTACTTAAAACAATTAAACTACAGATTCATTATTGATTTTGAACAGTATTTAAGAACCTGCAAAAATTCTAAAAAGCAATTAGTATTAGCCAATAATGGTGTCATGAAACATTTAGAGCGATTTAAGAAAATGATAAACCTTGCTATCAAGTTAGAATGGATAGTAAAAAATCCTTTTAACCAGTTTCAACTAAAGTTTGACAAATATGATAGACAATATCTTTCGGAAAGAGAATTAGAACTTATTGAGAATACACATTACAAAAATGAACGATTAGAAAGAGTTAAGGATTGCTTTATCTTCTCCTGTTATACTGGTTTGTCTTACATAGATGTAAAAGAGCTTACTTTAAATCAACTCACGAAAGGCATTGATAATAACTATTGGATTTTTACCAAACGAGAAAAAACCAATGAAACAGTTAAAATTCCGCTTTTACCTAAAGCTTTAGATATTATTAATAAGTATAGAGATTTTTCAAAAAACATAAACTCAAAAACTTTACTTCCACTTTGCTCTAATCAGAAAACAAATGTTTATTTAAAGGAAATAGCAAAAGATTGTGGTATTTATAAAAATATTACATTCCATGTTGCTAGACACACTTTTGCGACAACGGTGATGCTTTCTAATGGTGTACCCATTGAAACGGTGTCGAAATTATTAGGGCATACTAAATTATCAACTACTCAAATTTATGCTAGAGTAATTGAATCGAAAATCAGTGAAGACATTCAAAACTTACTCAAACGTTTTGAAACTAAAAAGCAAAAGCAACTATTGGCTGTTAAATAACCAAAATTCACCATGAAGAAAATCCGTTTTTAAAGTGATGGATTTAGAGGCAGGGTGCTAATAACTCTTTTTGTATTAGTTCTACTTTATGCTAGAAGAATCCATCATTTTAAAAATGAAACAAGCGAGCCCAAAAGCGAGTGCGTTAGCTACTCATTATGATGATTAAATAAAACCATTAGAGAAAATTTGATTTTAATTCTTCAATTTTTTCTTTTGAAATTTCAAGCCGATAATAGCTTTTTCCAAATGTGTTTTTAATATAAGATAACTCGTTTAAGAGATTACTAAATTCATTTCTTACTTCATATAGTTCCTTTTTATTTTTATCTAACTCTTTAGAATAGGAATCTATTAATTTATCTGCTTCTGTTTTTGAAGCTTCTATTTCCTCAGAAGTTCTTTCAATATAAATGGGTTCTTCCTCTACTTCTTTAAATAAAGATTCTAACATTTCACGAGTGGGTATCAATTGCGTTTTCTCAATATTTCTTAAAATGGTCATCACCGCTTTTGTTCTTTTGCTTAAAGTTCTTGTAAATGATAAAATTGGATTGTGCATTGTGTCATAGGGTGATAATCCTGTATCTTCAAAAAAAGCAACCATATAATCCAATGTTTCAGAATAACTTGGACTTGTTTTTTTAGAATATTCTTTGAACTTCTCAATGACCTTTTTCTTTAACCGAATTGTATTAAAATCATCCATATTTTATTGAATTGTTACAATGAATCCTTGATTTTACTGGGCTCATTTTGGTTTTTGCACCAAATTACAAAAAAATAAAATTCTAAAAATAGGGCTATTTAATTGAGAATCAATTAAATATAAAAATAGTAACATCGCGCAGCGTGTTACCCTCTTGCTTCACAAAACTTCGTCTTGTAGACTCACTTATCATAAATGAATTTTTATGATACTTAGCGATAAAAATTGGTATACATTACTTAAAAAAATTGGAACGTCATATTTCATAAAATCTTAAATAA
>JAQWOR010000038.1 GCA_029245785.1 Polaribacter sp.
AGGGTTTACCACTTTTCTTTAGTGCATCATATTCTTTTGCTCTTTGAAAATAATCTACATACACTTGTTCAACACCCATTCTGGTTTGGGGAAAACGAACGCCAAATTGACTTCTTGATTGCTTTACATTTTCTCCCAAGGCAAATTTGATAAATTTGGGTCTATTTGTATACAGCATGTTTTTCGGAGATTCTCCCCATTTTAATTTGACGATTGCAGATCTTCCTCCAATTGGATTTGCAGATCCATGCAACAATTGAGCAGAAGTAACTCCTCCAGCTAAATTTCTGTAAATATTTAAATCTGCCGAATTGATGGCATCTTCCATGCTTACTTCAGCAACAGAATTGTGTCCAGATTCATTTGTTGAAGAAAGTGCAATATGTGTATGTTCATCAATAATACCCGCAGTTAAATGTTTTCCTGTGGCATCAATTACTTTGGCTCCACGTGCTTTTAAATTATTGCCAATTTTTACAATCTTACCGTCTTTTAATAATACGTCTGTATTTTTTAAGATTCCTTCTTTTTCTCCAGTCCAAACCGTAGCATTTTTAACCAACATGGTTTCTTGCTTGGGTTTGGTTAAAAAACCATAGCCTACATTAGGGTAGGTAACAGGGGTTACAAATGGCTTGTATTGTTTATTGTTGTTTTTCTTTTTCGCTGTTTTCTGTTCCGTATCAGATTTTATGGCTGTCCAAGAAGATTCATTTCCGTTTTCATCTACAACTTTACCAGAAAAAGAATTGGATGCTTCATCTAAGGTACCTACAAGTCGTGTAAACCGCTTCGCATTACTTTCGTTGTTTAAGGTAATTTGAATCCAATTATCCTTAAATGAAAATTTAGATTTTAATTTTTTCTCGCCATTTTTTATAACGGCACTTGGTTTGCTAACTTTTCCTGAAATGGTTAATTGTACTTGTTGCTTGTTATACTTCAAGACATAGGTTCCGGAAACATCTTTTGTGTTCATGTTGTTAACAACATGCTTTGTTCCTTGCACCCAGTTTTCATAAAGGATTGTTTTGGCATTAAAAATAGCTCCAGAAGTAATAAGGAAATTAGCAGTTTGGCCTTTTTTCAAACTTCCAATTTCAGCGGATTTTCCTAATATTTTTGCAGGGACAGTTGTTAAAGCTTCTAATGCTGTGGTTTCACTCAAACCATATTTAATTGCTTTCTGAATGTTTTTTTGAAAACTAGCGATCGATTTTAGCGAGTGTGTGGTAATTGAAAATGAAACACCATTTTTAGCCAACACCGCCAAATTAGAAGGTTCTTGATTCCATCTACGCATGTCATTTAATTCTAATTGATTTGCTGTATATGGATTAGAAACGTCGTAGGCCTTTCTGAAATTTATTGGAATGATAAATTGCGCATTGGTTCCTTTGATGTCATCAATTTGTTCATATTCTGTTCCATTACCAACAATGGTGTATTGGATGTCATTTTCATCTCCAACATTATCAGCATTTAAGATATATGCATTGTTCGCACCAGGATCAAAAATTTGTGTCAAGCCTTTGTTGTTGATCAATGCTTCTAAAGAGCGGTCTTTATTTTTAGCGCTTCCAGTAGCATACCAATCTGCATCTAAATACACTTGTCGTAATAGTGCTGTTGCTCCCATCAATGAAGTAGGGTAGGCTTGTCTTGACAACTTACTTTTTCTGAAAGAAAGGTATTGTGCAGAACGTGAGTCAATAACTCTATAGGCATCTGTAGATTTAGAATTCAATGCAACAAGCAATCCGTTTCCACGGATGATTCCGTCTTGCAGGTGTGTATTTACAAGTCCAAAACCAGCTTTTAATAAACTCGTTGCTTTTTTTGCATCATAACTAAAACTCGTAAAAGCATCTGTTTCTGGTCTGATATGGTCATTCCAATAAAAACCTTTTCTACCCGCTTCATACTGTCTTACTCTACTAAAGTTTTTTGGAGCAGTAGCTGCTTTAATTCCAAAGTTAGAGTACACATCAATAAATGATGGATAGATTGTTTTTCCGGAAAGGTCAATTATTTGAGTTCCTTTTGGAATCGTTACTTTTTTACCAACAGCAACTACTTTTCCCTCTTTTATAAGTAGGGTTCCTTTTTTAATACGTTGTGTTGGGGTTACATAAATTTTAACATTGGTAAAAGCGACAGCCGTATTCTTGGTTGTTTTAACACCTGTGTTTGTTGGAAAATAATCTTGAGCATTGAGTACAGAAGCACACATAAACAAGACTAAGAGCAGTGTTTTTTTCATTAGAAATGGTTTAGTTAATTAAGTAAATTTAGGTCAAAATGCTTAGGAATTGATTCTCTGCTTAAACCTTTAACAAAATATTAAGAAATTTAACCATGATTTCCAGTTCTCTACTTGTCGTTCTTTTGAAAGTATGCAATCAGTAAATTTACCACATAATTATAAGATTGGGTACCTTTAGATTGTTTGTTTGCTTTTAGGTAAGAATTGTAGCCTTTTTTAACAAAGGGTTCAATAGGGTTTTGGTATTGGCGCCAGAAATTAGTACTCGCTTGAAAATCTTTAACAATCCCTTTGTTGATTGTTTTCCAAAGTGCTTTTGCTAATGCTGGGTTTCGCTTGCGGATTTCAGAAATTACATATCCAAAAGCCATTCGATACCCTGAATATTGAAAATATACATCTTCATTAGAAACCGCTGCAAGAAAACCAACAAAATTAGCCTCGTTTTCTGCAGCAAAACCTAGTTGATGTGCCATTTCATGACAGGTTGTTGTTGGGGTTGCTGTCTTTGGAATTCGGTCATTTATATGTGCCTCTCCGGTTAAAGGGTTTAAATAACCTGCGGTTCCGATATAACTTTGCAGCAAGCTCATTAATGAACTCTTTACGGAAGGATGTGTATAGGTCAACTGCGGATATGTCTTAGATATATTTGAATATCCATCAAGCGCCTTTGTGTGCATTTCTTTTTGAGTATATGGATTGATGATTTTAAGGCTGTCATTTTTAGCAAGTTGGAGATGAACGGTGTTAAAGCTTAAAATAATTTTTTCTGCAACCGTTGTCAATTGCTCTGTTGTATAGTTGGCTTGTTCAAGTTTTAGGTTTTTTGCTAGAGGCTCTCTGAAATAATTGAATCCCCAAAACAAGTAAAAACAGCAATAAAGAATAGAAGTGAAGGCTGTAAGTTGTAGTAATTTGGGAATCAGGTTTTTGAACCTGTTTTTTATCAAACGAAAAATAAATCGCAACAATAAAAAACCAAGAACCGCTAAAAAAAGATCTCCTATAGAAAAAGGAATCCAACCAAAAATTATCCGAAGAAACGCACTAATGTACAGATAGATTCCGTTAGAATAGTAGCGTTCTATAAAGCTAGGATAGTTGCTAATAAATTGCACAAATATGATTTGTATTCCTAAAAATATGGAGAGATAAATGGTTGTTTTTTTGTGCTTCATGATGTCAAAAATAGGTAAATATTTGAATCATTCAATGTTATGAACAGGTTAATAACAATTTAATAAACAAAAACTGTGTATAAAGAAAATGAGTGCCCAAGGCCTTTTTATCAACCTAAAAAAACTACATTTGTGCTTATGGAGAAAGCAACGCATTTAGCAGGAGCAAAAGTTGATAAATCAAGAATTATCAGCTTAGAAAAAGGTAAAATTCCACCACAAGTAGTAGATTTGGAAATTGCCGTTTTGGGAGCGATGATGATTGATAAAAAAGGGATTGATGACGTTATTGACATTTTACATCCAGAGGCTTTCTACGATAAAAAACATCAAGAAATTTATACTGCCATTTATACACTTTTTCAAAATTCTGAGCCTACAGATTTACTTACTGTTTCTGCACAATTAAGAAAAGACGGAAAATTAGAAATGGTTGGAGGTGATTTTTACTTGATCAACCTTACACAAAAAGTGGCATCTTCTGCGCATATTGAATACCATGCGCGTATCATTTTGCAAAAATTTATTCAACGAAAATTAATTAGTATTTCTAGCGATATTATAGAAAATGCTTATGATGAAACCATTGATGTTTTTGATTTGCTAGATTTGGCAGAAGGGAAATTCTTTGAAGTAACACAGGGCAACTTAAAGAAGGGTTCTGAAGATGCAGGAGGACTTGTACAGCAAGCCTTAAAGAAAATTGAAGAAATCTCTGGAGAAGGCGGAATGAGTGGTTTGCAAACAGGGTTTTCTAAACTAGATGCTTTGACCTCTGGTTGGCAGCCTTCAGATTTGGTAATTATTGCGGCAAGACCCGGAATGGGAAAAACGGCTTTTGTGATTTCGATGGCAAAAAACATGTCGATAGATTTTGAATACCCTGTGGCATTATTCTCCTTAGAGATGTCTTCTGTACAATTAATCATGCGTATGATTTCTAGTGAAACTGGCTTGCCTTCAGAAAAATTGCGTAAAGGAAACTTAGAAGCACATGAATGGGAACAGTTAAATGTAAAAGTAAAACAACTATCAGACGCACCTTTATATATTGATGACACACCATCGTTGTCTATTTTTGACTTGCGAGCCAAAGCACGGAGATTGGTTTCGCAGCATGGAGTTAAGATTATTATCATTGATTATTTGCAATTGATGACTGCTGGCGGATCTGGAAAAGGAGGAGGAAACCGTGAACAAGAGATTTCTACCATTTCTAGAAATTTAAAAGCATTGGCAAAAGAACTAGAAGTGCCTGTAATTGCCTTGTCACAATTATCACGTGCCGTTGAAACCCGTGGAGGAAGTAAACGCCCATTGCTATCTGATTTACGTGAATCTGGAGCCATTGAGCAAGATGCAGATATTGTATCATTTATTTTTAGACCAGAATACTATGGAATGACTGAATGGGACGATGATGAGCATACACCTTGTGAAGGACAAGGGGAGTTTATTGTTGCCAAGCACCGTAATGGAGGTTTGGATAATATTCGTATGAAGTTTACAGGACATTTGGCTTTGTTCTCAGATTTAGAAGAAGGTTTTAGTAGTGAGTTTCAATCGAAGATGAACGAAGTGTCTCCAGATCAATTCATTACACCTAAAGATGCTTTTGGTATTGAAAATGAAGGAGACGATGTGCCGTTTTAAAATGAATGTTGCATAAAAAACACGATTGAAAAAATTTCTTTCCATACTCGTTTTCTTATTGATATCAAACTCTATCTGGGCCTCTTTTATTTATGTGCCTATGAATCATGACAATCAAAAGAATCATTTAAAAGCCTACGGAATTGTTTTCCTTTCTTTACAAAACGGTGTCAAAGCAAAATGGCTACTCAATTATGATGGCGGTGCATTTATGATTGAAAACAATGCTCTTATTGAAAAGGAATGCAACATTAGAGGTGTTTCTTATCAGATTATTTCTGATGCCAAAGCGCAATTAATTTTACAAGAAATTAGCAGCCCATCAAAAAACATGGAAGCTGTTGCCTTAGAAAAAGCTCCAAAAATTGCGGTCTACTCCCCAAAAGACAAAGCTCCGTGGGATGATGCTGTTACCATGGTCTTACAATATGCAGAGATTCCTTTTGATGTTATTTATGACGAAGAAGTATTGAGTGATAAGCTGTTGTTGTACGAATGGCTACATTTGCATCACGAAGATTTTACAGGACAATATGGGCGTTTTTACGGTGCTTTTAGAACGGCACCTTGGTATGTTAAACGCAAACAAGAAGCAGAAAAATTAGCTAAAAATTTAGGATTCAGTAAAGTGTCTGAAGAGAAACTAGCAGTCAGTAAAAAAATAAGAGATTATGTAATTGGCGGTGGTTTTATGTTTGCCATGTGTTCTGCAACAGATAGCTTTGACATTGCCTTGGCAGCAGATGGAGTTGATATTGCTGAATCGATGTTTGATGGAGATCCATCAGAAGTGAATTATCAATCGAAAATAAACTACAGCAATACCTTTGCCTTTAAAGACTTTATCTTGGTTCGAAACCCAACTACCTATGAGTTCTCTTCTATTGATATGACTCGAAAACGTAAAATTCCGAAGACCTCAGATTATTTTACCTTGCAAAAGTATTCTGCGAAATGGGATCAGGTTCCGACCATGTTAACGCAAAATCACACACAGTTGATAAAAGGTTTTATGGGACAAACCACTTCGTTTGAAAGAAGTTCTATAAAATCTACCGTTATTGTAATGGGAGAAAACAAGGTAAATAAAGAAGCGCGGTATGTACACGGAACAAAAGGAAAAGGAATGTTTACCTTTTATGGTGGGCATGACCCTGAAGACTATCAACATCGGGTAGGAGATCCTAAAACAGAATTAGACCTGCATCCCACATCTCCAGGGTATCGATTGATTTTAAATAATGTGCTATTTCCAGCAGCCAAAAAGAAGAAACAAAAAACTTAAAATAGCCATTGCCAATTCCTTATTAATGAATTACTTTTGCTCTTCACAAACAAAACACACATGTCAACAACAACACAACGATTAGAAATTTTTACACAACAAGTTAGAAGAGATATTTTACGCATGGTTCATGCGGTTAATTCTGGCCATCCAGGAGGTTCTTTAGGCTGTGCAGAGTTTATTACAGCTTTGTACCAAGAGATCATGGAGTATACAACAGATTTTAAAATGGATGGTAAAAATGAGGATGTTTTCTTTTTATCAAACGGACATATTTCTCCTGTTTTTTACAGTGTTTTGGCACATACAGGTTTCTTTAAGGTAGAAGAGTTGGCAACGTTTAGAAAATTAAATACACGTTTGCAAGGGCACCCAACAACACATGAAGGGTTGCCAGGAATTAGAATTGCTTCTGGTTCTTTAGGACAAGGAATGAGTGTAGGAATAGGAGCTGCTGAAGCAAAAAAAATTGACAAAGACTCTCGTATTGTATATACATTACATGGTGATGGAGAATTGCAAGAAGGTCAAATATGGGAATCTGCGATGTATGCGGCTGCAAAAAATGTTGACAACCTTATTGCTACTGTAGATTTGAATGGAAAGCAAATTGATGGCGATACTGATGATGTGCTTCCAATGGGAAGTATCAAGGCAAAATTTGAAGCTTTTGGTTGGGATGTACTAGACATCAAAGAAGGAAATAATATAGAAGCAATTCTAATTGGAATGGCAGATGCAAAATCTAGAACCGGTAAAGGAAAACCTGTCTGTGTGTTGTTACATACAGAAATGGGGAACGGTGTAGACTTTATGATGCACACACATGCTTGGCATGGAAAAGCACCTAATGATGAGCAATTGGAAAATGCGTTGGCTCAGAACCCTGAAACCTTAGGAGATTACTAGTACTGAATTCATTTCAGTATCTCGTTAATATAAATAATAAAAAGCTGTTAAGAATTTAAATTCTTAACAGCTTTTTAATTACAATAGAATTATCAATTCTATAACAGGTTTAAGTTGTTATTTTGTGAATACTTTCACGTTTTGAAAAACTCATTTGTAAGTAAAAAACTATCTTTACGTCAAATTTACCAATCATAATTTATACATTAGAAATGAAAATAGGCATTGTTTGTTACCCAACATTTGGAGGAAGTGGAGTAGTTGCTACAGAACTTGGAATGGCCTTGGCTGACCATGGACACGAGGTACACTTTATTACTTACAATTTGCCTGTTCGATTGGATTTTATTTCTCATAACTTACATTTTCATGAAGTAATGATGGAAGAGTATCCATTGTTTGAATACCAACCCTATGAGCTGGCCTTGTCAAGTAGAATGGTAGAAGTTGTTGAAAAACACAAACTAGAAGTACTACATGTGCACTATGCAATTCCACATGCCTATGCAGCTTATATGGCAAAACAAATGCTAAAAGCAAAAGGAATTGACATAAAGATTGTTACTACATTACACGGAACAGACATTACCCTAGTTGGAAGTCACCCAAACTACAAAACAGCAGTAGAATTTAGTATCAACAATTCTGATGTGGTTACGGCAGTTTCTAAAAGCTTAAAAGAAGATACCTTACGATTATTCAATATTTCTAAAGAGATAGCGGTTGTTTATAATTTTATAGATGTAGATAAATACCACAAAGAGAGTAAAAAGGATTGCCAACGAATTGCCTTAGCAAAGCCTGAAGAACGAATTTTAACACATGTTAGTAATTTTAGACCTGTAAAAAGAACAAGCGATGTTATTCGAGTTTTTGAAATTATTCAAAGAACAATTCCTTCAAAATTACTAATGGTTGGTGATGGTCCAGAAAAAAGGAAAGCAGAAATATTGGCAAAAAAACTAGGCATTGCTGATAAAATTATTTTCTTAGGAAACAGCAATGAAGTAGTACGTGTTTTATGTTATTCAGACCTGTTTATATTGCCTTCTGAAACAGAGAGTTTTGGATTGGCGGCTTTAGAGGCCATGGCAGCAAAAACGGCAGTAGTATCAACAAATGCAGGAGGATTGCCAGAAGTAACTGTTCATGGAGAGACAGGTTTTTTAAATGCTATTGGCGATGTAAAAAGCATGGCAGAAAATGCCTTAAAAATTTTAAAAGATGATGCTGCGCTAGAGCATTTTAAGAGCAATGCACAGGCGCATGCAAAACAATTTTCTCTAAAAAATATTTTACCGGTGTATGAAGATATTTACACCTCTTGTTCAGTAAAGGTTTAACTAAGAAGTGTAATAACGTAAGCTTTCCTTTATCAAAAGATTAGCTACTTGACAGTCGATATTGGTTTTTTCTAAATCTGTTAACAACACAAAGTTTACATGCCCGCTTACATTCTTTTTATCGTGTTTTAGCAGTTCAATAATGGCATTAAAGTCTTTTTCTAAAATATTGATTTTTCCATAAATTTCAACAATAACTGTTTTAATTTCTGTAAGCGTGTTTTTTGGGAAACCTAAAATTTTAGAAGAGATAAAACATTCACAAATCATTCCAACAGCAATTGCTTCGCCATGTGTTAGTGTTGTTTTGTGCTCAGATTCTAGAAAATAAGATTCTACAGCATGACCAATTGTATGCCCAAAGTTTAAAATTTTACGAAGATTTTTTTCTTTCGGGTCTTGTAGTACAACGTCATTTTTTATTTCAATAGACCGAGGAATCAATTCGGTGATATCTAGGTTTTTATCCTCCTTAATTTGATGGTATAAATTGGCGTCATAGGTTAGTCCGTACTTGATAATTTCAGCAGTTCCAGAGCGTATCTCTCTTGGAGAAACTGTTTGTAAATAATCAGTATCAACAACTACCATTTTTGGATTTGCAAACAAGCCGACTTGGTTTTTTAACACACCTAAATCAACCCCTGTTTTTCCGCCAACAGAAGCATCAACCATACTTAACAGCGTAGTTGGAATGTTTACAAAGTCGATTCCACGTTTATACGTTGCGGCTACAAAACCACCCAAATCAGTAATCACACCACCACCCAAAGTAATCAGCAAACTATGTCTATCTGCATGTAATTCTGTAAGCGCATTCCAAACGCCAATACAGGTGTCTAAGTTTTTATTAATTTCTCCTGACTCAATTTCTATTATCTCAATAGGAGCGTCTGTAGCAAGATTTGAAATAAATTTTGGGTAACAATCTTCAATAGTATGCTCATCAACCAATATAAAAACAGAAGAATAGTTGTTTTCTGCAATTAATGCTGATAATTTTTCATATCCATTATCTTGAAAATGAACAAAATAAGAAACTGCTTTGATGGATTGCATTGAAAATAAATTTAATTACAAATTACGTGGAAAATATTGAATTATTTATGCTTTGTAAGTATCTTTGTTTGAATAAAAATACGACCTTATTAATTATGAAACTTTTTGACAATACAGAAATTGCTTTTTCATTGAAATCTGACTCGCAGTTAGAACGTGCTTATTTTTTGTTTAAAATGATTGAAAGTCAACCATTAGTACGGATAGGAGCAGTAGTTACTAATTTTGCATTGAAAGCACATTTACCCGTTGAAGGATTGATTCGATCTACCGTTTTTGATCATTTTTGTGGAGGAGTGACAGAAGAAGATTGCTTGCCAACGATTGCTAAAATGTACACTAAAAAAGTACATGCCATTTTAGATTATTCAGTTGAAGGAAAAGAAACAGAAGAACAGTTTAATCACGCACTTGAAAAAACGTTAAAAACAATTGAATTTGCCAAAGAAAAAACATCGATTCCGTTTGCTGTTTTTAAACCAACAGGTTTTGGGCGTTTTGCATTGTATCAAAAAATAACAGAAGGAGAAGAGCTATCCGAAGCAGAAAAAAAAGAATGGAGTCAAGTAGTAGATCGATATCATGTGGTATGTAAAGCGGCAGAAGAAAAAGATGTACCGCTATTAATTGATGCTGAAGAAAGTTGGATGCAGACTGCTGCCGATGATTTGATAGAAGAATTAATGATGTTGTACAACACAAAAAAAGCAATTGTTTTTAGCACCTTGCAAATGTACCGACACGATCGATTAGACTATTTAAAACGTTTATATCAAAGAGCTTGTGAGAATGGGTTTTACATTGGAATGAAGGTGGTTCGTGGAGCTTATATGGAAAAAGAACGACAACGTGCTGAAGAAAAAGGCTATCCATCTCCAATTTGCAAAGACAAAGAAGCTACAGATATTAATTATAATGCCGCAATTGTGTACATGATGGAGCAACCAAAGATGGCACTATTTGCAGGCACACATAATGAAGAAAGTTCTTATATACTGATGGATTTAGCGAAAAAACACCAAATAAAACCAACCGATACCCGTTTGTGGTTTGGACAATTGTATGGAATGAGCGATCATATTAGCTTCAATTTAGCAAACCAAGCGTATAATGTAGCAAAATATGTTCCTTTTGGGCCTGTTAGAGATGTCATGCCGTATTTGATTAGACGCGCAGAAGAAAATACTTCTGTAGCTGGGCAAACCAGTAGAGAGCTTAGTTTGATAAAATCAGAAAAAAAACGTAGAAAAATGTAGTGAGCACAACTATTGACGAAATAAAAGAAAGTATTCAAAAGAATAAAAAACGATTGACTAAAGAGCTTCAAGAAAGCAAAGAATTAGTTGGTTTGTTGAAAAAATCTACGTTTAATAAACTCACTGACGAAGAAAAGGAAAAGGTAAAAAAGCAGCTGCTAGACATCTGTAGAGCCATTCCTGCTTTTGCTGTTTTTATGCTTCCAGGAGGAGCACTTTTATTGCCTCTTTTAATTAAATTGATCCCCGAGATATTGCCAAGTGCATTTCGAGAAGATGATGAAATTGATGAGTTAATGAATTAATGATAGAATGAATTAATGAGGTAAAAGTTAAAAAGGGAAGGGAGGTCATTACGAGGAATTTTTACGAAGAAGCAATCTTTTTAGTCATAACTATTCAGTTTTTAAAGGCAGCAATTCTTTAGATAGCTTGTCTTTTCTAGCTTTTTGTCTTCAATAGCCTTCTTAAATCTTAACCTTAAAATAGCTGTTTTTTAAATAATAAAACACTAGTTTTGCAACTTCAAAAAAAGCAAGTATGCAACCTATTAGAAACATCGCTATTATAGCACACGTCGATCACGGAAAAACAACCTTAGTTGATAAGATTATTGATCAAGCAAAAATTTTAGACGATCGTAAAGAGCGTAAAGACTTATTGTTAGATAATAACGACTTAGAGCGTGAAAGAGGCATAACAATTCTTTCTAAAAACGTATCTATAAACTACAAGAACACAAAAATCAATGTAATTGATACACCTGGTCACGCCGATTTTGGTGGTGAAGTAGAACGTGTATTGAAAATGGCTGATGGTGTTTTGTTATTAGTTGATGCATTTGAAGGACCTATGCCACAAACTCGTTTTGTGCTTGGAAAAGCCTTAGAATTAGGATTGACACCTATTGTAGTTGTTAATAAAGTAGACAAAGAAAACTGTACCCCTGATTTAGTTCATGAAAAAGTGTTTGATTTAATGTTTGCTTTAGAAGCAACTGAAGAACAATTAGATTTCGCTACTGTTTATGGTTCTGCAAAGAACAATTGGATGAGCACTGATTGGAAAAATGAAACAGATAATATTATTCCTTTATTAGATGCTGTAATAGAATCAATTCCAGCAACTAAATACAACGAAGGAACTCCACAAATGCAAATTACATCGTTAGATTTTTCTTCATTTACAGGAAGAATTGCAATCGGACGTGTTTTTCGTGGAGATCTAGAAACAGGTAAAGATTACATGTTGTGTAAAGCTGACGGTACTACTAAAAAAGTAAGAATTAAAGAATTACACGTGTTTGAAGGAATGGGTAAAATTAAAGTAGATAAAGTTCCTTGTGGAGATATTTGTGCTATTACAGGGATTGATGGATTTGAGATTGGTGATACCATTGCTGATTTAGAAGCTCCTGAAGCATTGCCAAGAACAGAGATTGACCAACCTACCATGAGTATGTTGTTTACCATTAACAATTCACCTTTCTTCGGAAAAGAAGGAAAATATGTTACTTCTCGTCACTTAAGAGACCGTTTATTTAAAGAATTAGAAAAGAATTTAGCGTTAAAAGTTGAAACTACTGATTCTGAAGATAAATTCAACGTTTTCGGTCGTGGAGTATTGCACTTATCTGTATTGATTGAAACCATGCGTAGAGAAGGATATGAATTACAAGTGGGAAGACCACAAGTAATCATCAAAGAAATAGATGGCAAAAAACATGAACCAATGGAAACATTGTCTATTGATGTACCAGAAGAAGCCTCCTCTAAAGCAGTAAACTTAGTTTCTTTACGCAAAGGTGACTTAATGATTATGGAACCTAAAGGAGACTTACAGCACTTAGAATTTACAATTCCATCTCGTGGATTGATTGGTTTAAGAAACAGAATTTTAACAGCAACTGCTGGTACAGCAATAATCAATCATAGATTTAGTGAATACGGACCTTATAAAGGTGATTTTACTGAAGATATTAAAGGAGCAATTGTTTCTTCTGCAGCTGGTAAAGCAACGGCTTATGCATTAAACCGTTTGCAAGATAGAGGACGTTTCTTTATTGATATCAACCAAGAAATCTATATTGGTCAAGTAATTGGAGAAAACTCTAAGTCTGAAGATATGGCTGTGAACTTAATTAAAGGAAAGCAATTAACAAACATGCGTAAATCTGGTACGGATGATGCTATGAAAATTGCACCAAAAGTAGATTTCTCTTTAGAAGAAAATATGGAATACATTAAAGCAGATGAATATTTAGAGGTAACTCCAGAAAACTTGCGTATGCGTAAGATTAATTTTAAAGCATAAGTAACCTTTTTTATAATACAATAAAAAAAACGTCACTTTTTAGTGGCGTTTTTTGTTTTAAAGAACAACTATCTTTGCAGTATGAATGAATTTAAAGAATTTTTCGAAGCATTAGAGCAGAACATCAAAAACGATGAGTTTGTAAAACTAACCTTAAGCAAGCCCATCAGAAAAAGTGAAGGCTTGCTAAATGTGTATGTGCGTTTGATGGTTATTGAAGGAGCAATAATTTTTGAATTCAAATATCGTTATGATACCGATAATAAATACAAACGGTTTTCTTTAAAAGAGGCAACTGTTGAATTAGAAACATTACTCATAAACTCTTTTAGAACCGGAACATTATTTACGTTGACCTATGATTTACTAGTAATGGTTTCTAAAAAGAAGAACGTTTCTTACAGAGATACTGCCCCGAGTTTTAAAAACAAATTGCCAGAAATTTCAAGAGAATCATAAAAAAAACCTTTTTATTTGCGAATGTCTTTATCCTAGAAGCGCTTTTTATGAGTCTTGCAGTAGATAACGAATACTTGTACTTGTTTTGCGTTTACCTAACAGAATAGTTTTAACACAAAAGACGCTGCAGATTTACTCTTTCATTACTTGATTTTATTACAAGCAAAAGAATTTCGATTGCAAGATGTAATTTCAATCTTAAAAGAACGACAGAAACACGCATAGATTTTTGTATCTTGAAATCCTAAAATGAATAGCATGCAATTTAAAAAGTCCGCCTTACAGTTTTTGTCAGATTTAAAAGAAAATAACAATCGCGAATGGTTCTCTGAGCGTAAAGATGCGTTTAAAGAAAAACAAATTCACGCCAAAAACTTTTATGCAGCCATCAGAAAAAATCTAGAAAAGCACGATGAGATAGATACTTTTAAATTGTATCGAATTTACAGAGATGTTCGGTTTTCAAAGGATAAAACACCGTATCAACCGCATTTTGCAGGCGCTTTTTCTAGAACAGGAAAACAGCTAAGAGGTGGGTATTACCTTCGGATTAGACCTGGGGAATCTTTTTTAGCTGGCGGTTTTTGGCAACCGAACAAAGACGATTTGTTTAGAATTCGAAAAGAAATAGAGTTGGACGCTACAGAGCTTCGTGCTATATTAAAGGATCCTGTTTATGTGAAAAATTTTAGAGGAGTTTTTGAAGGAGAAGAATTAAAATCGGCCCCAAGAGGTTTTGACAAAGAGCATCCATCTATAGATTTACTTCGTAAAAAAGGCTTTGTAGCCGTTCGGAAATTTACCGACAAAGAAGTGCTAGCTCCTGATTTTTTAGCGACTATTGACGCTTCTTTTTTAGCACTTCGTCCGTTCTTTGACTATATGAGTGATGTGCTGACCACCAATTTAAATGGAGAATCTTTATTGGATTAAAACAATCTATTTTTGGTCAATTCGAGAATTCTTGTATGTTTGCTACAAACAAAATAAATCATGCAAAGTCCTAGAAATATTTTCACCTATCAGCATACGGTAACAGAAGATGAACTTGATACATTACACCATGTAAACAATGTTGTTTATGTACAGTGGATTCAAGATGTTTCTATAAAACACTGGCAAGATTTAACCAATAATAAACCAGACCCCAACTATGTTTGGGTGGTAACTAGGCATGAAATAGATTATAAAAAAGACGCGATTCTAGGAGATAAAATTACCTTTAAAACATGGGTAGGTGAAACCAAAGGCGTACGTTCCATTCGTCATGTAGAGATTTATAGAGAGCACGTTTTATTGGTAAGAGCACAAACCGTTTGGTGCATGTTAGACGTTAAAACATTGCGTCCAACACGAATTACAGAAAGTGTATTAAAAGTATTACAAGGACATAAATAAGCGTATCTTTGCAACCTTATTTAGAAGGATATGTCAACATTTACAGAACTAGGCGTTCGCAAAGATTTTATTACAGGTTTAAAAGAGCTGGGAATTAATACTCCATCAGAAATTCAGAATAAAACCATTCCGGTTTTATTGCAAAACAGTACAGATTTTATTGGTTTGGCACAAACAGGTACAGGAAAAACAGCTGCCTTTGGATTGCCAATTTTACATCAAATAGATCCTTCAAAGGCTGCCGTACAAGCATTAATTTTGTCACCTACAAGAGAGTTGGTGCAACAAATTAAAAAACAATTGTTTAAATACACCAAATATGTACCTGCCAAAATTTTTGTTGAAGCAGTATATGGCGGAGAAAAAATAGATCGACAAATAAAAAACTTGCAACGAACAACACATGTTGTTGTGGCCACTCCTGGAAGATTGATCGATTTGATTGAACGTGGAGAGGTAAATTTAAAAGAAATCAAGACGCTGGTATTGGATGAAGCTGATGAGATGCTAAGCATGGGGTTTAAGCAAGACTTGAATCGGATTTTAAAATATACCTCAGGAGAGAGGAATACTTGGTTGTTTTCTGCAACCATGCCAGAAGAAATTCAAAAAATTATTAAAAAGTACATGGCACCAGGTGCTATTAATGTTTCTGTTAATGAACATAGCTTGGTCAATGAAAACATTACACACCAATACGTAAAAACAACTATTAAAGAGAAAACAGACTTAATTGTAGCGTTTTTAGAAAAGCGACCTAACGATAGAGGTATAATTTTTTGCAGAACCAAAGCAGGGGCACGAAACTTGACCAACCAGTTAAAAGAAGAAGGTTTTGCTGTAGATGCTCTAGAAGGAGATATGCAACAAAAAGAGCGAGATAAAGCCATGCGAGCCTTTAAAAATGAAAGCATTCAATATTTAGTATCTACCGATGTTTCTGCACGAGGAATTGATGTGCGCGATTTAGCATTTGTACTACATCATCAATTGCCAGAACAATTAGAATATTACACGCACAGAAGTGGTAGAACTGCAAGAGCAGGGAAAACAGGGTTTTCATTGGCATTTATATTGCCGTATGAATTGGAGCGTGTACATGAAATTCAAAAAGAACTAGGCATCAAATTTACCGAAATTTCATTTTAAAAAATGGACTTGATTTACGTTTTAGACATCATCGGAACTTTTGCTTTTGCAATTAGTGGTGCTCTGGTGGCCTCTAAAAAAGAATTCGATTTGTTTGGCGTATTGATCATTGCTTTTGCAACAGCAGTTGGAGGAGGAATGCTACGTGATGTTCTTATCAATGCACATCCAATTAATTGGATTGGTGATTTGAATTATATCTGGACCATTATTGCCGCTGTTATCTGTACCTTTCTTTTTAAGAGTAAAATTGCACCATTAAGTAAAACACTATTTCTGTTTGATACTATTGGAATTGCAGTTTTTACTTTGTTAGGAACACAAAAAGGATTGTCGTATAATTTACATCCATTTATCGCAGTGGTTATGGGAATGGTTTCTGCAGTGATGGGCGGTGTTACTAGAGATGTATTAACCAATCAAATTCCTCTGATTTTTAAAAAAGAAATATATGCTTCTGCTTGTTTACTGGGTGGCGGAGTGTATTTGATAACAAATTACTTTCAATTACCAGAGAATATTCAGTTTATTGCCACTATTTTAACGGTGATTAACATTCGTTTAATTGCGGTAAAATACCACTTGCAACTTCCTAAAATAAAAGATGACATTTTCGGAAAGCGTTGATGTCAACATTTTTACTTATTTTTGATGTCAACACATAAGCTATGGAACAACTTGTTTTTAAAAACATCGAAGAATTTAAGAAAGAAAACGGTAAAGAATTGCCAACTGGCGACTGGATTACCGTAACGCAACAAATGATCAATGATTTTGCCAATGCAACACAAGACCGACAATGGGTGCATGTAGATGTTGAAAGAGCAAAAAGAGAATCGCCATTTAAGACTACCATCGCTCATGGTTTTATGTCTGTAGCATTGCTTTCAAAAATGCTTGAAGATCTTATTAAGGTAGAAAGCGCCACGCTAGGGCTTAATTATGGATTGAATTATGTTCGGTTTATGAATCCTGTGCTTGTAAATAGTAGACTTCGTTTAAAGAGCACTATAAAAGAAATTGAAGATCATAAAAAGGGAATCAAAATCATCTTTTCATGTACGGTAGAAATCGAAAACCAAGAAAAACCAGCGTGTATTGCCGAATTTCTCACATTGATTTTTGAATAAGTTTCAAAAAAAAATCGCTCAACAAATAACGGTAAGCGATTCTTTAACTATTTCAGCTGTATTTCGGTTGTTAAGACAGCCAGCCTTTTGTAGTTGCTTTTTTGGAGTACCACACTAAAAAAATAGCAATAACAATAATCATGATAGGCATGATCATTCCTCCGGCACCATAGTACTCTTCACCCATGCCTCCTAAAAGAAAAACATAGCTCATTTGAATAGCTACAGCAAGAAAAGAGATTACAAAGATTGAATTTGCAATTTTTTTCCTCAGCAATAAAAAAATGGAACCAAGTGTAGCTCCAAAGACTGCAATTGCAAACATCGCTGTTACCCAAGCGGGTACATTGTTGGCAATTTCAATTTGTTCAGGAGTATACATGGCTTGATAGCTTTCGGTATTATATGCCTGTTGGATATAGGCATTGGCCCCCATGGCATTCCAAATCAATGCTATTACACTAATGATCCAAAATAAAGTAGTTGGTTTGTTTGTTGAATTTGTCATGATACTATGTTTTAAGTTGTTTGAGCTAACAAGATAGGTATTATATTCATCTGTAACAAATTATAGAAGTTGCTAGCGTCAAAAAAAACATTCTGAACACAAACAAAAAACCACTTAATTGCTCTAAAAACCAATGAATCTATCGAATTAGTTTTAAAATTAAAATAGAACAACTATCTTTGCAATAGTTTTTGAGATGTGCAATTTTCGGAATTACGCAATATCTTCTCAGAACTAGTTATTGCAATAGCTGTTGAACATTTGGTAAATTAATACTATATTGTCATTTCACAATTATTTGTTTTATACTTTACAATGACAATCCTATCCTTTTGATGGGCAAATGATTTAACAATAAAAAATAAATTTACGAATGGCAGGATCACAAGAAACCTTTGGAAAAAAAGAAAGAGAAAAAAAACGTTTAAAAAAACGTAAAGACAAGGCGTTGAGAAAAGAAGAACGCAAAGCAAATTCTAAAGAAGGTACTGGACTTGATAATATGATTGCTTATGTAGATGAGTATGGATTTGCCACAGATGTTGCTCCAGATCCAACACAACGAGAAGAAGTTGATGTAGAAAGCATTGAAATTGGAATTCCGAGAAGAACTGCTGAAGATGAAGTGTCTCCTATCAGAAATGGTAAAGTGGCATTTTATAACGATCAAAAAGGCTACGGGTTTATCAACGATTTAGATAGCCAAGAAAAGTTTTTCTTTCACGTTAATGGTGTTATTGATGAAGTAGTAGACGGAGATAAGGTAACTTTTGAGTTGGAAAGAGGATTGAAAGGAATGAATGCTGTAAAAGTAAAAAAGGTATAAATAAAAAATGTATTTATAATAAAAAATGCGATTGGAAACTTCCATTCGCATTTTTTTTAAACTAATTGAGTAAATAGTTTCTATAAACTCTTAAAACGCCGTACTTTTGCATTTCTAAAAGATGTAAAATGGCAGAAGTTACAGCACCAATAGAGTTAGAAGAACGTAAAACGGGAAAAGATTTATATAGCTATCAAAAAGGAGCGATTAGTAAAATTTTTAACCGCTTTGAGGAAGCTGCTGAAGACTATCACATTTTATATCAACTTCCTACAGGTGGAGGAAAAACAGTTATCTTTTCTGAAATTGTTCGTCAATATTTAAAGCATCATAAGAAGAAAGTATTGGTGATGACACATCGCGTAGAATTGTGTAAGCAAACTTCAGGAATGCTCACAGAGTTTGGTGTAACCAACAAAGTGGTTGACAGTACTGCAAATTTAGACGATCAAGGAAAGTACAGTTGTTTTGTTGCCATGGTAGAAACCTTGAACAATAGATTGAATGACGACAAGTTAGACATTTCTGATATTGGATTGGTCATTATTGATGAAGCACACTACAATTCATTTACTAAACTCTTTAAGTTTTTCGAAAAATCATTCATCCTTGGTGTTACAGCAACTCCCTTGAGTTCGAACATGAAGTTGCCAATGAAAGACAATTATAATGAGTTAATTGTTGGTGAAACTATTGAATCGTTAATAGAAAATGAATTTTTATCTCGTGCAAAAACCTATTCTTACAATGTAGGGTTAACCTCTTTGGTAGTAGGCTCTAATGGAGATTATACGGTAAAGTCTTCAGAAGACCTTTATACAAATATGCAAATGCTTAGTAAATTGTTGCAGGCGTATGAAGAACGATCTAAAGGAAAGAAAACATTGATTTTTAACAACGGAATCAATACTTCTATTCATGTATATGAAACCTTTAAAGCTGCTGGTTATCCAATTGCTCACTTAGACAATACCGCTACAAAAAAAGAAAGAGCGCTGCTTTTAAAATGGTTTAAAGAAACACCGCACGCCATCCTAACCTCTGTAAGTATTTTAACGACAGGTTTTGATGAACCAACGGTAGATACAATCATTTTAAATAGAGCTACAAAATCATTGACACTTTATTACCAAATGATTGGTCGTGGTTCTCGGATCTTAAAAAACAAATCAACTTTTAATGTCATTGATTTAGGAAATAATTTCCACCGTTTTGGACCTTGGGGAGCAGATTTAGATTGGCAACAAATTTTCAGATCTCCGAATTTTTATTTAGAAAAATTACTGAATGATGAAGAGTTAGAATCTAATTTCTCTTACGAAATGCCTGATACGTTGAGGGTACAATTTAAAAACTCTCCAGATGTTTCTTTTGATATCAAGCAAACCTACTTAGATTCTATTAAAAATAGAGAATCTACCAAAGTGGTGTTAGAACGTTCTCTTGAACATCACGCAAAAATATGTGTCGAAAATAGTGAAGATGTGTATGATGCACTAGATTTAGCAAAACAATTAGGAGACGACATCGATTTTAGGCTGCAACGGTATACCAAGTGTATTAGCAAAAGCACTCATAATTTTATGGATTGGTTGCGAAACGACTACCGTGTTAAATTACGGTTGTTTTTACGTGATAATTTTGATGAACTGTTTGAGAAAATACACGGAAGACCTCCAGAAGAATAAAACGAAGGGCATACTTCTGTTTTTTTTAATACTACTGTAACTGTTGTAAACTCTGAGGTTGTTAGACATTATTCTGCTAGAAAAACAGTTTTACTACCCCCGTTTTTTGATGCCAGAAATAAATTAAGCAATTAAGAGCATTAAATTTTCACTAAAGATTAGTTTTGGTATTTATGAAATCATCTCGACAAAAAATACTTATTGTTTTGGCTTTTTTTGCCATTTATGTGATTTGGGGATCTACCTATCTTCTCAATAAAATTGCAGTATCAGAAATACCACCATTGTTGCTTTCGGCATCACGGTTTCTAATCTCCGGGATTTTAATTTTTATTATTGCAAAAACACTAAAACTTCCATTAACCATTACTAAAAAACAATTATTGAACTGTACCATTGCCGGATTTTTATTCTTGGTCTATGGCAACGGTGTGTTTGTTTGGGCATTGAAGTATGTTGATAGTGGTTTTGCAGCTTTAGAAGCATCTACACAACCCTTAATTATTATCTTATTGATGCGTGTTTTGCACGGTAGAAAAATACAACCGATGTCAATTATTGGCGTAGCATTAGGGATTCTTGGAATTTATTTATTGGTAAGTCAACAAGACTTAGCAAATCAGGAGGGAAGCGCCTTAGGTATTTTTATGATTTTTACCTGTGTAGTTAGCTGGAGTTTTGCAAGTTTGTTTGTTGCCAAAGCAGATTTGCCTGCTAATTTTTTTATTACCACAGGCTATCAAATGCTTGCTGCAGGAATCTTGCTAGCCATTTTTAGTCCTGTTTTTGGAGAGTCGTGGGTTACTCCTTTTCAATTAAGCCCTTCTGTTCAGCTCTCTATGTTACTGTTAATTGTATTTGGAAGCATTGTTGCCTTTACAGCATTCAACTATTTGTTAAAAGTAGTTTCTACAGAAAAAGTAGCCACTTCTGCCTATGTAAATCCTGTAATTGCATTGCTTTTAGGTTGGTATATCTTAGACGAACAAATCACCTTACAATCTATTGTTGCCTCTGCTATATTGCTTACTGGAGTTTATTTTATCAACTCAAAGAAAGACCTTAAAAAGAGCTTCAGAAAAAAGGTAAGAACAAAGATGAAAAGAGGTCTGTGATTTTATAAAATTATAAGGAAGTCAACAATTTATTAGCCGCAACTCATTAGCAGACTGTTATTTGTAAAATTGCTATAAATTCCATTTCTTTGGATGATGTATTGCCTTATAAATGAATAATACCAACCTTATGATCAAATTTAAAATTTCTCAGTACCGTTTCAATTTTTCAATGACGCTTCTTTTGATGGCGTTTTTTTATAGTTTTACTACCTCCGTTCAGGGACAAAAAAAAATACTAGATCATCAAGACTTTGATGTGTGGAATGTTATTAAAAACCAATCAATATCAAACAATGGAAAATTCATTATATATGCTCTTGAAAAAGGAGAAAAAGATCACCTTCTTAAGATAAAAGATGCAAATGGCGTACTTATTTTTGACCACAAAAGAGCCAGTAAAGGTCGTTTCACTAATAATTCAAGGTTTGCGTTGTTCACTATAAAAGCTTGGAAAGATTCTATTAAAGAGTTGAAACGAAGAAAAGTGAAGGCATCAAAAATACCAAAAGATAGTTTGGGGATTTTCGATTTAAAAAAGAAAAATATTATAAAGATTGCCAATGTAAAATCATATAAACTCCCTAAAAAATGGTCGGGATATATGGCTTATTTATTAGAAGAGACAAAGACTACAAAAAAGAACGCTAAAAAAGCTGCAGATAATTCAGAAAAGAACACAACAATAAAGAAGCCTAAAAAAGTTGGTAAAAAAAACGGGTACCATTTAATCGTACGAAACTTAGACACTTATAAACAAGACACCATATACTATGTTACTCAGTATCTGTTTGCAAAAAAAGGCCGTAGACTTGCTTATGCAACAACAGGAAAAAAAGGAGGTAAAGACGCAGGAGTTTATGTTGTGAATTTTGACACCAATATAAGCACCCCTGTTTTTACAGCAAATAGTAAGGCTAGCTACCATCAACTCGCGTTTAGCGACTCTGGAAAACGTTTAGGGTTTGTTGTTGATGCAGACACTACAAAAGCCTTGATAAGGCCTAATCAATTGTTTTTTTGGAAAGAAGGGGCAGAAGTCGCAGAAAAACTAGTAGACGCTACTTCAGCACCTAAAGGATACAGAGTGTCATCTGATGGTCGTATTCGTTTTTCAAAAGATGATCGTAAACTATATTTTGGCTTGGCAACACCTCCTATTGTAAAAGACACCACATTACTCAAAGAAGAGATTGTAAATGTTGAAGTTTGGACCTATAATGAACCAAGATTATATACTGTACAAGAGTTACAAGTAAAGAACGATAAAAAGAAATCGTATGAAACAGTAATTCATTTGAACAGTAAGAAATTGGTTCAAATAGCAAGCACAAAGTATCCAAAGGCACAATTAGCTGATGAAGGAAATTCATCAATAGCTCTTGTAAGTAATCCAGCACCTTACCAATTAGAAAGCCAGTGGTCAGGAAGTTGGGACAGCGATTATGCAATTGTACACACAACAACTGGAGCCAGCCAGTTGGCAATCAAAAAAATAGGAGGCACAGTACGTTTAAGTCCAAAAGGAAAATTTGCCTATGGATACAGTTCTGTTGATAGCACTTGGTTTGCGTATAATATTGCTGCCCAAAAACGGGTAGATTTAACCAAAGGAAAGATGTTTTATAATGAATTGAATGATTCGCCAAGACATCCAGGTTCATATGGAGTTGCTGGATGGACAAAAAATGATGAAGCCTTGCTAATTTATGATCGTTATGATATTTGGAAATTCAATCCAAATACAGCAAAAAGTATTAGGTTGACAAACGGAAGAGCAGAGAAGGTTGTATATAGATATGTAAAACTAGATACTGAAGCACGATATATAGATACTCGTAACAAGTGGTTATTAACAACATTTAATGAAGAAAACAAACACGCTGGATACTATTCATATAATTTTATGAACAACAAAGGGAAACAATTATTAACTGGCCCTTATAGTTATTCTAAACCTGTAATGGCTCAAAAGGGTAAAAACCTTTTGTTTACACGCCAATCTTTTGAAGAATTTCCAGACCTTCGAGTAGCAGGTTTAAATTTTAAAAAACAAACACGCATTAGCCATGCCAATCCGCAGCAAAAAGATTACAATTGGGGTAGCGCCGAATTGGTAAACTGGATCTCTTTAGATGGTAAAGCTCTTACTGGAATGTTGATTAAACCAGAAAATTTTGATCCAAAGAAAAAGTATCCAATGCTTGTAAATTTCTATGAAAAAAGCTCTAACCGTCTTTTTAGACATAGAGCGCCTTCGGCAGGAAGATCATCTATCAATTACAGCTTTTATGCGAGCAGAGGCTACCTTATTTTCAATCCAGATGTTTATTATAAAATTGGTTATCCGGGAGAGAGTGCTTATAATTGCGTGATTCCAGGAATTACTTCATTGATTGAAAAAGGCTTTGTTGATAAAGAAAATATAGGTGCTCAAGGGCATAGTTGGGGAGGTTATCAAATTGCATATTTAGTAACTAAAACAGCTATTTTTAAGGCGGCTGAATCGGGTGCTCCTGTACCAAATATGATTAGCGCTTATGGAGGAATAAGATGGTGGACAGGTTTAAGCAGGCAGTTTCAATACGAGCATACACAAAGTAGAATAGGAGGAACCCCTTGGGAATATCCGTCACGTTATATAGAGAATTCTCCAATTTTCCATATCGATAAAATAAACACACCGTTATTAATTATGCATAATGATGCAGATGGACATGTTCCTTGGTACCAAGGAATTGAATTTTTTGTTAGCTTAAGACGTTTAGGAAAACCTTCTTGGTTTTTAAACTATAATGAAGAGCCACACTGGCCACTAAAACTTCAAAACAGAAAAGATTTTAATATTAGAATGGCGCAATTTTTTGACTATTATCTAAAAGGGGCAGCCAAACCTGTATGGATGCATCGCGGGGTTCCTGCTATAGAAAAAGGCATTCATCAAGGGTATGAGTTGATGCCAAATAATAAGTAAAATAAAAAAAAGGCTTCTGATTTTTCAGAAGCCTTTTTTTAGTGAAGCAACAATTACTTATTTAACACCAAATGCTGGATAAAAAACTCCATCATTCTATCTCTGTCCATTCTCGTATGTCCTTTGTCGGGGCCAACTTGAACTTCAAAGCTTTTCCCTGCTTTTTGCAATGCTTTGATTAGTTGCAATGAATTTGAAGGATGTACATTGTTATCGCTGGTACCAAAATAGATCATCAATTCTCCTTGCAGGTCTTTTGCATAGTTCATTAAGTTAGAAACTTCGTATCCTTTTTTATTGTCTTCAATAAGATTCATATAACGCTCAGTATAGATGTTGTCATAATTTCTCCAATCTGTTACGGCAGAGTTTGCTACTGCAGCATGGTATACCTCCGGAAACCGCAATAAGCTCATTGCAGCCGTAGTTCCTCCATACGAAGTTCCGTAAACACCAACATTGTTTTTATCGAAATAAGGTCGGTTATAGAGCGATTTTATTCCTTCAGCAAAGTCATCCATTTCTACAATTCCTAAGTTTCCATAAAGTTTATCTAAGAGTTTTTTTCCTCTTCCTTTTACATTTCTACCGTCTACATTGACCACTAAAAACCCAAATTCTGTCAATACATTCGGATAGATAAAAGTTTCATTAAATGCATTGGTAGCAGGCCCACCATAATTGCTTAGAATGACTGGGTATTTTTTTGAAGGATCAAAATTAGAAGGAAAGTGAAGCATTCCGTGTAATTGTGTTTCTCCATCTGCAGAGGTAAATGTAAACACTTCAACCGTTTTAAAGCCTGCTTCTTTAAATGTTGAGAGATTGCTTTTTGCAATGCTGGCAAGAATTTTTCCTTTTGTGCTGATAAGGTTTATAAAAGGAGGGATGTTGTGAGTTTGAGCAAGATCTACAAAATGTTTCCCTGTAGGAGAAATTTTTACCTTGTGATTATATGCAGGATCTGTTAAACGAATATCTTTAGTACCGTTTAATCGCACACGGTGCAATTGCATTTTCATATGATTGTCAGCACTTCTTGCCATATAATACAGCAGCCTTTTCTTTTCATCAACCTGTATAATTTTTGATACTTCAAAAGGGTGTTGGGTAATTTTGCTGATTAGTTTTCCGTTAAAACTATAATGGTAATAATTATTAAACCCACTTCTTTCTGACGCCCAAATAAAAGTACCATCTTTTAAAATATGAAATTCTGGAGAGTTTTTTGTAAAACTAGCAGGCCATTCTTCACGAATCACCACTCTGGTTTTTCCAGTACTAGGATTTCCAGCCTTCAATTCCATAATATCTTGCTTTCGATTAGTACTATGAAAAAGCAGTTCCGTTCC
>JAQWOR010000045.1 GCA_029245785.1 Polaribacter sp.
TGATACCAAGCTACAAACTGACCTTCTGTAATGGCTGATTGTTGGTCTTCAAACTCGACATACAAACCTGTTTTTACTTTGTGCAAAATGGCAGACTCTAATGCTTGACGGTACCGAATTCTCGCCTCAACCTGCATAGATTCACCTGTTTTAAGAGTCAAGTCGGTACGAATCCAATGGATTTCTTCATTGCTCACAAACAACACATTTCTGTACAAGCCTTTGTGTTCTTTTCCTTCTCCGGTATAAATAACATTGTCTACAACATCTGTTTCTATCACAAATAAGGGTTCTTTGGTGCCTCCTACTGCCAAGCCTTTTCGTTGTCCTTTGGTAAAATAGTGCGCTCCTTGGTGTTTTCCTACAACGTTTCCGTCTGCTTCTGAATAAGCATATTTAGTAGCATAAAAAGCAAGTCTTTCTTCGGTAGTATTAAATTTAGGAATTGCTCTTTGGTAGATTTCAGAATCTCCCGGAATTCGAACAATAACGCCGTCTTTGGGTTGTAATTTTTGTTGTAAAAAATCAGGCAGACGAACCTTTCCGATAAAACACAATCCTTGAGAGTCTTTTTTATTGGCAGTAATCAAATCTGCTTTTTTCGCAATTTCTCGTACTTCTGGCTTGGTCAATTCGCCAATTGGAAACAGTGCTTTTGTTAATTGCTCTTGTGATAATTGACATAAAAAATAAGATTGGTCTTTATTCGTGTCTTTTCCTGCTAACAATTTATAAATCGTTTCTCCATTGATCTCTTCTTCAGATTTTCGGCAATAATGGCCAGTGGCAACATAATCTGCACCTAAATTCAAAGCAATCTCCATAAACACATCAAACTTTATTTCTCTGTTACAAAGAATGTCTGGATTTGGAGTTCTTCCTTTTTCATATTCAGCAAACATATAATCTACAATACGTTCTTTGTATTGTTCACTTAAATCTACCACTTGAAAAGGAATTTCGAGTTTATTAGCAACTAACATAGCATCATTGCTATCTTCTAACCATGGGCATTCATTAGAAATAGTCACAGAATCATCGTGCCAGTTTTTCATAAATAAACCAATCACTTCATAGCCTTGTTCTTTTAACAAATAGGCTGTTACACTACTATCTACACCTCCGGAAAGTCCAACTATTACTCGTTTCATTTGTACATTAAAATTGGCTGCAAAGATACAATACTTATTCTGATTTTCTTATGGAAAGAATTGATGCTTTTTCATCTATACCTGCAAGGTTTTGAAAACCTTGCAGGATTACAACCATGCTATTTACAGCCTGCTTTTCGTTTTCATTTTTCTCTTTTAACTTCTAAAACAACATTATCCCTTTTTCTTATATTTTTCCAAGGCTTTTTTCTTTTTTGCATCGATGAGTTCTCCATCCAAATAAAACTCCCATTTTCCAATACGCTTTCCGTTCTTATAAAAACCTCTTTCTTTTAAATTCCCATTCAATTCATAATACTTGGCTTCGCCATTTTCTTTGCCCTTAATATAATTTATCTCTTCAATTAAAATACCGGTATCTGCATATTTTTTAGAAACACCATGCAGTAATCCTTCTTTATAACTAGTATCTTCTGTTATTTTTCCATTTTTATAAAAAATCTTTAGGTTTCCTGAAAGTTTTCCGTTTTTGTAAAACTCTTCAGACATCACCGTTCCTTTCGGAAAATAATACAACCACTGCCCTGCTCTTTCTCTTCCCAAAAAGAGCCCCGTGCTTTTTAAGGTACCGTTTAAAAAGAAGTACTGTACAGAAACCGAATCGGATTTGGGATAAAATTTTTTAATCGCCGCAGGAAACTGAGAACTGTTTTGGTTATAAAATTTAAAGATTCCTACTTCCTTACCGCTTTTAAACTGCCCTGTATAGCGAATTTTTTTATTTTTATAGTATTTTTTCCAAACACCTGTTCGCTGTTTATTGACATCAAACTGATTGTACTTTTGAGCATTTACAGCACTAACTGCTAAAAAAACAGAAAAGGATAGGAAAACAAGAAATAGTCTTTTTATATTTAGCATCATAATTATTTAAAACGCAAAGATACACACAAAACAAGCAAATGGATATTCATTTTTTAACCGCATCGCTTCATGCAATGAAAACTGCTAAAAGAGAGAACAGAGAAAAGGTTGCAAATATTGTGTGCGAGAATCAGCAATTGTTTCCACATTTGGTGGCGACAACTTTTAAAACAGAAGACAAGATTTCTATAAAGGCAGCTTGGATCTTAGAATGGATCTGTACACATAAAGACCTGAATTTGATGATTCCTCATTTGAGTGTATTTACTGAAAACATTCAAAGACTTAAATTTGACAGCGCTATTAGACCCTGCGCAAAGATTTGTGAGCAGCTTGCCAAAGCATTTTATGCGAAAGAAGAAAACCACATCCAAACAGCACTAACCAAAACACATATCGACAAAATCGTAGCAACCGGTTTTGATTGGCTTATTACGCCTCAAAAAATTGCCGTTCGCGCCTACACAATGGACACCTTGTATTTCTTTGGTTTACAAAGAACATGGATTCATCCAGAATTAGCACATATTATCAGTACAAAAATAATTCATGAAAGCCCAGGTTGTAAAGCAAGAGGAAAAAAGATTTTAAACTGGATCAAAAAAGACACTAAATCTTAGATAAAAAAACTAAGCCCTTTATACTAAAATTTGCTTAGAGGGTCGAGATGTAAAACTACAGATCCCTCTTAAATAGCGGGATTGGTTCAGCTTGTAATTTTGAGCTTGCCTACCGATATAGGTAAGTTTGTTTTACAAACTTTTCAAAATTAAGTTTCACTAAAAAAAATCACTCGAAATAATACATTTTTGATACTTTTGCAATTGACAACACAACACTTAGAAAATGAACTTAACTGAATTGAATGCCATCTCTCCTATTGA
>JAQWOR010000047.1 GCA_029245785.1 Polaribacter sp.
TCAGAACCCTAAAGGTGTTGAAACAAGTTCAACATAAAGCGATAAGATAGACCTGCTTATTTTTTACGCTGCAAAAATACAGCTTTATTTAGAATCTTTGGTACAAAAAAACCGTTCAATCTAATTGAACGGTTTTTACTACTTACTTAACAAATGTTGTTGTTTACGAAAACATGTCTTTTACTTTTTCAAAAAAAGATTTGTCAGACCTTTTAGGGTTTGGTGCAAAGTTCTCATCTCCTTTCATACTATTGAAAAACGCTCGCTGCTCTTTTGATAATTCTTGTGGAGTCCACACATTGATATGAATTAAGAAATCACCGCTTCCATACCGATCAATGCTTGGCAATCCTTTTCCTTTCAATCGAAGAATTTTACCTGACTGAGTTCCTGCTTCAATCTTTATCTTTACTTTTCCTGTAATAATTTCTACTTCTTTACTAGCTCCTAAAACGGCTTCAGAAAGATCAATGTACAAATCGTAATGAATGTTTGTTCCTTCTCTTTTTAAAGTTTCGTGCTGAATTTCTTCAATCAATACTAATAAATCTCCAGGAATTGCATGTTCTCCTGGTGCTTCATTTCCTTTTCCGGCAACTTTCAATTGTACACCTTCTGTAACTCCAGCCGGAATCTGAATGGCAACTGTTTCTTCTTTTGTTACCAATCCGTTGACATCAGAGCCTTTAGGCTTAGAACTAATGCTTTGCCCTGCTCCTTGACAAGTTGAACAGGTGGCTGCAGTTTGCATTCTTACCAAAATAGTATTGGTAACTCGCATTACTTGCCCTGATCCATTACATGTACTACAACTTGTGTAACGAACACCTTCTGCTTGTACTTTTCTTCTAACTTTTACTTTCTTTTCTGCTCCTTTAGCAATTTCTTCTAAGGTTAGTTTTACACGAATACGCATATTACCTCCTTTAACTCTTGCTCGTCTTGACCCGCCGCCAAAACCACCAAAGCCACCGCCGCCAAAAATATCTCCAAATTGACTAAAGATATCTTCCATGTTCATTCCGCCACCGCCAAATCCACAAGCACCATGACCTCCATTTTCAAAGGCAGCGTGACCGTATTGATCAAAACGCGCCTTTTTATCAGCGTCACTTAAAATTTCATACGCTTCTGCAGCTTCTTTGAACTTTTCTTCTGCAGTTGTATCGTCAGGGTTTTTATCTGGATGGTATTTAATTGCCATCTTGCGATAGGCTTTTTTAATCTCTCCTGCAGATGCTGACTTTCCAACTCCTAATACTTCGTAATAATCTCTTTTTGCCATATTCTTCAATGATCAGTTATCAGTGATCAGTGTTACTTGTAAATTACTAATTATTTATACTACTGTCCTATCACCACTTTTGGATATCGAATAATTTTATCGCCTAACAGGTATCCACTCTCAATTACATCGATAATTTTTCCTTTCAACTCTTTAGAAGGTGCCGGAATTTGGGTAATTGCTTCATGAATATCTGCGTCAAATAAATCTCCTGATTTCACTTTCATGATGACCAATCCTTTCTGCTCTAACGTTTTCTTTAGTTTGTCATTGATCAAAGTCATTCCTTTAAGCAACTCTTTATCTTTGGCTTTTTTTATTTCTGACAAACCTCTATCAAAATCGTCCATAATTGGCAGTAAAGATGTCATCAAATCCTGACCTGCTGTCTTAAACAGATCAATCCGTTCTTTTGTTGTACGCTTTTTATAGTTTTCAAACTCTGCAAACAACCGTAAAAACTTATCTTTTTCTTGTTGAATCAACTCTTCTGCTGTTGGTAATTTTTCAACAACTTCTTGATTTTCTTCTACTTGTGATTCATTCTCAAGATTTGTAATTTCTTCCTCTTGTATGTTTTCTTTTGTACTCATTCCTGTAATCGTTAAATTGTACCAATTTATTGGCAATAATTTTGCCAATAAAAAAATAGTGCCAGATTGACACTATTTTTTTAAATTTAATTTTTATGACTGGTTAGTCCACTAAAGGCTTTGCATCCAATTTCCATTCTTTTTTTATGGGAACATTTAAATACTTCAAGATGGTTGGAACAATAGCCGTTTGAGGCAATGTAAACATCTCTAAATCTTTAATGGTTCTTATTTTTTTATTGTTGTTTATTCCTTCAAATAATAAATTTCCTTTTTTATTCATCCCAATAAAAATTGTTTTTTCAGTAAGGGTTTGATTTCCATGTCCCTTTCCTTTCGTGTCTCTACCATGATCTGTTACCAAAAGAACAAGCCACTCTTCATTGTTACGCTTTTCTCTTTGATGGACAGCTAATAACAATTTACCAATTAGAGCATCAATTTTTTCAATCGTTTCAGAATATTCATTTCCAAAACCATGCGTATGCCCAGCGTGATCAATATCGTCTAAATGTATAAATATAAAATCTGGTGCTTTATCATTAATCTGAGAAACTGCCAAGCTAGTTGAATGGTCATCTCCTTCTCCTTGAGACGAAAAATCTACCTTATACATATCTTTATACAGCAACAAATTGATGTTTTTCCAAGTAGAAATACTACTCATATAACTTTTAGAGTTTGCAGTTTTGATATAATTGAAAACACTTTTTGATTTGCTAGTTTGATTTGAGGAGTTACTAACTACCTTATGCTTATTAGCCCAAACTCCAGTCAAAATCGTCATCCAACTTGGTCCACTAGATGTTACTTGTTGGGTTTCTGAACCCAAGACACCTCCTGCAAAGCCTTTTTTAATGGTAAATTTATCAAAATTAGGTGTATTCGTCTGGGTAATTTGTTCGAATTGTAAACCATCAATCCCAATCAATAAAACTTTTTTCTTCTGTGAAAACAAAGTCAATGAAGTACATACTAAAAATAAGGCTAGTATTCTACTATTTTTCATATCATGCTCCTATTTAATAATTATGTTAATCGTCAATTCTTTCAATCTTAGCGCCAATTGCTCTTAAGCGCTCATCAATATTCTCATAACCTCTATCTATTTGTTGAATGTTATGAATAACACTGGTTCCTTTTGCAGACAAGGCTGCAATGAGCAAGGAAATACCGGCTCTAATATCTGGAGAAGTCATATGAGTGGCTTTTAAACTTGATGCATGGTTATGCCCAATAACAGTTGCTCTATGTGGATCACACAAAATAACTTTTGCGCCCATATCAATCAATTTATCGACAAAGAACAAACGGCTTTCAAACATTTTTTGATGAATCAACACAGTTCCTTTTGCTTGTGTTGCCACTACCAAAACAATACTTAATAAATCAGGTGTAAAACCTGGCCAAGGTGCATCAGCAACTGTTAACACAGAGCCGTCTATGTAGCTTTGTATCTCATAGCTTTCTTGTGGCGGAATGTAAATATCGTCTCCTTTTTGTTCTAACTGAATTCCGAGTTTCCGAAATACATTTGGAATTTGCCCCAAATTATCCCAGCTTACATCTTTAATTGTCAGTTCAGACTTTGTCATCACAGCCATTCCAATCCAGCTACCAATTTCAATCATATCTGGCAATACGCGATGTTCACATCCTCCTAAAACATCAACTCCTTCAATTGTTAACAGATTTGAACCAACTCAAGTAATCGTTGCTCCCATACTGTTCAACATTTTACATAACTGTTGAATATATGGTTCACAAGCGGCGTTGTATATTGTGGTGGTGCCTTTTGCTAAAACAGCTGCCATTATAATGTTTGCTGTTCCTGTAACCGAAGCTTCATCTAGCAACATGTCTGTACCGTGTAGCTCTTCTGATTCTACTCCGTAAAAAGATTCTTCTTTATTATATCTGAATGTTGCCCCTAAACGAATAAAGCCCTCAAAATGCGTATCTAATCTTCGTCTCCCTATCTTGTCTCCTCCAGGACGAGGAATGTATCCTCTTCCAAAACGAGCTAACAAAGGGCCAACAATCATAATGGAACCACGCAACGAACTTCCGTCCTTCTTAAAATCTTCAGATTCTAAATAATCCATATCAATGTCATTGGCTAGAAAACTATAAGAGTTTTTTCCTAATTTTTCAATATGAACACCTAATTTTCCTAAAATGAAAATAAGTTTATTAACATCAATAATGTTTGGAACATTATGAACTACTACTTTTTCTGCTGTTAACAAAACCGCACAAATAATTTGCAAGACTTCGTTCTTTGCTCCTTGTGGGGTTATTGTTCCTTGTAATTTGTGACCACCTTCTATTTTAAATGACGCCATAAAACTTACTTTTTTCTATTGTTATTATTGTTTTTATGGTTGTTTTTATAATTGCCTTTATGCTGGGTGTTTTTATGATTTTTATTCCCTTGTTGAGAGGTTCTCTTTTTTAATAGGTTTTTACTATCAGAAAGAGGTTCTTTAGATTCTGTTAAATCAATTTTTTTTCCAGACAACTCCAATAAATGCTTAAAAATAACCGCATCATCAACAGTGTCTTTATTCCAATTTAAATAACACTTTTTCATATGATTGGCAATTGTAAATAACAATATATCTTTCATTTCTCCTTCTTCCCACGTTAATGCAACGTCAATCATTATTTGAATATTGTTTCCATAAAAACGATATTTTGAAGCTGATTTTGGATATGGTAACACTTCTGGCTTTGCTGTCAACTCTTCTTTAGAAGGTTTTATATATGGAGCATCTGCGTCTAATTTAAAATCAGACATGATAAACAATTGATCCCAAAGCTTGTGTTTAAAGTCTGGCACATCACGCAAATGCGGTTGTAAATTTCCCATGACATCAACAATCGATTTCGCCATTGTATTGCGCTCCTCTTTTGTTTCTAACTTGATACAGTGATCTACCAACTTTTGCATGTGCCTACCATATTCAGGGATAATCATCAAAGATCTTTCTGAGTTGTATTCTAATTCGAATTCCATTTTATTTGTTTTGTGAAGTATATTATTCTTGTCTATTGAATGTCATCGAGAGGTATTGACCCCATTCAACCTGACCAATTTTAGTTCTTAAATAACTGCTTGCAAAATACATATTTATTTTTGTTTCTACAATTAAAAATCAACCGATTACTTTCAATTTTGCAAATTGTAATAACAGCTTTTTCTTACCTACAGTGCCAAATTTTATTTCGGCTTTTTTATTAGGTCCACTTCCTTCTAAGTTCAATACTTCTCCAGCTCCAAACCTGTTGTGTTCTACAAGAGTACCAACGGTTATATCGCTATCAAAAAGATTGGTGTTTGATGAGCTTGCTTGTGAGATTTTCTTCAATTTACTAGGCGGTATAAACGATTGTTCTTTTTTTGCTTTGAACTCCTTTCTTTTCCGTTGAATTGGTTTTTGAAAACGAATGGTTTTTGGACTGTCATCAAACAAATCACTATCTACAAATCGATTGGGCATTAATGTTGGTTTTTCGGGAGTTAGATGTTCTAAATATTTAGTGTCAATCTCTTCTAAAAACCGACTTGGTTCTGCATCTGTTAATTTTCCCCAACGGTACCTCGTTTGCGCATAACTCAAGTAGGCTTGACTTTCTGCTCGTGTCAACGCCACATAAAACAAACGCCGCTCTTCTTCTAATTCACTTCTGGTATTCATGCTCATTCCTGATGGAAATAAGTTTTCTTCCAAACCTACAATATACACATACGGAAACTCTAACCCTTTTGATAAGTGAATGGTCATCAAAGAAACTCTTGGCTCATCATCTTTTTTATCAGTATCAAAATCTGTTGCCAAGGCAACATCTTCTAAAAACACTGCCAAAGAGGCCTCTTCTCCTGTTTCTATTTTATCTGTGATAAAATCTTTAACACCATTCAATAATTCTTGTACGTTTTCTACCTTACTAACCGCTTCTGGAGTTCCTTCTTTTTCTAAATCTTTGATTAACTGCATTCGTTTTACAACCAATTCTGCAATTTCAAAAGCGTTTTTAGTCTGCAACTCTATCTGTAAACTCAATATAGTGTTTACAAAATTTTGTAATTTTATTTTTGTTCCTGAATTGATTTTTAAATCAATTTTATCAATATTTTTTAAAATTTCAAAGATTGACTTTTGATAGTGATTGGCAGCAATCGTTAATTTATCAATCGTGGTTTTTCCAATTCCACGAGCAGGGTAATTAATGATTCTTTTTAACGCTTCTTCATCATTAGAGTTAATCAATATCCGAAGGTAAGACAGTAAATCTTTGATTTCTTTTCGTTGATAAAATGAAATCCCACCATAAATTCGATACTTAATATCTTTTTTACGCAGGGCATCTTCCATCGCTCTAGACTGTGCATTGGTTCGATACAAAATAGCAAAAGCATCATTTTTTAATTGATGATTCATTTTATTTTCCCAGATGGATTGTGTAACAAACCTACCTTCTTCTCCATCTGAAATGGTACGCATCACTTTTATTTTTTCACCTTCATCGTTTGACGTCCATATATCCTTATCCAAGCGTGTTTTGTTTTTTTCGATAACAGAATTGGCTGCCTGTACAATGTTGCCTGAAGATCTATAATTCTGCTCTAACTTAAACGTTTTTACATCAGGATAATCTTTTTGAAAATTTAAAATATTATTGATGTTTGCGCCACGAAAACTATAAATACTTTGAGAGTCATCTCCTACCACACAAATATTCTGAAATCGATCTGCCAAAGCTCTGACAATCAAATACTGTGAATGGTTTGTGTCTTGATACTCATCTACCATAATGTATCGAAAACGGTCTTGATAAATGGCCAATGCTTCTGGGAATCGGGTTAGCAATTCATTGGTTCTTAACAATAAGTCATCAAAATCCATAGCGCCAGATTTAAAACATCTTGCTACATACTCTTTATAAATAGCTCCCATCTTAGGACGACTGGCCTGTACATCTGCCTCTATCAAATCTGAATTATTCAAGTAAGCTCTAACGGTAATCAAACTATTTTTAAAGGAAGATATTCTTCCCAACACTTGCTTGGGTTTATAACGATCTTTATCTAACTGCATTTCTTTAATAATCGCTGTTAGCAACCGAACCGAATCTTGCGTATCATAAATGGTAAAATTTGAAGGAAATCCTAACCGATGCCCTTCAGATCGTAAAATTCGTGCAAACACTGAATGAAAAGTCCCCATCCATAAATTCTTTGCCTCACTAGCGCCAACAACACCAGCAATACGTTCTTTCATTTCTCGAGCTGCTTTATTGGTAAAGGTCAATGACAAAATATTGAATGCGTCTACTCCTTGCTGCATTAAATGTGCAATTCTATATGTAAGCACACGTGTTTTACCCGAGCCTGCGCCTGCAATAATAATCATAGGACCATCTTTTTGCAAAACAGCTGCTTTTTGTGGCGGATTTAAAGAATCTAAATAGTTTGACAAGGGCTTGCTTTTAAAAGCGGAAATTTAAGAATTCTACAGCTTGTTTTAAAGCGGATCACTATTTTTTATTCACAAGTTATAAAAGAACTCCAAATTAAAAAAAGCGACTTCAATTTGAAGCCGCTTTTAGTCAAAAGAAGTTACTTTTTACGAAATGTATATGTAATCCCCAACATCATCATATCTGTGGTCATTTCATAGGCTACTTTAGTTCCAGGCAATGCTCCATATGGATTTGATGGAGTAACTGCCATTGGACTTAACAAATTCCCTTCTGTTTTACCACCACTTTCACCATGATGATATACACCATGAAGCATCAGTTTGTTATGAATTGGATAACTGAAACCAAGTAGAAATGAATTTTTAATAATTGCTGTTGCAGGTACAGAGAAAAAAGCCAATTCTTCATCTATTGGATTCCCACTATAAGTATAACCAATTCTTAAAGGCAATTTTTTAATTCCTTTATATTGAATTCCAGCTGAAATGACATTGATATTTTTCCATCCAAAACCTGCTACAGAACCAGTTTGTGTCCATCCTTTTTCAGCGAATCCATCTGTATTTTCATAATCTATAAATCGATAATCTAAAGCCAAATCAAAATCATCCTTCGAATATCCAAAACCAAAAGATACAATTGCTGGATAATCCATATTAAAAGAGTTTGTACTTGTTGAAGCATCTAAATGTGTGTTTTTAAAGTCAAAATCACCAATTTCTTGTCTTGTTTTATATGAAGCTCCAAACTTAATTCCATTACCAGAATCATAAAAAAGTCCTACTTGTCCTCCAAAACCAACTGCAGTTGCTTTATCACTTACAGGGTAACCTGCAGTGTTTGGACTTGCTGTTGGATTTGGTGCCAATTCTAATGTTGTATAATTTAGCGTTGGTGCAACACCAATAGAGAGCTTGTCATTCAATTCATAAGCCCATGTAAAACCAATTTGCATCAGCATATAATCAGACTGTATCAATCCAAACCCCATAGCTGTTTGTGGATAGTTTATTGGATTTGAATTTGCGGTCGGATTGAAATTTCCATTCATTGGGTTGTTAATTTCCTCTGGAAAAGTCACACCAAATCCACTAATTCCAAATACAGATAACCCATAGGTATGATCGTTACCTTCTTTTCCCCACACCATTGCAAAAGCAGGCATTGGAGAAGCTCCTCTATCATCTTTGGTAACACCATAAACTGCTGGAGCACCAGGCCCCAACATTCCTGCAGGTAAACTTGAACTTAATTCTGGGGATGAAAAGAACGCACCAATATTAAAATCAATAATCTTCTCGTCAAAAACCGAAATTGCTGCGGGATTCCATTGTAAAGCTCCACTAATATCTATCGGCTGTGCTGTTGACGCGCCACCCATAGACATGTTCACTGCACCTGCTCCTTGCATAATATGACCTGCTTGAGCAAATACAGCTGTCGTAAATAAGATTGCAAATACTTTTAAAAATTTTCTCATAATGTTAAATTTTAGTGTTCATGGTTTTTATTTTCACTGCTAATAAATTTCTTCACCTGTACTAATTACACCACAAAATTAGTCTGTAAAAATTATCGAATCAATAACAATTATCATCATAAATGTTAATTTTTTTTACTATTTTAAACCCTCTAATTAATGCTTCAATATTATTTTCATTTTTTTATAGTTACTTACAAATAGTAACTCCTAATTTATTATAAAAAACATCAGTACTTTTCCAAAAAAAACATATAAAACTAAAAATCTCCGAGAGCTGTAACTCTCGGAGATTTAAAACTGTCTTTGTATAAACCTGTAACGGTTATTTTAAGACTAATTACAATATCTATGTGTACAAAATAATACTAAAAATTTAAACGAAGACCCAATTTAAAGTTTCTTCCTCTTGTAGTGTAGCCTAGTGTTTCTTCATAATCTTCATTGAAAGCATTTGTCAAAGAAGCAAATACGGTGACCGTTTCATTCAATAATTTATAGTTGACATTCACATCCAACAAATTGTATGTTGGCAAAACTACATCAGTCCCCGCAGTGGTAAAACTTCCCCACTGATCAAAATACGTTCGGTCTCCAACGCTTTTATACACCAAAGAAAACACGCTGTTTTTAAAAGGAATCACTTCTAAATTTGCAGTCAATTTATGTTTTGGAATATAATCTGCATTGGCATCTTTGTCTGTATAAGTATACCCTATTTGTAGGTGAACCTTCTTTATTGGACTAATAGCAAGCCCCGTTTCTACTCCGCTTACTTTTACCGTGGCAGCAGTATTATCATACACTCCCCAAGGTGCCGCAAATAAGCTTTTAAAAACAATCGCATTCTCTTCTATTCTGCTAAAATAAACAGCCCGAAACTGTATTGATTTCTGATAAGAGACCTCCATACCCATTTCAAAGGTTTTACTGGTTTCAGGGTTTAAATCTACATTTCCATATTGAGAAAATAGT
>JAQWOR010000050.1 GCA_029245785.1 Polaribacter sp.
TAAAAACATGGTGCCTTTTGATGATAAAAGTCCGTTTGTAACTTCTGGAATCCGTATTGGAACTCCGGCGATTACAACACGCGGCTTAAAAGAAACCGATATGGAAACCATTGTTAGCTATATTGATGAAGCCATTACAAACCATGATAATGACACCGCGCTAGAAGCAATTGCTGAAAAAGTATATGATATGATGAGCGCCAGACGCTTGTTTGTGATGTAAGTACCTTAAAAACTACTTATCTTTATAAAAAACACCTGAGCTTTACTAAAAAAAACTCAGGTGTTTTTTTGTATAAGTAGAACGTTAGGTTATGATCTTGTTGTGAAAAATTTCAGAGACTTTTCCGATGATGAAATCAACCGTGTTAAAATCACTGTTTCAATTATTTTGGATTAGCAATTTGACCACCAATAGCCCAATCTCCTTTTTTAACTTCTTCAATAACAACCCACTGTCCTTGTCGTGTCTTTTCTCCACATACATCAATCAAAGCCTCAGTCACTTTTTCAAGCATCTCTTTTTTCTGTTCGTTAGTGAATACATTTTCAATAACTCTTATCGTAGTAAATGGCATATGTAATTATATTAAGTTAATAAATTCAAAATTTTGATTTTAGCTAAAGACACAAAAAAAGTATTTTTTTACCTTCAAAAACTGACAACTGAAACAGTCTTATGTTTTGCTATCTTCTTTAAACTCAATTTGAGTGGTGATCTCGGGGATATTTCTGAGCTCAATTTCTTTTTTAATTTCTTCTGATTTTGCTTTTAAATCTTTTGTTAGAATTTTTTTCTTTCTCTTTTCCATGGGTGGATTTAGCTTTTCAGCATTTTCAAACTGAATCACACTTTCTAGAATCTCTGTAGGTAATTGTTTTGCTTTTTGGAGGGTGTCTAAAAATTCGGCTGCAAAAAATTGGTCAATTTGTATTCTTCTTTTGGTGGTATGTGCAAATTTTCCAATAATTCTACAAACATTATCGCGTTCTTCCGGACTTAGTTTGTCTGCAAATTCATATTCTTCAATCTTTTTAAGACTTAAAACGATGGGTTCCAAAGCATCTTTGGTGATAATATAGACATTATAATCGCCAATGTTGTAGGTAAACTGCTTGATAACGTGCAAGGTATTCGAGGGGATAACCAAGAACAAATCCTTTTTTACATCGTCGTGTTTTGCGTATTTCTTTAAGTTTTCTGTCTGTGTTTTTATGTATTTAGGAAAGTTATTTAGGTCGTCATTTGCAGGACTTTTAGCGTCAAAAACAATGAGTTGATCCATGATTTCTATAGAATTATCAGGTTTGTTTCTTGGGTGTGGAAAATCTTCTTGACTGATGTATTTAATCACATGGTTGCGGCAAATAAGTTGTAGGTGGTTTTCAACATCCTTTTCATGTGCACCCCAAGTCTGCTTCATTTTTTCTAGCCTATCTTCTGTTTCTTGCACCCTTTCATCATTCAGTCTTTCTTTTTCTTTTGTCAAACTTTCTTGCAAGGTATTGGTTGCCTCCACAGATTTTCGTAGCGTTTCATTCCTGTTTTCTTCTTCTTTTTTTAGAGAGGTGTTTTCGTTTTTTAGGCTATTTCTTTCTTGTTCGGTGTTAGAGAGTTTCTCTTTTAGCGTTGTATTTTCTGTTTTTACGTGTTCAAAAGCAGTCATTTTTGCATTGGCAAGTTCAGTATCTTTTTGTTGTTGTTTTATTTCACCATCTTTTAACGCTAATTGAATTTCTAATTCTGAAATTCTTTTTTTATCCTCTTCTGAATTGTGGTCAATAGTTGTTTTTTTCTTACTCGATGTAAACACCATATAGATAAGCGCAGCAACGGCAAGTAGAATAAGTAGGAGTAAAGAGGTTTCCATAGAAAATTAAGATTGATTAAACCAGTTTATAAAATTAAGTGTTTTATATTTGTGTTCATACTATTAATTGTTTTTTATTAAGACTCAATGATTTCAAAATTTATTTTTAAAACCCTTTTGGGTTGGAAGATGTCAAATAATTTTCCGAGAGAATTAAAAAAATATGTAGTAATTGCAGCGCCTCATACGAGTTGGCAAGATTTTCCAATTGGTATTTTGGCAAGAAACACCGCTGGCGAAAAAATTAATTTTATTGGCAAGGACAGTCTCTTTAAGCCTCCTTTTGGTTTTATTTTTCGAAAACTAGGAGGAACTCCCGTTGATCGTTCAAAAAGTAATAATCTGGTAGATGCCATTGTTGCCATCTTTAATTCGAAAGAAAAATTTAGACTGGCATTATCTCCAGAAGGCACTCGAAAGAAAACAGACCAATGGAAAACAGGGTTTTATTATATTGCAAAAGGCGCCAATGTACCGATTGTATTAGTAACCTTAGATTTTGGAAATAAGCAAGTCAACATATCAGAACCTTACTATACAACTGATGATAAAGAAAAAGATTTCGAGTATTTTCATTCTTTTTACAAAGGTGTACAAGGTAAAAATCCAGAATTGTTTTAACTAAATAGCCTGTCATTCCTGCGAACCTGCCTGTCGGTAGACAGGGGGTAGGGATTTATAAATTCTCTTAAACAGGTCTAATCTCTAGATTCTTGTTTCTTTTTTCCCTACAATTATCCTTTATAAAAAGGCAATTTCACAACCACAGCCGGAATGGTTTTTTTACGCACTTGAATAAAAATTTCATTTCCAGATTTTGAAACTGCTTTGGGTACATACCCCATTCCAATTCCTTTTCCTAGAGATGGGCTCATGGTTCCAGAAGTAACCACACCAATTTTATTTCCTTCTGCATCTACAATATCATAACCTTGACGAGGAATTCCACGTTCAGTTAATTCAAAAGCTATTAATTTTCGGGTAATTCCAGCTTCTTTTTGTGCTTTTAATGCCTCAGCATTTACAAAGTCTTTGGTGAATTTTGTAATCCAACCCAAACCTGCTTCAATTGGAGAAGTAGTGTCGTCAATATCATTTCAATACAAGCAATACCCCATTTCTAAACGCAAGGTATCTCTTGCTGCCAAACCAATTGGTTTGATTCCGAAATCTGCACCCGCTTTAAAAACAGCATTCCAAATCTGTTCAACTTCATCATTTTTACAATAAATTTCAAATCCACCAGAACCGGTATACCCTGTTGCAGAGATAATAACGTTTTTTATACCTGCAAAGTCATTGATTTTAAAGGTGTAAAATTTAATAGCTGATAAATTTTCTGAGGTCAATGACTGCATTGCTTCGATAGCCTTTGGACCTTGAATAGCCAACAGCGAATACGCATCAGAAAGATTCTTTAGCTCAGCACCAATCGTTTGATTGTATCCAGAAATCCAAGCCCAATCTTTATCAATATTAGAAGCATTTACCACCAATAAATACGTTTCTTCTTTAATCCGATAACAGATCAAGTCATCTATAATTCCGCCATTTTCATTTGGGAAACAGCTGTATTGCGCATCACCAATAGCCAATTTAGAGGCATCATTTGAAGTTACTTTCTGAATCAATGCCAAGGCATTTTTCCCTTCCACTAAAAACTCACCCATATGACTCACGTCAAAAACACCCACCGATTTTCTAACGGTTTCGTGTTCAATATTAATGCCTTGATAAGAAACAGGCATATTGTATCCTGCAAAAGGAACTATTTTTGCTCCAAGAGCTTCGTGTATGTGGGTTAAAGCAATATTTTTCATGATGATTTTACGTTTATTTGATTCGGCTAATTTATTGAAAAATGTAGAGATACTATCTATTTGTAGATGTATTAATTTCAACGTTGCATTAAAAAGCATAAATAGTACTACTTTTGAAAAAAAAATAGTACTAAAAAATGAGTTTAGAACAACCCAATAGCCCTTTACATGGTATAAAATTAGTAGAAATTGTAGAATATTTGCACCATGAATATGGTTGGGAAGAATTGGGAGAGATCATCAACATAAATTGTTTTAAAAACAACCCAACGGTGAAGTCGAGTTTAAAATTTTTACGTAGAACACCTTGGGCTAGAGAAAAAGTAGAGAAATTATATCTACAAACAAAATTAGAACATTAAAATAGAACAATTATCCATTCAATAATTGAAGCACTAGTTCTCTTGTTAACTTTTTCCCATTAGCAGCTATTTTAAGGTTTTTAAAAGTAACAACAAAGTCACATCCCAATTTGTAATCAGAACATCCATAGGCTGTATTTCCTTTTAAGATAGTGCCTTTTTTGCATTTAGGGCAGTGAATTGATTGTTGCGATTTTTCTTTTTTTTCTTCAAAAACTAATTCAAAACTCTCATCCAATCGCACTAAACCTTCTCCAATTCCAGTCGTTGTTTTAAAGCCTTTTAAATTGGTTGTACTTCCTTTTTCTAATAATCGAATGACCTGGTTTTCTGAAATCTTTTTACCTAAAAATTCAAACGGAATTTTAAAATTACACCCTGTTGTATATGCAGAACATCCAAAAGCGTTTGATCCTTTTAAGAGTTTTCCGCTGTTGCACTTCGGACAAGTTTTTCCTGCTACTTCTTTTTTTGTCGTTTTCTTTTTGGAAGACTTCTCGACTGCGCTCGAAGTGACGTCTGTTTGAGAAATTCTAACTTTAGATTTATTGGAACGGACTTCATAGACCAAATCATCAACCATTTTTTTCATGTTCTTGATAAAGGTTCCTGCGTTAAAATCGCCACGTTCAATTTCTTTCAATCGCTTTTCCCATCGCCCTGTCAATTCAGCAGATTTTAACAATTCATTGTCAATCAATTCAATGAGTTGTATTCCTGTTGACGTTGGGAGTACCAATTTCTTTTTGCGTTCTATATATTTTCTACGAAATAAAGTTTCAATAATACTAGCACGTGTAGAAGGTCTTCCAATTCCATTTTCTTTCATCAATTCACGCATTTCATCATCATCTACTTGTTTACCGGCGGTTTCCATAGCTCTTAGTAAACTTGCCTCCGTAAAATTACGTGGAGGCTTGGTTTCCTTTTCTAAAAATGAAGGTTCGTGCGCGCCTTTTTCTCCTTTTACAAAAGAAGGCAAGGTCAATTGCGCTGTCAATTCTTTTTTAA
>JAQWOR010000049.1 GCA_029245785.1 Polaribacter sp.
CCGCATTGTTAACCCACCGTGGCGTTCTAGCTCGGTTGGAGGGTACTCCCGTACCACTCTTAATGCGCTGTAAATATACAAATATTGTTGGAGTTGTGAATAGTAATATTAATTTTTTTAAGTAAAATCAAAAGCAGTATAGATTAATACTAAACTTTTGTATTTTTAACAACTATAAAAAAACTATGACAGGAGAACAATTAAAAGCACTTGAAAATAGACTTTGGAGTGCTGCAGATGATTTAAGAGCAAATAGTAAGCTAACAGCTACAGAATATAGTTTCCCAGTGTTGGGTATTATATTTTTAAGGCATGCGCACAGCAGGTTCTTAATAGCCAAAACAGAAATTGAAAAAACATTACCAGTACACCCATTCAAGAAAATAAAAGCTGCGGAGATTCTAGTTGTTGTTAAATTTTAATTTGCCGATCTATTTGTTGATCTAGTGAGATAAAGGTTTCTGTTCTTGCTACTCCTTTAATTCGTTGCACATCTTGATTGAGGATGTGCATTAAATCTTCATTGTTTTTACACAAAATTTTGATAAAGATGGCATAATTCCCTGTTGTATAGTGACTTTCTACAATTTCCGGAATTTCTTTCAGTCGATTAATTGCCGATTTGTAGCCGCTAGCTGCATCTAAAAAAATACCCACAAATGCTGTTGTGGTATAGCCCAAGGCTTTTGGATTTAGAACCATCTTTGAGCCCACAATAAGCTCAGAATCTTCTAGTTTTCGCAACCGTTGATGAATGGCAGCGCCAGAGATACCAACTTCTCGGGCAATGCTTAAAATAGGAGTTCTGGCATTTTCTACCAATCGTTTGATAATGATCTTATCAATTCCATCAATTTTAAGTGCCGTTGCCATTTGTTCTTTCATTTAGGTTTGATAAAGGTAAAAAAAATAAGGATATATAACTATATCCTTATTTTTTAGTTTGTTTTATAACGAAAAAATGTATTTACGCTTCCATTTCGAAGTCTTCCATAAACTTAGTGGTATAGTTTCCTGCAAGATAATCAGGATGATCCATAAGTTGTCGGTGAAAAGGAATGGTTGTTTTTATACCTTCAATAGTAAATTCATCCAATGCTCTTTTCATTTTGCTAATTGCTTCGTCTCTTGATTGCGCAGTGACAATTAATTTTGCAATCATAGAGTCGTAATTTGGCGGAATGGAGTAGCCTGCATATACGTGTGTATCGATTCGAATTCCATGACCTCCTGGTGCATGAAAAGTAGTGATTTTTCCTGGTGCAGGTCTAAAGCCACTGAAAGGATCTTCTGCATTGATTCTGCATTCGATAGAATGCATTTTTGGGAAGTAGTTTTTCCCAGAAACAGGAGTCCCTGAAGCTACTAATATTTGTTCGCGAATCAAGTCATAATCAATTACTTCTTCAGTAATAGTATGCTCTACTTGAATTCGAGTATTCATTTCCATAAAGTAGAAATTACGATGCTTGTCTACCAAGAACTCAACAGTTCCTGCACCTTCGTATTTGATATATTCGGCAGCTTTTACGGCAGCATCTCCCATGGCTGATCGCAATTTGTCAGTCATAAACGGAGAAGGTGTTTCTTCGGTTAGTTTTTGATGACGTCGCTGAATAGAACAGTCTCTTTCTGATAAATGACAAGCCTTTCCAAAAGAATCTCCAACAATTTGAATTTCTATATGACGAGGCTCTTCAATCAATTTTTCTAAATACATTCTGTCATCTCCAAAAGCTGCTTTTGATTCTTGACGAGCAGCATCCCAAGAATCTTGAAGTTCTTCTTTTTTCCAAACAGCACGCATTCCTTTTCCTCCTCCTCCAGAAGTAGCTTTTAGCATTACTGGATAGGTCATTTTTGTTGCCAGTTTTTCGGCTTCTTCAAAGGTTTCTAGAATTCCTTTAGAACCAGGAATACAAGGCACACCTGCAGCGAGCATGGTTGCTCTTGCAGAAGCTTTGTCTCCCATTTGGTTGATCATCTCTGCAGTAGCTCCAATAAATTTAATATTGTGCTCTTCACACAGTTTAGAAAATTTTGCGTTTTCTGCTAAAAATCCATATCCAGGATGAATGGCATCGGCATTTGTGATTTCTGCCGCTGCAATAATGCTAGGCATTTTTAAATAGGATTCACTACTTGCGGCAGGTCCAATACAAACAGCTTCATCAGCAAATTTAACATGTAAACTTTCTGCATCTGCTGTAGAATATACCGCTACAGTTTTAATACCCATCTCTTTACAGGTTCTAATAACACGTAGTGCTATTTCACCTCTATTGGCAATTAATATTTTTTTAAACATACCTTAAAAATTAGTACTATTCAATTGAAATTAATTATGATGGATCTACTAAGAACAATGGTTGGTCAAACTCTATAGGAGTAGAATCGTCTACCAATATTTTAACAATTTTACCTGAAACTTCAGATTCAATTTCGTTAAATAATTTCATAGCCTCAATTACACAAACCACATCTCCTTCTTTTATAACATCTCCAACTTCTACAAACACCGGTTTGTCTGGAGAAGGTTTTCTGTAAAAAGTACCAATAATTGGTGATTTTACTGTAATGTAATTCGAGTTTTCATCAGTGTTGTTTGAAGAGGTGCTAGCTACGGGAGCCTCAACAATTACTTGTGGAGTTGCCGGAGCTTGTGCTTGAGGAATCCCTGCAATTGGCCCTGCTTGTACAATGGTTGTTTCTGTTTTTGAAGCACCTGTTTTAACGGTAATCTTTACATCTTTCATTTCTAGTTTTACCTCGCTTGCGCCAGATTTTGCTACAAATTTAATAAGATTTTGAATTTCTTTAATATCCATTTTCTTAAGTTTTAGTTGTTTGTTGTTATGCGTTATATGCCCATTTTAAGTAGATAGCTCCCCAAGTGAAACCACCACCAAAAGCGGCAAAAATAATATTATCTCCTTTTTTTAACTGATCTTCATAGTCGGCTAATAATAGTGGTAACGTTGCAGAAGTGGTGTTGCCATACTTATGAATGTTTACCATTACCTTGTCGCTTTCTAAGCCAACTCTTCTTGCGGTGGCATCAATAATTCTATTGTTTGCTTGATGTGGTGCCAACCATTGAATGTCTTCTTTTGAAAGGTTGTTGCGAGTCAGCATTTTTTCAGCAACATCTGCCATATTAGAAACGGCAAATTTAAAGACGGTTTTTCCTTCTTGACGCACAGAGTTAAGGCCGTTTTTTAGCGTTTCTTCTGTGGTTGGCATGATGGAACCACCGGCATCTATCTTTAAGAATTCTCTTCCGTTTCCATCACTTCTAAGGTATTCGTCTTGTAGTCCTAAATTTTCAGTGTTTGGCTCAAACAATACTGCTCCGGCACCATCACCAAAAATAATACAAGTTGCTCTGTCTGTATAATCAATAATTGAAGACATTTTATCAGCTCCAATAAGAAGTACTTTTTTGTAACGACCAGATTCTACATAGCTAGCCGCAGTTGACATTCCGTATAAAAAACTAGAACATGCTGCTTGTAAGTCATATGAGAATGCATTTGTTGCTCCTATTTGTGTGGCCACATGTGCGGCGGTAGAGGCTACTGGTAAGTCTGGTGTTGCTGTGCCAACAATAACAAGATCTATTGCTGTTGGGTCGATGTTGGATTTTTGAAGTAATTCTTCAGCGGCTTTGATGGCCATATATGAAGTCCCTTTCCCTTCTTCTTTAAGAATTCTACGTTCCTTAATGCCTGTTCTTGATGTAATCCATTCATCATTAGTGTCTACCATTGTCTCTAACTCTTTGTTGGTTAGAATATAGTCTGGAACATATTTTCCTACTGCTGTTATTGCTGCAGTTATTTTTGTCATAATAGTACCTTATTTATTAAAAGGAGGATATTTTTAGTTCACAAAACGAATGTTCAAAGAAATGAAATTTATTTACATTATTGCGTAAAAAACATCAAAAACAGTCAATTTTCGTAAGAAAACAAAAAAAAACCCTCAAAATAGAGAGTTTTTAAACTTTTTAAACCACTGATTAAACTTCTGCTGTTGCAGATTCTAATACAATTTGTCCTCTGTAGTACAATTTACCTTCATGCCAGTGAGCTCTATGGTATAAGTGCGCTTCTCCAGTTGTAGGGTCTACAGCAATCTGAGGAACACTTGCTTTGTAATGCGTTCTTCTTTTGTCTCTTCTAGTTTTAGATATTTTTCTTTTAGGATGTGCCATTTTATGTCTTTTTATCTATTATTAAACTTTTTAATTTATCCCATCTTGGGTCTACATCTTCTGTAGTTTTTTGTACTCTTAGTGTTTCTAATCTGTTTAAAGCGTCAGATTCCATACTTCCGTCAATTACTTTCGGATGTATTCTTTTTGAAGGAACCGCTAATACAATCATTTCATAGATGTACTGAGCAACGTTCAATTGGAATTCTGAATACGGTAAAATTAATACCTCTTCGTTTTCATCATTAAACGTTTCGCCAAACTTCACGATCAATGCTAATGATGCACTTATTTCTTGGTCAAATGGTTCTCCGCTTACATCACAGGCTATGTTAATAGTGCCTTTGGCTGTAAATGAAAGGTCTAAAAATGTGCTCTTTTTTTCTAATTGTAGTGCAACATTAATGTTTGTCTCAAAAAAATCGTCAAAATGGTATGCTTTAAAGAACGTGTTGTCAATTTGATATTCAAATAAATGACTTTCATCTTTCAATCCAGTATAGTGGATGTTAAATTGTTTCAAGTCTTTCATCACAAATCAATTTGAGCGTGCAAATATATAAAAATTTGTGTTATTCTATAGCTAATATTAAAAAAAGTAATGGAATCTATTTATTTAGTTGCAAGGGGGTTACGTGTTAGCTTTTTGTATTGGTTTCGGTTCTTGTGAATTTGTATTGCAGAAAAAAGAGCTTCTTTAAATGAGGCAGCATTTGCGCTATTTTTCCCTGCAATTTCATACCCTGTTCCATGGTCTGGTGAAGTTCGTATTTTTGTTAATCCTGCGGTGTAATTTACTCCGTTTCCAAAAGACAAGGCTTTAAAGGGTGCCAGCCCTTGATCGTGGTACATGGCCAAAATACCGTCAAATTGTGTGTAGGTGCTAGATCCAAAAAACCCATCTGCAGCATACGGTCCAAAAACCACTTTGCCGCTTTCCTTAATCTTTTCAATGGTTGGTCTGATGATTTCATCATCTTCTTTTCCGATAACACCATGATCACCACAATGTGGATTTAGCCCTAAAATTGCAATTTTTGGTTTGTTGATCCCAAAATCTTGAACCAATGTTTTGTGCAAGATGGCTACTTTTTTTTCAATCAATTCTGGTGTAATGGTCTTTGAAATTTCTGAAATAGGAATGTGCCCAGTAACAAGTCCAACACGTAATTCATTAGAAATTAAGATCATTAAGCTCTCTCCGTCTAATTGATTTTCTAAATACTCGGTATGTCCTGGAAAATTAAAAGTGTCAGACTGGATGTTTTCTTTGTTGATTGGCGCTGTAAGCAATACATCAATTTTGTTTTCTTTTAAGTGTGATACTGCAGATTCTAAAGATTTCAACGCATATTCTCCAGAAAGTTTTGTGGGAGTTCCTAAAGAGATCACAACTTCTTCTTTCCAGATATTTAACATGTTGATTTTTCCATGTGCCAACTGATTGATTGATTGTATGCCGTGAACAGAAGTTTCAAGGTTGAGTTGTTTTTTATGAAAGGAGATGGTTTTTGTAGCGCCAAAAAGAACAGGCGTACAAAAATCGAGCATTCGTTTGTCTTCAAACGTTTTTAAAATCACTTCAATGCCAATTCCGTTAAGATCTCCAATTGATATTCCGACAACTATTTTTTCTGTTTTCTCCATGTTTTATGGTTCAATATTGTTAGCTTTGATTCGTGCAAAAATAACGAATTAATTTTTAGATTTTATGTTTACTGGAATTATTGAATCTTTAGGACGTATAACGGCTATTTCTAGCGAAAAAGAAAATCTGCATTTGACTGTAAGATGTGATTTTACAAGCGAATTAAAAATTGATCAGAGTGTAGCGCACAATGGAGTTTGCCTAACCGTTGTTGCCATCTCAGAAGATACATACACAGTAACGGCTATTAAAGAAACGCTTCAGAAAACAACTCTCAGTTTTTTAAAAACCGATACCCTTGTAAATCTTGAAAGAGCAATGAAATTAGGAGATCGACTCGACGGACATATTGTACAAGGGCATGTAGACCAAACGGCAATTTGTAAAGACATCAAAAAAGAAGCCGGAAGCTGGGTTTTTACCTTTCAGTACGATCCTTCAAAAAACAATATTACGATTGAAAAAGGTTCTGTAACGGTAAACGGTGTAAGCTTAACGGTTGTCAACTCTAAAGAACATGAATTCAGTGTGGCAATTATTCCGTATACCTATAAGCATACAAATTTTCACACATTAACACCTAATAGTGTGGTAAATCTAGAATTTGATGTGATTGGTAAATATGTAGCCCGGCTACAAGGGGTGAAGTAATAAACAGGTGCTAAAAAAAATCTACACGTTTCTGTAAGTCCTTGTAATGTGGCCCCACATGGGCTTCCCGAAAAATCGGGATAAACTTCTCGCCTCATAAACTTTTTGAACAAAAAAAAACTGTCTCAAAAAATGAAACAGCTTTTTAAAATGTGGTCCCACATGGGCTCCCTTCGGCTGCGCTCAGGACAGGCTTCTCGCCCAAATAGATTGTAAAAAAAAGACCTACACCTTTGATGTAAGTCTTTGTAATGTGGTCCCACATGGGCTCGAACCATGGACCCTCTGATTATGAGTCAGATGCTCTAACCAGCTAAATGATTGATTTCTAAACAGTTACACAATGAAATAAATTTCACTGTAAAATGACTGCAAAATGAAGATTAATTATCCGAAAGTTCAAACTGACAATAACCAAAAGGTTTTCGTTTCTTTTTTAGTAAAAAACAAACTGTATAGACTCTATAATGGCAAACGAATTGGCAATGATATAAATCCTAATTCATTCCCTATTGAAGAACGACTAACTATAGGTAACTTATTAGCTGCTGAAGTTTATAACTATATTAGTGGAGGTGGTCTACTAACAGCATATAGAACTCCTGAAGTAATTAATGGAGTGAAATCCGATAGAGTTTGTTTGAAGGACGCTCTACATGCTAAGTTAAAGGGAAACTACTCAGAGAAATACAAAAGCACCTTACGGCATATCTATACCGCAATTACTAATGTTATGAGTGGTGATTCACTAACGTCTCACCATATTAACTTATACTTAGAGAGGTATTCTTCCGGTACATCTTATAACACCACTAGGAGACACTTAAATGTGCTTGTGAATGAGGCTGTAAAGCAAGGGATGACACATAATCCTGCAACAGGAATTAAGAGTGTCAAAGCAAAAGCCAAGCTAAATAAACCATTCAATAATATATCTGAAACACTGAAGGAGGTAAGTGATTTTAACCATAAACTACACCTCTGCTGTTTACTAACCTACGGATGCTTACTAAGACCTCACAGAGAGATTAGAGAGCTCACTTGGGGTGATTTCTCAGATGACTTGACATACATCTCACTATCAGGGTTAAGAAACAAATCAGGGAGAAACAGGGTCGTCCCTGTGCCTTCTTACATTAGAGATATTCTAGTTATTGGAGAGAGAAACCACAATATATTTACAGGTACAGACAAAGCTCTAAACGAAGACTATTTCAAGACATTATGGAGTCGTTTTAAGAAGCAGACAACAATACTTGAAGAAGGACAAACATTGTATTCATTCAGGCACTCAGGAGCTATAGACATCTTTAAAAGAACAGGTTCACTTACAAAACTGCAGAAAGCCATGGGACATTCATCACTAAATGTAAGCCTAACCTATTTAAGAGGTCTTGAGGTAAGTGAGCTTGAGGAGGGGGATATGCCTATGATTTAGTATATTTGAGAAAATTTAGAAATCATGAAATCTGAAAAGCTAAAATTCATACTATTACTCTCTCTCCTTTTTCAACCTATATTACTTATTGGACAAGGGAAAATAACTAACTATCAAGATTGGTTTTTCTATGAATCCGGTAATCCCATTGATGGGAAAGTAGAAATTGCAGGAGTATCTAGTTTGGAAGATAAAGACCTAATGTTAGGAATACAAAATTATTCAAATACTAAAAATATAAATTATAATAAATCCTTTACCGAATTTAAAGGAGGTGTTGAAAGCATTTGGATTTCAATAAAAACACCATCCCTAAATTTTAAAGAAACAAAAACTGTGAAAATGTATTTTGATGATGATAACTTCTTTTTTTATTTAAATTTTATTAAGATAAAAAATGGCATTTCACTACAACATGCTTACTCTCCTAAAGCTAAATCATTCCTAGAAACACCTGATATTGTTAAAAAATTCAAAACCAAAAATAAAGTAACCATTAGATTGGAGAAAAAAAATAGCCATAAAGACTATAGCTTTTCATTAAAGGGTTCAACAGCAGCTATTAAAAACATAATAACTTCAATATCTCCAAATCCACAAGCTAATAAACTTGATTTTGACCCTATTTCATTAGCTCTTGTTACAAACGCAACTATATCAACGAATTGCGAAGAGTTTCAATCTTCCGATGTTGTAAAAATTTTTAGCTTAGTAAAGCAAAAGGAAATATATTTAAAATACGGAAATTATTGGACTGCTTGGGTGAAAAATGTTACTTGCGAACAAGTAGAAAGAAGTAAGATTTTTAAGTTTTTTGACAGTAATGATGAACTACTTACTGTAATTGACTACACCGAAAAATAACACTTGAACTATAGAGAAAGGAAGGAGTCAAATGAAATACTTGCGTGATAAGTTTTGTCAGTTTCATACAATTTTATATATACCCCCATGACACCTCCTCCTTTGTTAATTCTTCTTCTAATACCATAGCGAACCTCTATAACGTCAGAATATTTTTTAAAAGTGCTCATAAACTCTGCTTTTTCTATAACCCTTCTTTTAAAAACTTTCCAATGAAACTCGTCATTGAATTGCAAATCGATACTATAAGAAATTATCGGATTAGTGTAATTAAATTCATTCCGACAATTAAAATTATCAATTGTTTTTTTTAGTTTAATATTTATAAAAGTTGTTGCTCTTTGTGTTGGGCGATTATAATTTTCACCAAAACTGCATGAAAATGTTTCCCACCTTTCATAATTTTTTGCTTTAACGGTTCTTCTCCCGTCCGTTGATTTATAACTTTCAAATTTTACACCCTCTTCCGCAAGCTCATAACTTGATGTAAAGCTACGGAGGTACGCAACAGAACTACATTTCCAATCGCAACCATCTTCATGAAATTCCGGAGGGGAACAGGGGACGAATGCATAATAAAAATAATCTTTTGAATTATTAATAATTGACAAACCATAACCAAACATAATTCCTTTAGCCTCATTAAACGATTTATCTTCAAGTGATAAAATGTCATCCAAAGTAATTCCTTGACTAGATACTGAATTTATAGTTGTAAATTGAAGTATCATTATTAATACTACTAGATGTGTTTTCATATTTATTATTTTAATACCATTTTCTATTTTTAGTTATCCTTTGGCTTGTGCTGATAGCACTGATAGTCACTTTCCTTTGAAACACATCTCTTACACCTTTTCTTAGTTGATTTGGCTATTGCATCACATTGTCTGTACTTGCATTCGACATTATCTATGGTCGTTTGAACTTCTTCAGTTGGTAAAAACGACATTACCATCAAAGACATAAATAAAATAAAGATTAATTTTTTCATAATTTTAGTTTTTATAATTAATTCTGTTATACGTCACCTATTATTTTGCGCTTGTTTTATTTACCTCTAACCATACTATACCGAATACGCACATACAGCATATTAATCCCATTGCTAACGCTCCTCCATTATATCCTGATGTTATAGCAACATTAATTTCTGATGGCACTGAATAATCAATAAGATTTCCACTTGAGGATACTCCTAAATGACCCCCCTCTCCTTTTATGATTTCTTCCATTCTACCAATCAAATAAGCTTTTTCCCAAGAACTAACAGCAACTACAGTTAACAACATCTGTAAGAAATATGACTTGATAAATGTTGATGTTTTTAAAAATATTTTTTTCATAATACTCACGATTAATAGTTTAATAGCTCCAAAGCTGAGCCTATAAGTTCTTTTTTAAATTTAGTTAACGATGAAACACTCATATCTGAAATTTCATTTCTAACCCCATTAATTTCTATATACTTCACATTTTGCTTTATAACTATTGAGCAAATACTTTTTGTTTGCTTTTCGTCAATTAGTATCTTGAAAGAACCTTTATAGTCTTTATAGGTGATTCTTTCTAAATCGGAGTTTTTAAACTTAGAACTCATCGCCATTATTGTTTTAATAACGTTATAAGCCTTAATCTCCTCTTCTGTTGTAAATATTCCTGAATTTGAGTCAGCAACCTCTTTTTGAACTATTTTATCTAAGGCGGTCTTAATAGAAATAGAATTGATTAATTCTTTTATTTGCTCCGCTATAGAGTCAGACAGTCTTTTCCCTCCCATGTTTTTGTTAATTACCTTTAACAATTCATCTGATGGTTCAGAAAGTGTTTTGTACAAAGCATCGTCAAAATAATTTATAAAATTGATTTCCTTTGCCTCTTTTATGATTTCATCAATTTCAATTGATTGTCTATTAAATAGCGCCAACATATCTAAATCGGTCGAATCATAATCTGATAAATCAAAACTAAAGAAAGGCTTTTCTATTAAAACACCATCTTTACTTTTTCGTGTATAAAAATTATATATTACACCATTAGTTAGAATAGCTATTTTTGCAGAAGTGGTATACACACAATACTCGTTTAATTGTCTAAAATTATTGTCTGTTAATTTTGCCGTTGCTTTTTTACACTCAACCAATAATTCAGGATTTTTTTTACCAAGATATATTGCCATATCAACCCTCCGACCTCTTTTGCCTTCAGTATCTGCTATATATTCGTGCGAGTAATCATCCATTTTGTTGTAGTTTAAAATCTCAAAAAAAGGATTAATTAAATAATCTCTTGTTTGTGTTTCATCTTTACTATGTTTAATAGCTTTTTCAACATCCCAATTTTCTAATGCCTTTTTTAATTGATTCACTATTTGTTTTCTTCTTTTACTTTCCATTTTTATTTTCTTTATGTGTATTAATAACTTCAACAAATGATGCGCTTATTATTCCTGTTGGAACAGCAACTACGCCAATTCCAATAAGAGATATCAAACTTCCAAATATTTTTCCTCCCACCGTTATAGGGAAAATTTCTTCAAAACCAACACCCGTTAAAGAAGCAACCGCCCACCAAAATGATGCTCTAATACTATGAAACGTATCGGGTTGTACAGGGTTTTCTAAAAAATAAATTCCTGATGCTGAAAAAAATAACATTATGAAAGCAATTGAAAAAGTGAGTGATAACTCAAGTTTTACATTACTTACCCCTTTGCTTAACAACTCAAAAGATTTACTGAACCTGCCTAATTTCAACACTCTAGAAATTCTAAATAATCTAAATATTCTTATAAATCGACCATCAAATCCAAGAATACTTTGTAGGTAAAAAGGTAAAATAGCTAACAGGTCTATCACTCCAAAAAAAGATAAATTATAACTATCTTTCTTTTTAAAAGATACAACACTTCTAAATAAATATTCTAAAGTAAAAATTATAATAGAAAATACTTCAAACATCTCTAAGTAACTTTTAATCTCTGTGCTTAAGTTCTGTTCCGATTCAGCAACCATAGCAATTAGATTAAAAACTATCAATAAGAAGATAAATTTTTCAAAAATTCGTGAAATAGCTATTTTTTTTATCATTTCATAAAAATAGTGAAAACATTTATTAAAACACATTGTACTTAAAAAAAATTAATATTACTATTCACAACTCCAACAATATTTGTATATTTACAGCGCATTAAGAGTGGTACGGGAGTACCCTCCAACCGAGCTAGAACGCCACGGTGGGTTAACAATGCGGATGTCAATACATCAAAAAAGGTTCAGAAATTACTTCTTTCTTTTTAGTACTCCCGCTTCTTTTAATGTAATTAATTTATAAATCTAAATTTATTACACCATGGAAAAACCAAACACAAAAGTAACCTATAGAGACCCTATAGATGGAGAATTGAAAGTCGCAGAAACAGTATGCGAAAATAAGTATGGCGTTGTAGAATATCTTTTTGACCAATGTTCTAGCCGTTGTAAATGCGAAGATAGATGTTTAGGTGATGACATTTTTTTTGGAGCATCAGCCGTTTATGAGGAGTATAGAGCAAACATGAAAAAAGCTAAGCATGAAAAATAAGCCCGAAACATTTAAGTATTGGAGGTCTAAACTTTACCAATACCACTTGCCTAAAATTAAAACTACAAAAACAGATATTTTCCTTGTAAATCAAGATGGTGACACCATTGATTTTATACTTGAGGATGATTATGAAACAATTCGGTCTGTAGAGAAGGCGTTACTGAGAGAATTTAATAATGAAAAAATAGATAATTACTTCCTAAACACTGAACCTGAAAAACAATTAGGGCACAGTCATTTATATGAGGATGACAGAGGCAAGGTCGAGATTCTCTCACGGTCTCCCTATAGGTTTTATATACGAAGAATGGTTTGGACATTTCGAGGAGAATCTAGAGTAGCTGTATTGCACAAAATCAAAGAAAGAGCAAAACTCATTGAGGACTATAGTTTATGTAAACGTATTGACGAAGTTATTAAGATATTATCATGACTATGAACTTGAATATTTTTTTTAATAATAAAGAGTATATTATTTACCTTGACTAAAATATTTGTTTTTACTAAATATTAACTATAAAAAAAATCATTATGCTAGACTTTAACAAATACAACGATTATCAAAAGAAAATAATTGATAAGTTATTACCTTTTGTAAATTCAAAGCCTGACCCTAAATTAGAATTAATTAGATTGTGTCTTTTGTATAAAGATATTGTATCAGTTGACAATGATAGGTTGGTTCTTGATTACTTTAAAACCTGTATTTACAGCCAACTTTTTGGTTTTCTTGCAAAAGAAATGCAGTTCTACCAAGATGATAGATTTATTGAGGAGTTTGATAGCCTCTTCGAAAATTATATGGATGAACATGTGGAAGCTACTGAAATTGACTTTATTAAAGACTGTATCTTAGCACAAGAGAAGATTATTGACAAAACATTCGAATATCACTTTAAATACTCTAAATATGATTCTTTAGAACTAATGCAATTTGTTGGACGTGACTTCCTAAATCAGTATAAAATACGTTCACAAAGAAAAAAAATGTTCTTACAAAAACGTCTTTCTAAATTAAGCAATGCCACATCATCCCCAATTACAACATCTTATTCTTGGGATAAAGAGAAATCCTACCCAATAAAACAACTCTATAAATCTCTATTAGAAAATAATTTAATAGAAGACAATATTGAAGACATCTTCATTAAAGCATTTACTGCTCAACCTCTACCGTTAGAGCATAAAATAAAGTGGCTACACTCAATGTCACTTTTAGCACATTTTATAAATGAAATAAAAGAAAGAGATTTTATTGGAATCACAGATAATCAGTGGGCTCAAATGAGTAATATATTTCTTAATCGTTCCGGTAACTCTTTTACAGATGATGGTAAGTATCATTATAATAACCTTGACAAAACAAAAATTAAAGGTCAGGAAATAATCTCTGACATACTCTCCGAAATAAGTTAGTATAGGGCAGTACTCATTATCCACTATCCTATAAAGGCTTAATACCCTTCCTAGATTTGCATCATAATCAAAACTAATTGATATGGTAGCAGAGGCTAACACAGTATTTACAAAGTTATTAAATAGTCAATCTTTTAAAGTTGCAGGCATACTATTGCCTAAAAACAACGAACCCTAGTTTTAGAGTAGTTAAATATCGCAGATTAAATATAACTGCCAAAAGGTTACTTGCAACGGCAAGAACGGCAACAACGGCAACCCTTCTATTTCCACAAGACATTTCTAATGGAAACAACGGCAACACCGGCAACCTTACTAATTTTAAAATAATATTATGAAAACCATAAATGTAGATTACATGGATTCTAATAAAGGAATCAATAAAATAGAAGTAGAATTAAATAGAGTTCTAACAGCAATTAAAGAAGGTAAATTTAAAAATGAAATAGACCTTATTAGAGATTGTATTAAAAATGGTGATACTATTAGAGCAAGTGAGCTAAAGAATAGTTTAGGTGCTTTTACTGTGTCTGCAACATTTAATGAGAAGAGAAAAAAAGAATATGTAAAGTCCCATACAGGGTTATTGCACTTAGACTATGACAAGCTTGATGATGTGGAGAAAATCAGAGCTAAGGTTAATGAAATGAGCTATACAAATGCATCATTCGTTAGTCCTTCAGGGAATGGTTTAAAAGTATTTGTTAAAACAGATGCAGATACCACAACACACACCGAGGTTTTTAAAGCACTTAAAAACTACTATGACAGTAAGTTAGGTGTTGAGTCAGACAAGTCAGTAAAAGATATAACAAGGCTATGTTACGTCTCTTATGACCCTGATTTATATACGTGTGATACCTCAGAGATGTTTAAATATACTTCAGAGGTAAGTAATGATAATACATACCAACGTACAGCAGAGGATGCTTGGGTATTCACTAATAAAGTAGAGGAGTTTACTGAAGGTAACAGGAATAATTTCATTCATTTATATGCTTGTAATGCTAATAGATGGGGGCTAGAGTTAAGTGTAGTATTAGATTATGCTTTAACCTATAGTGATGCAAGTTTTAATTCTGAAGAGATAGAAACATCAATTAATAGTGCGTATGAGAATAATAGGGGTGAATTTGCCACGGTTGCCAAACTTTCCATATTGCCAAACGATGAAAAACCCCTAGAGATAGAAGAATCTCCTTTTATTCCTGATTTTGTCTATGACAACCTACCGTCATTATTAAAAGATTCAAGTAAATTATTTATAAAAAGAGAACGAGATGTATATTTAATTTCAGCACTATCTGTTATCAGCGGAGGACTTGATAATTTAACAGGTATATACTTTAGAGAAAATGTATACTCAAATCTCTACAGCTATATCATAGCCCCTGCGGCAAGTGGTAAAGGCAGTATGAAATTCGCTAAACAATTAGGGGAGCACTACCATGATGAATTAATTGAAGACAGTAACGAGAAGCTGAAAGTGTATAAAAAAGAAAAACAGCTATATGACAAGCTGATGGCAAAGGCTAAAGGAAAAGAGGATATTGCTCAGCTAGAAGAACCTGAGAAGCCTTTAATTAAAATGTATTTCTTACCTGCTAATACATCGTCATCAAGATTAATTAATCATTTAAAGGCTAACAACGGTTTTGGCTGTATGTGTGAGACAGAATCAGATGTAATAGGCAAGTCTTTTAAACAAGATTGGGGTGGTTATTCAGATATACTAAGAAGAGCATTTCACGGTGAAACCATTACTAAAAGCAGGAAAATGGATGATGAGTACGAAGAAATAAAAGTGCCAAAAATGAGTGTTACGCTGACAGGTACACCTAGCCAAGTACATACACTTATTGAATCCGTTCATGATGGTTTGTTTAGCAGGTTTATGTTTTATTCTTTTACTAGTGATTCTAAATGGGAAAACCCTTTTGCCTTAAATAACGAAAAATCGAAAAAGCAAATATTTAATGATTTTAGTAAAAAGCTGAATGAAAAATTGAAATCATCTAAGCATCAGGATTTTCGTTTAACAGAGGCACAAATACAGGGTTTTAATCAAGAATTCAGTAAATCGCTAACTACTAATGTAGAAAAACATGAAATTGATGCTGACGGAGTGGTTAAAAGACTTGGGTTAATGACTTTTAAAATAGCAATGATTCTCTCAGCTTTAAGGTCTAATGATGCTGAGTTGATATGTTCAGAAACTGATTTTAAAATAGCGATGATGTTAGTTAAAGTATTTGAGCCACATAATTTAACAATGCTTAAAAACCTTAAAAAGAAATCTATACCAAAAGAAGGGAATAAGGATAAGTTATTGGGTTGGATGAAACCAAATATTGAGTATACTCGGAAAGAGATTCAGAAGAAAAGTGATGAATTAAGAATGTCTGAAAGGACTTTAAGTAATTACCTCAAAGAATACCTAAAGTTACCGAACTTTACAAAAGTAACACAAGGAGTATATATAAGGACTTCCTAGGCTATCCATTCATAATCATTTTTGACCCTAAACATTTCATAGGGAAAGAAACAGTGTTACACTCCTGATTTTCAGGGGTGTAATGTTGCGTTTGAGAGTTTTTGTAAAAGGATGATATTAAAATAGTTCTCAAACAACTGTTGAGTTTTGGTTACCTATGGGCTTGGATGAGATATTGTGAAAAAGAGAACTCCTTTATTTTAAAGGGGGCGGGGTGTGTTTTAGAAACTTATAAGCTGTTTTTTTGGCGAAATTTAACTGTCGTATAACTGCAGAAAACTTGTTATTTAGGCTAATTTAAGGTATATTTGGTGTGTGATAACTGTTTGAGGAAAAGTAACAAAAAA
>JAQWOR010000010.1 GCA_029245785.1 Polaribacter sp.
GGGGCGGGGTGTGTTTTAGAAACTTATAAGCTGTTTTTTTGGCGAAATTTAACTGTCGTATAACTGCAGAAAACTTGTTATTTAGGCTAATTTAAGGTATATTTGGTGTGTGATAACTGTTTGAGGAAAAGTAACAAAAAAGCCTTAATCGACTAAGACTAAGGCTTTTACTTTGCTCCTCCTCAAGGACTCGAACCTTGGACCCTCTGATTAACAGTCAGATGCTCTAACCAACTGAGCTAAGGAGGAATTCATAATTTTTGAGTCTTTTTTTGACTTTTCCTTCTTAAAATACTGCCGTAGATATGCAAAGCTCAGTTCTGAGCCCTGCCTGCGGCAGGCAGGTAAGGAGGAATTTGCAAGACTATTCGTTTTGCGAGTGCAAATATAAATCTTTTTAAAGCACTTCCTAATATTTTTCCAAAAAAAAAACAGGGTTTTATTTCAGTAAATAATAGGTAAAAAAAAGCCCATTTTTCTTAAAAGTTGTACTTTTGTTAAAGATTTATTCTTATACAGAAAGTAGTACAAAAATATATGGACAAATTTTCGTTCTTAAATGCGGCACATACAGGGTTTATCGCAGATTTATACGAGCAATATTTAAAAACCCCAGACGCCGTAGAACCAAGCTGGAGAAGCTTTTTTCAAGGCTACGACCTTGCCAATGAAAACTATTCTTTAACTGATGAGGAGGTTTCAACTGAAATTCCAGAAGAAGTACATAAAGAGTTTTTAGTTATTGATCTCATTAACGGCTATAGAACTCGTGGGCATTTGTTTACAAAAACAAATCCCGTTCGAGAACGTCGCAAATACACCCCTTCGCTAAACATCAAAAACTTCGGTTTATCTACTACTGATTTAGACACGGTTTTCAATGCCAGTGAAATTTTGGGGATTGGCGCTAAAAAGCTCTCAGAAATTATCAATCATTTAGAGCGCATCTATTGCAGCTCTATCGGTATCGAATACATGTACCTTCGTGACCCTGAAGAATTGAAATGGTGGCAAAATCGATTGAATAAAAATGACAACCGTCCTAACTATACCGCAGACGCTAAAAAATACATTCTTTCAAAACTAAATCAGGCAGTTACGTTTGAAACGTTTTTACAAACCAAATATGTGGGGCAAAAACGTTTTTCTTTAGAAGGCGGAGAAGCATTGATTCCTGCAATTAGTGTTGCATTGTTTAATGCTGTAAATGACTTTGACGTAGAAGAATGCGTCTTAGGGATGGCACATAGAGGACGGCTGAGCACCTTGATCAATGTTTTTAGAAAACCCGTTAGAGAGTTGTTTAGCGAGTTTGAAGGAAAAGATTTTGAAGATGAAACTATTGATGGAGACGTAAAATATCACTTGGGGCTTACCCTTAATAAAACCTATCAAAACGGCAAACAGATTAAAATGAATCTGGTTCCAAATCCATCACACTTAGAAACTGTTGGCCCTGTTGCACAAGGAATTACACGTGCTAAAATAAACCGAAAACACAAGGGAAACGACTCTAAAGTTCTTCCAGTTATCATCCATGGAGATGCTGCTATTGCTGGCCAAGGAGTTGTATACGAGCTCACCCAAATGTCGCAACTAAACGGTTATAAAACCGGAGGAACCATCCATGTTGTAGTCAACAACCAAATTGGCTTTACAACCAACTACTTAGACGCGCGTTCAAGTACCTATTGTACAGATGTAGCAAAGGTAACCTTATCTCCTGTGCTACATGTAAATGCTGATGATGCAGAGGCGGTTTGTCATGCTGTAGAAATGGCGCTAGAGTTTAGAATGCGTTTTAAACGTGATGTCTTTATTGATTTATTGGGTTATAGAAAATATGGACATAATGAAGGTGATGAGCCTCGTTTTACACAGCCAAAACTATACAAAACGATTTCAAAACACAGCAATCCGAAAGATATTTATGCCGCACAATTAATTGCCGAAGGAACCATTGATCAGAACTATGTAAATTCCATTACAACAGAATTCAAATCAATGTTAGAAGAAGAATTCGTAAAATCTAAATTAGAGTCTACCTCTAAATTGAATGAGTTTATGGAATCTACCTGGAAAGGGTTTGTGCGTCAACGCTTAGAGGCCATGTTGCAACCTATAGATACTACCTATGCTACAAAGGCTTTAAAAAACATTGCCACTATTGTTTCTACAGTTCCAGAAAATGTAAAATTTGTTCGAAAAGCAGAACGCATCTTACAAGGAAGAGCTAAGATGGTGTTTGAAAATGATGCCTTAGATTGGGGAATGGCAGAAACCTTAGCTTACGGAAGTTTGCTAGAAGAAGGTTTTGATGTGCGTATTTCTGGTCAAGATGTAGAAAGAGGTACTTTCTCACATCGTCATGCAATTTTACGAGATGAGGTCTCTGAAGAGCGTATCAACTTGCTAAATACAAATCCTAAAAATAAAGGAGAAATGACCATTTACAATTCGTCATTATCCGAATATGCGGTCTTAGGTTTTGATTATGGCTATGCCATGGCAAGTCCAAACACATTGACCATATGGGAAGCACAATTTGGTGATTTTTCTAACGGAGCGCAAATTGTATTTGATCAATATCTTTCTGCTGCAGAAGACAAATGGAAAATGCAAAACGGAATCGTAGTGTTGCTACCTCATGGATATGAAGGACAAGGTTCTGAACATTCATCAGCAAGAATTGAGCGCTATTTACAACTTTGTGCAGAAGATAATATGACTGTTGCGAACTGTACAACACCTGCTAACTTTTACCATTTGTTACGCAGACAAATGAAACGTACCTTTAGAAAACCATTAATTGTATTTACCCCTAAGAGTTTGTTACGACATCCAAAAGCAGTAAATCCTTTAATTGATTTTGCTACTGGCGAATTTCAAGAGGTTATTGATGACACTATCAATCCGAAGAAAGTAAAAAAACTGGTGTTTTGTATGGGTAAATTCTATTATGATTTATTAGCAGAACGCACCACATTAGAAAGAGAAGACGTAGCTTTGGTTCGAATAGAGCAATTATTTCCGTTGCACCTAGAAAAATTGCAACAAGCTATTGATCGGTATCCAAATGTAACAGATTATGTTTGGGCACAAGAAGAGCCTCGAAATATGGGAGCATGGAGTTATCTACTAGAGCGATTTGATTTGGTAAAACTACAGGTAGCTTCTCGTAAATACTATGCTGTTCCGGCTGCTGGATCTAGTGCACGGTTTAAGAAAAGACACCAACGGGTGATTGATGCTGTTTTCGATACAGAATAATAAAAAGATAAATTATATGCTGAAACAAGTTCAGCACAAGTAAAATTTAGTACTGATGATTTTAGAAATGAAAGTGCCTTCTCCGGGGGAATCAATTACAGAAGTAGAAATAGCAACGTGGTTAGTTGAAGACGGTGATTATGTTGAAAAAGACCAACCCATTGCCGAAGTAGATTCTGACAAAGCAACCTTAGAATTGCCTGCGGAAGAAAGCGGAATTATTACGCTGAAAGCTGAAGAAGGTGATGCGGTGGCTGTAGGTGCTGTCGTGTGTTTGATAGACATGGACGCAGAAAAACCAGTTGACAGTGGTCAGTTGGCAGTTGACAGCGACAAAAGCAACCCTACTGAAAACACCGTTAAAACTCCGAAAGTTGAAACCAAAGTAACCTATGCTACCGGAACAGCTTCTCCTGCTGCTAAAAAAATCTTAGTAGAAAAAGGAATGGACACCAATGCCATCAAAGGAACTGGAAAAGCGGGTAGAATTACCAAAGACGATGCTGTAAAAGCGGTGCCAAGTATGGGAAGTATTCCTGTGGACGGTGACCGTGGAACGGAACGGAAAAAACTATCCATGCTTCGTAGAAAAGTGGCACAACGTTTGGTGGCTGTTAAAAGCGAAACGGCCATGTTAACCACCTTTAATGAAGTGAACATGCAGCCTATTTTTGACTTACGTACTACTCATAAAGAAGACTTTAAAGCAAAACACGGTGTTGGATTGGGGTTCATGTCTTTCTTTACACTTGCCGTGGTAAGAGCGTTGAAAATGTACCCAGATGTAAACTCTATGTTAGATGGAGATTTTCAAATTAAAAATAATTTTCAAGACATTTCTATTGCCGTTTCTGGCCCAAAAGGATTGATGGTTCCTGTAATTAGAAATGCTGAAAAATTATCTTTTAGAGGGGTAGAAAGCGAAGTAAAACGATTGGCTTTACGCGCACGTGACGGACAAATTACTGTAGATGAAATGACAGGAGGAACATTTACCATTACCAATGGTGGTGTGTTTGGATCGATGTTGTCTACGCCTATTTTAAACCCTCCTCAAAGTGGAATTTTAGGAATGCACAATATTGTAAATCGTCCAATGGCGGTTGACGGTGCCGTTGTTATTCAGCCTATTATGTATGTGGCGCTATCATATGACCATAGAGTTATTGACGGACGTGAATCTGTTGGTTTCTTGGTAGCAGTTAAAGAAGCGTTAGAAAACCCTATAGATTTATTAATGGACAACAACATTCAAAAGGCTTTAGAGCTATAAAGCTTAATAGCATTTGAGTGAACAATAATAAAAAAATCCCGAGATGCTGATAAAATCAGCATCTCGGGATTTTTAGTTTCGGTATCTTACGAAGTTTATTCCTCTTTTCTTGTTAAATGAAATTCTTCATAGGTTTGCAACAAATTCATTAACCCTCCTAGCAAATCTTTTGTTTCTAACAAAACACTAAAATACAACGTGGTGTTTTTAGGACTTGTTTCTTCAGATCTAATTCTTGCTACTTGCTTTTCTATAGAGGCAGAAACCGCATTTAAAAGAGCTTGCTTTTTAATCAAAATAGCGTCTAATCCTTCAAAAGTTCTGTTTTCAAAAATTAAACTTACTTCTAACAATAATTCTGTTAACTGATTGTCAATTCCTTTTAAATCTTTTAATTGCCCTTTCTTTAAGTTTTTATGATTGTTATTTACGTGCTTATAACTTGCTCTAGAAATATAACTAATAGATTGTGCTACATCTTGTAAATACCCCAATACCAAAAGGTAAAACCTACTTGCTTGCACAGAGGTTTCGTCTAATGATTTTATAAAATAGAAAACACCATCTTTTAAATTGTCTATTTCATCATTCAACTTTCCAACATGTTTTTCTGTTTTTCGCAATTTATTCAAATCGTGATTTGCCAAATCATTTACCACGTTGGTATATAATTTATTAATCCGTTGTGCCACTTCTGCAATGTGGTCAGAACTTTCTTCAATCACTCCATTAATAGTAATTAGTTCTGCTCTTTCTATGTGATGTTGTTTTTTGATTTCTTTTGCTTTTTTAGAATGACGAATAGAGTTACGTGCAATCAATCCGAAAACCAACAATAATAAAATAGCAACCATAGTGATGCCTCCTAAATAAATCAGGTAAGCAACTATTGCTGCGGCTACAAAGGCTACAATTGCCGTCATAAACCAACCTCCAATAACATTTACTACGCCTGCAACTCTGTATACAGCGCTTTCTCTTCCCCAGGCTCTATCTGCCAAAGATGTTCCCATTGCTACCATAAACGTTACATAAGTTGTAGAAAGTGGTAATTTCAAAGAGGTTCCTATCGAGATTAAAATTCCTGCTACAATTAAATTAACAGAAGCTCTAATCATATCAAAAGCAGGCATTTCATAGGCTTTGTCTTTTGATAATTTTACCACAGGCTTTTGAAATTTTGAATCAATGGCTAACAATGTTTTCTTCGGAAGAAGATATCTAAATCCCGCATTAATTCCCATGGCTGCTCTTACAGCAATTCTCGATGTTGAATTTGGTTGAAATTTTTCATGACCCTCTCCTTGACGAGATAAATTAACCCCTGTTTCAATTACTGTTTTCGCTTTCTTGGAAGTCCAAATAGTAACCACCATAACAGCTCCTGCCAACAATAAGTAGATGAAATTAGCAGGTACTTTTTTATCTAATACTGCCATTGAAAATTGAGTAGCTTCTTGCCCAGAAAGTTGCCATGCAGCGTATGAATCCCAAGCGGCAATTGGCACTCCAATAAAGTTTACCAAATCATTTCCTGCAAAAGCCAAGGCTAGTGAAAAGGTTCCTATTCCAATAATTAATTTGAGTACATTTACTTTGAAAACAGTTATTAAAAGTTGAGATATTACTGCCCAAAAGACAAATCCGACAGAAATAATCCAAACTAAATTTCCTTCAATTACGCCACCAATATCATTTTTAAAAGGAGTTCCTTTCAATCCTTTAATCACTATAAAATAGGTAATTGCTGTGATGGCAAAACCTCCAAACAGGGCACTGATATAATTGGGTCTTTGCTCAAAATTAAAAGAATAAATCAATCGAGAGAAAAATTGCACAATGGCTCCTATCGAAAATGCGACGACGACCGAAAGTAGGATTCCAAAAATAATTAATAGTGCTTTGTCTGAGTTGATATATCTTCCAAGGTCAGAAATTGTTTCTCCATTTCCTGAGGCGTATATTTTTACCAACGCCATGGCAACAGCAGCTCCCAACAATTCAAACACAATAGAGACTGTTGTTGATGTTGGCATTCCTAATGAGTTAAAGACATCTAGTAGTAAAATATCTGTAACCATTACGGCCATAAAAATGTACATAATTTCATTAAAATAGAACTCGCTTGGAACAAAAATTCCTTTACGAGCAACTTCCATCATCCCACTTGAAGTTACAGAGCCAACAAAGACTCCAAGGCTTGCAATAATTAATATCTTTCTTACCGAAATGGCTTTTGAGCCAATTGCTGAGTTTAAAAAATTTACCGCATCATTACTTACTCCAACAACCAGGTCGATTATTGCTAATATGGTCAATGCTACTAGCATTAAAATATAAGGATCTTGCATATTTATTTTTTATTTATTTGAAGCAAATTTATAAACATGTAAGCATGCTTATGTTATGGCTATGTTATCTTTTTATGATTAAAAGTGAATATCAACTTGTAAGCGAAACATAAGTTGATTGTTTTTAGCTACTAAGTCTAGGTAACTCACATCTGTCTGTATTTTTAGCTTATGCCCTACTATATATCTTGAAAGCCCTAGTGTGTATTGATTTTCTGCTCCTTTTCCAACAACCTTTTCATCTAAAGAAATATTTGTATACCGCCCAGAGAGTTCCCATGTTTTTGAAATTAAGTAGCCTGTTTGTAGATTCAAACCATTTCCTACTTTTACGATATCTCCTGTTAAAGAACCGTCAGTGTTTTTTGCTATTGGATCTGCTGCATCTCTATGTGCATATTCTGCCATAAAAGAAAATCCTTTGTACTTAAACATGGCGTCTAAAAATAGCGTAGAAATATTTGTTTGATAGAAGCCCGTGTCAGTTTTCATATACGATCCTTGGTTGCTTCTGTTTTTAACGGCATTATTGTTAAAATCATACGATGCTCCAATGGCCAACTTAGGAGTGTTTTCAAATTTTAAGTCACTTCCTTTATAATCTCCTTTGCTCGCAAAATTACCAAAAGGTAAAAATTCTACACGAGTTGTATATTGATGCCCACCAAGGTTACCAGAAGTTACATTTCTTCCTTCTCCTTGAGCGATAGAAAACATTTCTTTTACAATAAACTTTTCAGTTAAATTAAAGTGGTGTCTTAGTTGAATTCCAAAATCACGATCAATATTAAATCGGCTATTAAGTAATGATCTATCAACTTGTTGAAGATTGCCTGAAGAAATAACACGTTCTCTATTACCTGGTAACTTTGTTTGCCCAAACCAAAGCACAAAATTTTGATGGAAATTCCATTTTAAAACCGCATCCAAAATATATCGAGGGGCATTGCTTGTAAACTCAGAGGCGCCAGAAATATCTCGGTTAGATAAACCAATCTCTAATTTATAGGTTAATTTAGGAGAGTACGCAAAGCCTGCAAATTTTAATCGAGCTCTTCTTACCAACATAGAAGTTGTTGGGTCTTCAAAGCCTGCATTTTCAATGCCCCATGCAGAGGTGCCTAAAAATTGCATCCTAGCCCCAATATTCATTGACCAGGCATTGTCTTTTCCAACTAAATTAAACAGTCCTTTTCCGAAAGATGGAGCTGTTGTTTCTTGGGCAGAAACAACATTCAACACTAATAAGCAGCTTAACAATAAGCTTATTCTTAATTTCATAAGTAAGTAGTTTTTGTCGCTGCAAAGAACCAATACTAATGTTAATTTAATGTTTCTAAATTGTTATTATTAAAACAAAAAAGAGCCTCTTAATACTTATAAAATACTGGTATTAAATGCATAAAACTATCCTTCAAAAAAAGTTATTTTTCCTGTAGCTACACTGTACAATGCGCCAACAATTTCTATTTCGCCAAGTTGTTCCATTTCAGCTAAAATGGGGCTTTCTTTTCGAATCCTATCTATAGATAACTCGATATTTAATTTGGTAACTTCTTCAATTGAAGCATCACTCATTTCTTGTTGAGTATTTTCAGAAGCTGCTTTTACAATGTTTACTGCTGGTTGTATTTTGTTGAGTAAAGTAGTGATATTTCCTAGTTCTACACTTTTACAAGCTGCAGTAACAGCTCCGCATTTTGTATGCCCCATTACTACAACAATTTTAGAACCGGCAACTTTACAAGCATATTCCATAGAGCCTAAAACATCTTCATTAACTACATTCCCTGCAACTCTAGCGCTAAACACATCTCCAATTCCTTGGTCAAAAACCAATTCTGCTGGCACTCTAGAATCGATGCAACTTAAAATTACTGCAAAAGGAAATTGTCCTTGACTCGTTTCTTTAACTTGATTTTGTAAGTTTCTTGGTGCTTTTACATTTTGAACAAATAGTTCATTTCCTTCTACTAAAATTTGGCGCGCCAATTGAGGTGTCAAATTTCCTTGTGTTATTTTTGTTTGTGTATTCATTTGTAGGTTTTTTATTTATTTTATGTTCTTTTATCCAATTTGTACACTCATCAAAACTGTTAAATATTTGATTTTTTGGTATTAAGTCTGGAATGATGTCAATTTTTTCAAGCAAGTATCTTGGTTGTTCAATAAGGTTTACCAACAGTACTGTTTTATCTGCTTTGATCAAATCGATCAACACGTCTTCTAATGCATACAGCCCAGACTGGTCTATGTATGCCATCCTTCCCATTCTAATAACAATGGTTGATGCGGCATCGGGAATTTGTTTTGCTAGCTGCTGAAAATCACTAGTTGATCCAAAAAACAAAGGTCCTTTAAGGTGTTTTATAAAGACTTCATCTTTTAAGTTTTCAGGAAAATTGGCTTCATCTTTCCAAGATTTTTCTTTTTTTAACGATTTCACGTCTGAACGTTTTGCTGTTAAATCTCCCATTTTTTTCATAAACATTAACGAAGAGATTACTAGGCCAATACCAACAGCGTATACAAGGTTCCAAACAGATGATAATACCAATACCACAAGCATGATAATTACTTCAGGTCGAGGCATTTTTGGAATTGCTTTTAATCCTTTATAATCCATAACACCAATTCCTACAGTTATTAATATTCCTGCCAAAACAGCCGCTGGAATTTGAGATGCAATTGGTCCTAGTGCAAGTAGAACAACCAACAATAAGATTCCTGCCGTCATTCCAGACAATCTGGTTTTTCCTCCAGAATTAATATTTACAACTGTTCTTATTGTTGCTCCTGCTCCGGGGATTCCTCCAAAAATCGCGGCAACACTATTTCCAATACCTTGGCCTATTAATTCTTTATTGGGTTTGTGTTTTGTTTTTGTCATGTTATCAGCTACAACAGAAGTTAGCAAAGAATCAATTGCTCCTAGAAGTGACAGCGTAAGTGCCGTAAATACAAACGGAGAAAGGCTACTAAAACTAAAATCGGTAAATATAGCTAAGTTAGGGACTGGCAATCCACTTGGAATTTCTTCAATAGGCCTATAATTTAATCCAAAACCAATGGCAATACCCGACATTACAAGTAAGGCAACCAAAGTACTTGGAATTTTCTTTGTGATGAATCTAAATCCATAAATAATAAAAATAGTACCTAAGGCTAAGAGTAGTTCTAGCCAGTTAATATTTTGGAGTGCTCTTGGCAATACTTTCAGAGATCCTAAAACTCCTGAAGCTTCAGAACTAGCCAATGTTTGAGATTCTTTTAAAATCTGATCATCTGTTATCTGTTCAGCTCTAACAATTGTTTCTTTAAAGTTTTCTAAGACTAGAATTCCTTCTCCGGCTTCTTCTTTTAAAATTTTATCTAAGATAATTTCTTCTGCTTGTGGTTTGAATTGATTAACAAATGCCACATCTTCTTTTGGATAATAACCTACAGAAGGTAACACTTGAGTTACTAAAATAATAATTCCAATAGCTGTCATAAAACCAGAAACAACGGGATAAGGAATGTATTTTATGTATTTTCCAAGGCCTAACAATCCAAGGCCAACTTGCATTAATCCCGCTAAAAGAAACACTGTTAAAATAGCAGGCAATGCTTTTGATATATCTCCATCAAAAGTGGCAATAATTCCAGAAATAACAACCATACTTACCGCTGTCATCGGGGCTGTTGGTCCAGAAATTTGAGTGTTTGTACCTCCAAAAAGAGCAGCGAAAAAACTTACAAAAATAGCACCATACAATCCTGCACTCGGTCCGAGTCCAGAACTAACTCCAAAAGCTAGTGCTAATGGTAATGCCACTATCCCTGCTGTAATTCCTCCAAACAAATCTCCCTTAAAATGGGAAAAATCAATTATTTTTTTCATTATTAATGTTTTTTTTAGCAACCGTATCTGTTAGTTTTCAACGATTTTATTGCCAATTTTACTTTCTTGTTTTCTAACACTGTCAAACTTCACTATAAAGATTAAGCAGCATTGATGACTTCTACATTATTTTCTTCAAATTTTTTTGATAGTTCTTTTTTTCTTCTTGAATCATTGCAGTACCTTAAATACCATTTGAGTATAAAACTCTGTAACGGAATCTGTTTCTTTTTTTACATCTGTAAGAGACGGTAAATGTTCTGCAAAATACCTTTGCTGATGAGCCCCTTCTATAACCGTTGAAATTAGCATGTGAGGAAATTCAAAATGTTGATTCATCGCTAATACCAAATCACTTACTCGCTGTACTACTTGCTTATACGCTTTAAAAAACCCTTTTTCATTTTCATTATCAACCTCTTTTGTATGATATGCTTTTGCCGATTCTGAAACAACAATTTTACTTAACAATACTTCATTGATATGAGAGACCGACTGATCTATTACGGTGGCTTGTGTTAAAACCTTAAGTGCTTTTTTTAATTTTTCAATTGGAGAATCTATATTGGCGGTTGCAAAAACCAAACGATAATCTAACCAACTCCAATACCATGAAAGCAGATAAATTAATAAGATGTGCTTATTTTCAAAATAACGATACACTGAACTTTCTGGAGAGTTGATCTTTTGCCCTAATTTTTTAAATGTAAACGCTTCAAATCCCAATTCATTAATCATTTCAATACTATTAGAAACAATTTTTCTTCCTAATTCAGAAGAATCAGGATTTTTTAAATATAGTTCTGGACTTACATCAATATGTATTTGAAGGCTTTTCATTTTAGTCGGCTAATATAATAGTATTACTATCAATTTTGCAAGTTTTGTTTTTATTTTAACAAATTTTCCTAAACTCTCGGGTTTTTCCGCTACAAATTTGTCTACATCTATGCTTATTTAATGTTTCAAAATCTTTATCCTATCAATCAATAAGGCTGTATTATCCAATCATATATATTGTTTACCTTTGAAAAAAAATCAGCAATGCAATACCGTGTTTTAATCCTTCTTTTTGTAGCTTTATGTATCAGCTGCAACAATCAAAATCCACAAAAAATGCCCAACCATAAATATACCAATCACTTAATTACAGAAACGAGCCCGTATTTATTACAGCATGCTCACAACCCTGTAAATTGGCATGCTTGGAATGATGAAACACTTGCCTTAGCAAAAAAAGAAAACAAACTCTTGTTAATTTCTATTGGCTATTCTTCTTGTCATTGGTGTCATGTTATGGAAGATGAAAGTTTTGAAAATGATTCTGTTGCTGCAATTATGAATCAGCATTTTATCAATGTAAAGGTAGATAGAGAAGAGCGTCCAGACATTGATCAGGTATATATGAATGCTGTTCAATTAATGACAGGCAGCGGCGGATGGCCTTTAAACTGTATTGCTCTTCCAGATGGAAGGCCTATCTGGGGAGGCACCTACTTTAAAAAAGAAGCATGGACAAAAGCCCTTACCCAAATTGGAGATTTATATCAGAAAGACCCACAAAAAGTTATTGAATTCGCAGAAAAATTAACAACAGGAGTTCAGCAATCAGGATTGGTTACTTTAAATAAAAATGAAGCACTGTTTACAAAAGAGTATGTGAACAATACGGTAGAAAAATGGGAGGTTTATTTTGATGATAATTTAGGCGGAATGAAGAAAGCTCCGAAGTTTCCAATGCCTAATAATTATCATTTTTTATTGCGGTATGCTTTTCAGAATAACGACACAAAATTAGCTGACTATGTAAACACCACATTGACTAAAATTGCTCATGGCGGCATCTTTGATCAAGTAGGCGGTGGGTTTTCTAGATATTCTGTAGATACAAAATGGCACATTCCGCATTTTGAAAAAATGCTCTATGATAATGGGCAGCTGGTAAGCCTATATGCCGATGCTTATTTGATTACCAAAAACGAGCTGTATAAAGAAACTGTGTACAACACCTTGTCTTTTGTTGAAAGAGAATTGCTGCACAAAAATGGCGGCTTCTATTCTTCATTAGATGCAGATAGCTTGAATGAAAAAAACGAACTGGAAGAAGGAGCATTTTATGTTTGGACAAAAGAAACATTGCAACAATTGATTCCTGATTTTGAGGTGTTTTCTGACTATTATAACATCAATGCCTTTGGTTTTTGGGAACATAAAAACTACCATTTGATTCGAAATGCATCCGACGACGAATTTTCAAAAAAGCATCAAATTTCAACAGAAAAACTGAAAGAAAAAATTGTTACATGGAAAGCAATCCTCTTAAAGGAAAGAGCCAAAAGAGAAAGGCCTCGATTGGATGACAAGATTTTAACCTCTTGGAATGCACTCATGTTAAAAGGGTATATTGATGCCTATCGTGTTTTTGACGACAACCATTTTCTAGAAGTCGCACTTAAGAATGCTTCATTTTTAGAAAAAAACATGCTCAAAGAAGATGGGAGTTTATTCCATAATTTTAAAAATGGAAAGGCAACCATCAATGGCTATTTAGAAGATTATGCGACCCTCATTGATGCTTATATTTCATTGTACGAAGCAACACTCAATGACAAATGGCTAACGCTTTCTAAAAATTTAACCGCCACAGCCTTAGATCACTTTTTTGACACCAACTCTAAGATGTTCTTTTTTACTTCGGATAAAGATACGCAATTGATTGCTCGAAAAATGGAAATTGAAGACAATGTAATACCTTCCTCAAACTCGATGATGGCAAAAAACCTATTCAAGTTAAGTCATTATTACGACAATGAGTACTATGCAAAAACCAGCAAACAAATGTTGAGCAATATGACTGACCAGATCCAAAATTATGGAGCGGGGTATTCTAATTGGTTAGATTTGTATAGCAACTTTACAGAAGGTTATTTTGAAATTGCCATCAGCGGAAAAGAGGCGCCGTTAAGGTTAAAAGAAATCAACCAGCACTATATTCCAAACAAACTTATTTGTGGCAGCACTACAGAAAATAAGTTACCGCTGTTAAAAAATAGATTTGTGGATGGTAAAACATTTATTTATGTCTGCGAAAACAAGACCTGCCAATTACCCACAGAGCGTACCAATGAAGCGTTTAAGCAGCTACAACGTTTAAAAAAGTAACGTGTTGTTTTATAATGATCGTTTCTTTTGCGGAACAGCAACAAAGTCTTTTAAATAAAAAGGCTCAAAATAAGCAACGTCTTCGAAGTCGTTTTTTTGATACTTCGCATGTGACAATGCACACATTTCTTTTGCAGACGGAAAAGCATCCGTTATAAAAATAGCATTCGAGTGTGCCAGGACTTCTTGGCATTTTTCAGCACCATCTCCTAAGAAATACACCGGTCCTTTTTCTAGGTATTCAGCATATGAATGTTCGTCAACAATCTCTGCTTTAATGTCTCTTATTTGACGGTATTCACTATCAAAAACAGCAGCATACACTTCCATTCTTCGTGCGTCTAACATGGGTATAAGCACCCCTTTTTTAATAGAAGTGGCATGTGCCAAAGATGTTAATGTTTCTATAGATATCAACCGAATGTCTTGTGCAAAACACACACCCTTTACCGCAGAAACCCCAATTCGCAACCCTGTGTACGAACCTGGTCCTTTGCTTACTGCAACAGCATTGAGGTCAGCCATTGAAATGTTTGCTGTTTTCAACACTTCGTTGATAAACGGATGCAGTACTTCTGCATGAGAATAGTTGCCAGTATTCAACTCTTTGAGGGCAATCAATTTTCCGTTTTCAGAAATACTAACAGAGCAGTTTTTTGTAGACGTTTCTATGTTTAAGATATATGCCAATAGATTATTTTTTGACAAAGATAATTAGAATAAATTGATAAAAGATATTAGATCGCTACGCTATTAGATACAAGCTGTCTGCCGCAGGCAGGGAGCATAGACTTGATTTTAACTGACTAGCAATCACTAGAATAAGTTTTTACGTTTTTAGAAAAACTAAAAAAACAAGATAATAGAACATCTAAAATGTTTAATCTCTTGTTACATATATGGTTTAAAAATTCATATACGGTTTCTCTAAGATGCTCTTTTGAAACAAAAAAAGCGGTCAGGAATTTTAAATTTCTAACCGCTTTTGATCCTATTTATTTTCTTAATCTAAGATGGATTCTCCGTAATAAAATTTCAATACTTTCGATTTAAAAACATAGTCATACTTTGCTCTAATCAAAGACGATTGCGCTGTTACCAAACGGTTTCTTACCTGATCAAAATCAAACATGGTCATGGCTCCAAAATTGTATCGTTCTTGCGCATTTTTATAGGCTTCATTTTGTGATACCAATGATGTTTGCGCTGCTTCATATGTTTTTGTAGCTGCTTTTGCATCTAAGAACACTCTTTCTATTGTTGCTTTTAATTGCAATTTTTGGCTTTCTAAGTTGATTTCGCTCTTCTCTTGATTGATTATCGATTTATCAACTCCAGATTTTGTTTGAAACCTATTAAAAATAGGGATGTTTAAAGAAAGTCCTATGCTGTATCCTAAGTTGTTTTCTACTTGCTTGAAAAAATATTGATTAGAAAATGAAAATGAATGTTGATACGATGTTCCTGCACCAGCAGAAAAAGACAGTGTTGGTAAATACCTTCCTTTTGCAATGTCAATTCCTAAATTAGCATTTTCTATATCAATTTGAGCTTTGATAATTTCTGGTCTATCAATTACTGCTTTTTTATACACCACATCTGAATCATCGTATAAGGTTGCAATAGATGGAGAACCCAAGTCTAAATTAGCAATATCAAAATTTTCTGTAGAAACTTGTAACAACTGAGCCAGCGTTAACAATGCTAAATTTAAGGTGTTTTCTTGCGCCACCACATTTTGAGCATCTGTTGCTGCAGAAGATTCTACATTTAACAATTCGCCCTTTGCCTTTACGCCTGCTTCTACTTGATTTTTTGCTCTTTCAATTTGCTTTTTACTAATTTCATATTGTACACTTGCAACGTTTAAATTTTCTTTTGCAAACAAAATATTTAAATATGCGTTTACTACATTTAAAGAAATATCATCTTGTATTTTTTGCAGTTCCAACTTACTAGAGGCTACTCCCAATTGGGCTTGTTTAAACGTATTTAAATTTCTGAAACCATTAAATAGGGTTGCATTACTATTTAAACTAAAGCTTGTTCTAAAATTATCTGTAGAAATTCTTGCTCCGTTTTGCCCTATAGAAGACCCAAAGTTCATTCCTGGACTTGAAGATGCATTTAAGTTCGGCAAAAAATTTCCTTTTGCCTGCACAACATCTTCTTCGCTCAATGCTACATTCAGAGCATTTTGTTTGATGGTAATATTATGTTCTAAAGCATAGCTCACACATTCTTTTAACGTCCATTTTTTTTGTGATATTCCTGAGAAAGAAAAAGCAATTAAAGTTATAATTACAGCGATTTTTGTTTTCATGTGTTTGTGTTTATTGTTTTTTAACGGTCACATGTTGTTCGCTGTTCATCATTCTATTTAGTGATGAAAGTTTTAGCATGCTCGGTTCATATATAATAATTGTTAGTTTTTTTTGATTTGTCTTTTGATACTTACAACAGCCGTACCAAAAACGAAAACAACCGAACAGACATCTGTTCAATCTTCCCTATATGACGAGTAAAAATAGAATATGTTACAGGAAATGTCTCTTATTGAAACGTTAATTTTCGGTTCGCTTTTTATATTTGTATAAAAAATAAGCTAAAACACCCACCAAAACATATGGAAACACCATCAAATAGGTAATTCCTGAATTAAGACTTTCTGCCATTTCTTCTCCTCCACTTTCAACAACTGCTTTGCACATGGCGCATTGTGCAGCTACATTTTCAACCAGTAAAAAAAGAAATCCTACGAAGAAAAGTGTTATTTTTTTAATTTTATACATAGTAAGGAGATATCATTAAGTACACAACAACTCCTGTTATTGCCACATACAGCCACAAAGGAAATGTGATTCTTGCAATCTTTTTATGTTGCGGAAAATCCCCCAATCTAGCACGTACATAGGTAATCAGCACAAAAGGAATTACAGCTATTGACAATAAAATATGAGATATTAAAATAACATAATAGACGTATTTAATAATGCCCTCTCCTTGAAACTCTGTCGAGTCAGAGGTCATATGATACCCGATGTACATCAACAAAAACAATACTGAACATCCAATCGCCACAGTATTTAAAACCTCATGAAGCTTTTTATTTCCCTTTTTAATTGCAATAATTGCTGCTACTAAAATAATTGCAGTAAGTCCATTTATACTTGCATAAATTGGCGGTAAAAAAGACAAAGGCTCTACATTCGGGATTTTCACTCCAAATAAAGCCGCAACTGCTAATGGAATTACAATAGATAACACCGTGATAATTTTATGGTATTTTTTTTCTTTTGCTGAAGTTGATTTATTCATTTAATAATAGTTTAATATCTTCTTTTAATTCAGAAATTTGATCTGGAAAATCATTTTCTTTCAAAGCTCTATAATACATAATCGGATTACCATACGCATCTTTTCGAGAACGGATATACCCCTCTTTATCAATCAAGGCAAACAAACCAGAATGTTCAAATCCTCCGTGTTCTCCATCTGTTTTTCCTGTATATAATTTAAAACCCTTATTTGCCAAGGCATAGACAACCTCATCGCTGTTGCCTGTAAGCAAATGCCAGTTTCTACTTGTTATATTATGTTGCTTTGTATAAGCTTTTAAGACTTCTGGAGTATCTATTTCTGGAGTGATTGAAAAGGAAGCGATTCCAAAGGCTGGATTGCCATAAAATTCCTCTTGAATGGCAAGCATTTTTTGGGTCATAATCGGACAAATAGAAGGGCAGGTTGTAAAGAAAAATTCTACCACATATACTTTTCCTTCAAAATTTTTATTGGTAATTGTTTTTCCGTTTTGATTGACAAATTCAAAGTCTGGAACCTTAGTAAAAACAACCAAATCTGATTTTTGATATCTTGAAACTACCTTTGGGATTACATAAATTCCAAAAATTAGTACGATAAATGAAACTCCTATATACGAATACTTTTTACTCATTTCAATTATATTTCGCGTCTGTGACGCTTTTGTTTTTCTAAGGATTTTTTAAGTTGATAATAAATAATCTCTAAATCTTTTTTCATCTTATTCCTCAAATCGGCAACCGAGTGCATATTATAGCCATACAATCTTCCCGTATCAGTATCTTTATCATCTTTACGACCTCTTAAACGAATAGATCTATCTACAATAAACACATATTCAGAACCAACATCTGCATTCAGTTTATAAGGAGTTTTAAAGCTGTTAAAAACAGTTTTAATCTCTTCATCAGACATGATAATAAATTTCCAACTGCTAATGTCTGTATAGGTTTTTAGCTTTTCTTTAAGAGTCTCTAATTCTTCTTCTACGCCTTCTGGAACAATTAATACGGACTGAAAGTACAAACTTTTTTGATAGCGCTTGTAAATAACTTCGTTCAAGTTAAAAAGACCTCCTTTTGTGTGGGCAACATTTTTTCCCAAAAAACTAACCACAGAAAAATGATCTTTAAAGCTCTCTGAGCCTTTTATATCTTCTACGTTGTTTGTGAGAATTGGTAAATTTGCATGGTGGTAAATTCCTAGAGATAAGAAAAGATAGAAAAGTAATGGCCCAATAAATAAGACACCTAGTACAATTCGCTTTTTGAGGTTATTTTTCTCCATTTTCCAAAAAAAAGGTGGTAAAAACCACCCTCCTATTTTATAGTACTATTTTTAGTAATCCCATTTTACTAAGGGGGCAAGTGTTTCAAACAGGTAGCCTCCTTCTATTAGTAGCAAAGTCACTAAATAAGAAATTAGAAAAACTACTGTCCAGACAATGGCACGTCTAAACCATTTTTTTTCTCCTTCTAAATGCATAAAAGCCCACACAATATAGTATGCTTTTACTAAGGTTAAAATAATAAAGATCCAGTTTAATAAACTAGTTCCTAAAAACTGAGTAAAGTATAGTCCCTCTGGTTTTACAATCCCCAAAGCAACTTCTACCATGGTTATGATACATAAAAAACCAAAAACTATCCAAATTCTTTTTGTATGTGATTCTTGAGCGTGTGCCATTTTCTTTATTTTTTTATAATTATACTAAATAGAAGAAGGTAAATACAAATACCCAAACTAAATCTACAAAGTGCCAATATAAACCTACTTTTTCTACCATATTATAATGTCCTCTTTTTTCATAAGTTCCTAAGATTACATTAAAGAAAACGATAATATTAATTAGAATTCCTGAAAAAACGTGAAATCCGTGAAATCCAGTAATGAAGAAAAAGAAATCGGCAAACAATGTCTTTCCATATTCATTTTCTGTTAAGTTTGCGCCTTCTACAACTTTGGTTGCCATTAACAGGTATCGAGATCCTTCTTCTCTAGAAAGAATTTTTTTCTCTTTTGTTTCTAGGTCAATTTCTTCTGTTCTAATCAACACTGACGGATTGTGCTCATAAGAACTAATTACTTGTTGTAAAGAGTATGTTGGTAAAGCAGCCTCACTTTCAAACCAAAGTCCATTTTCTCTTGTATGTGTTGTTCTTTCTCCATGGGCTCCAACAACAAAATCAGACAAGGCTATTTGATGTCCTTCTTTTACAAATTGCAATACTTGTCCTTCGGTAGTTTTAACGGCTCCGTAAGTACCTCCAATAAAGTTTTTCCATTCCCAAGCTTGTGATCCTAAGAAAATTAACCCTCCAATAATAGTTAACAACATGTACCAAGTAACTTGGGTTTTTTTCATTCTATGTCCTGCATCAACAGCCAACACCATTGTTACCGAAGAAAAAATAAGAATAAACGTCATTAATGCTACAAAAAGCATTGGGTGGTCTCCATGAATAAATGGGAAGTGATTGAACACTTGATCGGCAATTGGCCAAGAGTCAATAAATTTAAACCTTGTTAAACCATAGGCGGCTAAAAACCCTGAAAAAGTTAATGCATCTGACACGATAAAAAACCACATCATCATTTTTCCATAGCTCGCTCCAAAAGGTCTTGAGCCTCCTCCGTCCCAAGCATTTTTTTCTTCAGATTTTACAGCAATCGTTGCTTCCATAAATATCTACGTTAGTTATTTTTAAAATAGTTTGCCAAAATTACGCAATTTTCATCATCTAATAAAATAGAAAAAGAAAAATAGGTAAATCCATAGTACTCCTACAAAGTGCCAAAATATTGCACCTAGCTCAAAACCAAGCATTTCAGTAGCATTATACCTAGATTTAAAATGATTATAAATTACAACTAACAGCACAATAAGTCCTGCCAACACATGTAAAACATGCATAAATGTGATTCCTATAATGAATGATGTTGACACCGTGCTTTCTGGGCCTGTAAAAAATAAGCCAACACTTTTCAACTGATGAAATCCTTGGTATTGAAAAAATACAAATCCAATTCCTAATGCCAAAGCAAGCAATACAAATACAGAACTTGCTTGTCTATTGTTTTGACGTATAAATCGTTGTGCTAAAAACAATGCGATACTGCTTAACACGACCAATAGCGTACCTGTATAAAAAGAAGTAGGCAAATCAAAAACAACCCAGTCTTCTCTTTTTCTACTCACTACATATGCACTTGTTAACCCTGCAAAAAACATGGTCATGCTAATCATAGAAATCCACAACATTGGTTTTGCAGACTTTTTCTTTGCTGTTTTTAATTCTGTATTTAAGGCTTCTTGACTCATTGTTGTTAATGTAAAAATTTATCGACTACGTAAATAATTTGTACTACTGTAATATACAATACACTGGCAAGCATTAATTTTCTTGCTTCAATATTTGATTTTGTTTTATGTAATTGAACACCATAATATAGCATAACTCCACCAATAAGCGCAATTACAATTGCTGTTACTGGATAAATATAAAACGTTCCTGTAACTCTTAATACAGGAGCTACAGAAACCACAATCATAATTACTGTATAAAATATAATTTGCTTTACAGCTCCTCTGTCTTTTTTATTCATTGGCAACATGTTAAATCCTGCCTTTTTATACTCTTCGTACTGCAACCAACCGATTGCCCAAAAATGAGGAAATTGCCAAAAAAACTGAATCAAAAATAAAAATCCTGCTTCGATTCCAAAATGATTTGTAGCGGCAACCCAGCCTAACATAAACGGAATAGCTCCTGGAAAAGCACCTACAAAAACAGCCAACGGTGTTATTGACTTTAAAGGGGTGTAAACACAGGTGTACAAAAATATAGAAATTGCACCAAACAAGGCGCTTTTTGCATTGATCGAATACAGTATGGCAATTCCTAGAATTGTAAAAGATATGGCAATGAACAAGGCTGTAGAAACCTTCATTCGATTTGTTGGCAACGGACGACTCATGGTTCTTTTCATCAAAGCATCGGTCTCTTTTTCAATAACTTGATTAAAAGCATTTGAAGCACCTACCATAAAATATCCGCCAATTGCTAGCATGATTAATGTAACACCATTAACAAGCTCTGCCGCCAGTAAATATCCTGCAACAGAAGAAAAAACCACACTCAAAGACAATCCTACTTTTGTAAGTTGCTTTAAATCTGACACAAAGCCTTTTACTGTTGTTTTTTTTTCTGCAGACAAAATAGAATCCATTTTTGTATATTCAATTCTTTTGCAAAGATATTTTATTCTTATCCAATTCCTATAATTTTTAGCTGATAAAAATGAATTTTTATTAGGTGATTTTTTCTTAGAAAAAACTTTGTTATTTATATATTTGGTTTAACTTTGCACCCGCATTGAAAGACATGCATGGTCATTAAAACATACTGCGCGAAAGTAGCTCAGGGGTAGAGCATCACCTTGCCAAGGTGGGGGTCGCGGGTTCAAATCCCGTCTTTCGCTCTATTCGTTTACAAAACATACCAAGCTCGAGTGGTGGAATTGGTAGACACGCTGGACTTAAAATCCAGTGGACTGTAAGGTCCGTATGGGTTCAAGTCCCATCTCGAGTACAAAATCCTTAACAATTTATTTGTTAAGGATTTTTTTATGCCTTACACTTTTTAGAACAAAAAAAACCCACTCAATAAATTGAGTGGGAAAATTGCTATGAAAAAGAAAGTGGTTTTTACACCACGAAACAAATATACACTTTATTTTTAATACAAAAAACTGTTTTCGTTCTTTTTTTGCAAAAACCTACAAACAAAGTCTTTCCTTACTTTTTAGTTACCTTATTATTATTTAAAACATATTTATCTTTGCTTTCTGGGCAACTGCTCTCCCCCTTTTCATCAAAATTTAACCGATGCCCGTATTCACTAATCCAACCTATTTGTTTGGAAGGGTTCCCTAAAACCAGTGCAAAAGGTAACACCTCTTTAAGCACCACAGCTCCTGCTCCAACAAAAGCATATTCGCCAATGTTATTTCCACAAACAATGGTTGCATTGGCGCCAATACTCGCTCCTTTTTTAATAATTGTTTTCAAATATTGATCTTTCCTTTTAATGGCGCTTCTAGGGTTTATAACGTTTGTAAAAACCATTGATGGGCCCAAAAAAACATCGTCTTCACAAACAACGCCCGTATAAATAGAAACGTTGTTTTGAACTTTTACATTGTTTCCCAATACTACTTCTGAAGAAACCATTACATTCTGTCCGATATTACAATTATTCCCAATTTTACAGTTGGGCATCACATGGCTAAAGTGCCATATTTTTGTATCGGTTCCAATTTCACAGCCGTCATCAATAACCGCTGTTTCATGTGCAAAATATTCTTTCATTTTTTTAAGCTATAAAACAAAAATAGTGAATTAATAACTTGTACTTACATAAACATATCGCCAATCTAATAGATTGGCGATATTTAATTTTTAAACCTATTCTACATAAAAAGTAATTGGTAACGTAAATTTTACATTCACTGGTATTTCTTGCATCATTCCAGGAGTAAATTTTGGAAGTTTTTTTACAATATTAGTCACTTCTTTTTTTAATCTTTTATGAGGAGCTTTCACCTGCACATCAACAACGTTTCCCTTTTTATCAATAATAAATTGCGCATACATTTTATGTTTTCCTGAGCGGAGGCCTAACTCTTGAGCTAAATCAGCATTAAACTTAGTAATTACAAATTTTTGAATCTTTTTCGCAAAACACTTCTTGTTCTCCGTTTTAGCCAATCCTTCGCAACCTTTAAAAACAGGTGCTTTTTCTACGGAAATAAACAGAGAATAATCAACTAAAACTGGAGTATCGACTGGAATCATCGAATTAAAGGCTTCGTTTATTTCATTTTTAATTACTTCGTCCGTTGGCAATTTCTCTTTCAAAAGTGTTTCTTTAATCTTGTCTTCATTCTTTTTAAAGTTATCTAGATCTATTATATATGTAACCTTCTGAGATTTCATTATTTTTTTTACCTCTTTCTCTTTTACAAATGACAAGGGCTCATCAACCAAATACGGCTCTAAAACATAGGGCTCGAAACCTATTATATTTGTAGGTTTTTGTTCTGTTTTGTGCTCAAAAACCTGAAATACAATAAAAAGCACTAACACTAATGATAACTGCATAATTACAGTTGAATACTTCTCTAATTGTTTGGTTGGTCGTTTTTTTAACTGTTTCATAATTAGATTGTTTTAAATGTTACACTCATCTAATTTCAAAAAGCATACCAATAAAAAAGAGCAAGCTCCTGATAGTATCAGGAGCTTGCTCTTTAGTTTAAAATAGTATGTTGTTTACTCTACATTGAAAGAAATAGGCAATGTGTATTTCATTCCTACCGGCACACCTCTTTGTTTACCTGGAATCATTTTTGGTAATGTTTTAGTAACCCTAACTGCTTCTTTCTTTAACCTTGGATGCGGAGCTCTGGCTTGAATGTCGGTAATATTACCTGTCTTATCAATTCTAAAAATTACCCAAATTTTCTTTTTTCCTGGAGATAATCCTAAATCGCCTGCTAAATCTGCATTAAATTTTCTACCAACATGGCGTCTAATTTTTTGACTAAGGCAATCACTTTTTTGCTTTCTAGTTCCTTTACATCCTGGAAAAATTGGCACTTCTTCAATAATTGCAAAAGGCACATCTTCTACAACTCCTTCTTCTTCTTCTACCTCTTCAATTTCTTCTATCGCTTCTGTTTCATCTGTCTCGGTAGTTTCGATCACTGTTTCTTCAACTTCTTTTTCATCTTCAACAATTTCGATTTTTTCTGGAGCTGGTGGTGGTGGAGACTTTGGCTTAACTGGCTCTACTCGTTCTGTAATAACCGTTTCTTCGTCTTCTTGGTCTTGCATACTTGCATCACCTAAAACACCTATTTCTCTGTCGTATGTCTTGTTTTCCATAGACACATACACTATGAAAAGTGACAAAACCAATCCAAGTTGGATAAACAACTTTGAATAATTTTCTAAATTTGATTTGGGATTTTTCTTAATTTCCATCCTAAAATATTTTTATATAGTTCGCTAATGTAATTAAATTCTTACAACTTATGCAAGTCTTATAGTTAAATAGCATTAATTTTTTTATAAACGAATTTAAAAAGCAACAATGCCATGCTTATTCCAACAAAATTTGCAAGTATATCTAAAAAGCTACCTGTTCTATATGTTGTAAGAACCTCTTGCAAAACTTCAATAATCATGCCGTAAAAAAGGCAACCTAGAGCAATTACATACCTAAACCTTGCTTTCACTGCTGCTTTTTTAATAGCTAATAACCAGCTTAAGGTTAGTACACAATAAGCAAAAGCATGTTCTAATTTGTCTATATGTATAATGTTAACAGAACCTCCACCTAGCTTTATCAAACTTAAAAGAGCAACCCCTAGAGTTATCAGTATAGCAATGTAAGTTATATTATCCTTGAATAAGGTTCTGATAAGCTTCTGCATCCAATAAGTCTTCTAATTGCGAAGCGTCAGAAATGGTTACTTTAACCATCCAGCCCTCTCCGTATGGGTCTTTATTTACCAATTCTGGAGCGTCTTCTAAGTTTTCATTAAACTCAATAACTTCACCACTTAAAGGCATTAACAAATCCGAAACTGTTTTTACTGCTTCAACAGAACCAAACACATCGTCTCTATCTACATTTTCATCTAGAGTATCTACATCTACATATACGATATCTCCTAATTCACTTTGTGCAAAATTCGTAATTCCTATGGTAGCGGTTTCTCCTTCTACTTTAACCCATTCATGATCTTTTGTATACTTTAATTCTGATGGAATGTTCATTGTACTGTTTGTTTATAGTTGTTGTTTATTGATTTCCTAAATTATAAATAATATTGATCCCTGTATTGATAGATTGTCTCGGGTATGTAGTTGATATTGCATAACGAGACGTGTTGTGATTGTAATAAAAGGATGCTGTTAAATTGCTGTTTAATTTATAATCTGCCGCTAATTTAATAGATAAAAGCTTTTGACCACCACTTATTTGATTATTTTCTACTTCAATAGATCTAATTAGCGTTAAGTTGTCTCGTAGAGAGATGTCAGCCCTTATGTTTACATCGCCTTTTAATCGTTGGTTTTTTCCTGAAAACCTTGTATTAAACGCCACGTTTTTAATTTGATACCCCATCCCGAAAACAAATTCCGTTCCCTTAATATCGGTAAGTGTACTGTTATCAAAATTTAACGTTAGTGTTCTGTCTTTTTTTATTTCTCCTCTAAATGAAAATGAATTTTTTAGTTTCATTTCTACTTTTATTAATGGAGAAAATTCATCTATTAAACTTGCTGATGAAATTAACAGTTCTGATTGGTAATTTCCTAAAGTATTTGTTTTTGTCAAATCTGCACGATCATATTGTAGATTGTTTGTGAAATTTGAGATTGTATAGGACGACCTATATCCGTTAGATAGAGCAAAGCTTCTAAAGTTCTCTTTAAACCAATCTATTTTCATCAAGCCATTATAACGCAATGTCCAATTCGGAATCGGAATATTTCTAAAAGGCTCTAAACTTACTGACGTTGGGCTTTTTCCTGAATAGGCCGCTAGAAAAGCAGGCAATAACGTTTCTTGAGGACCAAACTTAGTAGCATCTGTTCTAATCGAAGAATCTGTTAACCTATTTGCAATTACAGACTGATATGCTTTTAACTTTTCAAACAACACATCTCCATTGCTAAATGCTGTAGAAAACATCGAATAACTTGTGCTAAAATTTCCTGACTCAAAAATTGGAGTATCTATATTTAACACGCCCGCTTCTACATCTAATTGCTGAGAAAGGTTTCTGGTTTGTATTTTGTTTCCAAGCAGTTCAATACTCAGATCTTTAAACGGTTTTATAGAAACAGAATAATCTAACTTGTTATAATGTGTTCTGCTATATGTTTTATTAAAATACTCTGATCCTTCGGGTCTTGAAACCAGCCAACCTTTTTCAAACGCTTTGTTTCTAATATCTATTTGACTTCCAAAAACAAAACCTAACGTTGGCCCTAAGCCACTCCCAGTATTATCTCTTCCTAAAAATCCTGTGCCACCAGTATAACCTGGCAAAACAGTTCCATTGTTTTCTGTATAACTTACTTTTGCCGTTTTTACAGAAGTAATAAGGTCATAAACGCCTAAGAGTATTTTTTCACTTCCAGATTGGTTTTTTCGGGGCGATTTTACCCCACCCTTAATTACTAATTTAGACCCTTTTGGTTGTTTTTTTTGGTTTTTTTTCTTTTTAACAAAAAGGTTTTTCAATCTAATATCTTTGTACAACCTAGTAAAGCTAAGTGTAGCATTTACGTTATGTGTGTTTGAGTTTTGAAGTAAGTTTCCAATTTTATCTTCGTATGATTTTGAGGCGGCTTTCCAATCAAAATTTGCCGTGTATGCGTATTGGGCATTTATAAAACTCAAAAATGGAACCTTATGAATTGGCAACTTATAGGTTGCATTTAAGTTTTGGCTATAATGATCTGGCCTTCCTGTGTTTAAAAACTGATCAAAAACACCAATCTCTTCTGCACTTCCAAAAGTGTCATATAAGTAACTATTGTTTGCATTGAAGTTGATTGTAAAAGACCTTGTCAAATCAAAACCGATTGTATAATCCCAATCAAATAAAAACCTACGTTGTGTAAGTGTTGGTTGTACAGACAAGCCTTCTATTAAATTTCTTGATTTTTGCTGATTGTAATTTCGGGTAATTCTAGAATTAATTCCGATATTTTTTGGAAACAAGTTCACATTCATGTCTCGAATCAATTGCCAATACTTACTTTTTTCTAAAAAACTTACTTTTTTAAATGGCTCAATAAACTTAGGCTGAAACGTAAAATTATAACTTGCTGAAGCCGACACGTTTTGGTTTAAATATTTTTCTATCGTATAATCTTTATGAAGTTCTTCTGCAAAAGAATACGATGCGGAAAGGTTTTCTACATCATAAACTTGAGGCTTTTTCTTTGACGATGGGTTTCTGTTCTTTCTAACATTGTTAAAACTAATACTTTTTCTTCGTGTATAATCTTGAGCGTTTTTACTATTCGGGTTTAATTCTTTTGCATCTGCAAACTTTACATCTTGGTATTGAGGGTCGTATTTTGGGTCTCTAAACTCTTCGCCATAACTATAACTCATCGGCAATTGAATTCCCCACTTTTTAGGCATCATTTTACCCAAATTGATGTTGGTAGAAACATCATATTGTCTGGTTTCTTCAATACTTCTTTGGCTCACTCTGTCTTCTACGTTTCCAAAGCCAATAGTTTGCATTCTTCCCGTAACAGAAATATCTGCAATGTCTGCAATATTAGCATCCGCACTTATCACCGCAGCCCAACCACCTTTATTGTCAAAACCTGAAGAACGCAATTCATTGAACCAAATTTCTGCACTTTTAGGGGCTGAAGAGGTGTTTTTTACACCTAACATTAAGGTTCTTACAGCGCCTAATGTTGGATTTCCTTTCACCCTAACAGTTAGCTCCTTCGGGTCACTTGCTGTCGGAAAAGGATACAATTTAGTAATGGAGCTATGGCTTGCATCTCTTTCTAGTTTTAGCTTTCCGAAATTTTCTAAAACAGCATCTAAATTATTGGCTTCTAACCAAACATTCAGCGGATCTAGACTTCCGTTTTGTGAAATTTTTAATGGTATTTCTATCTGATAAAAATTATCATCTAAATCTGTTCCTAATCTAAGAATCGCTACCAAATCATCGTCAGAAACAGTGGCTACTTCTGAAGATTCAGCATGAATAAACATCTTTAATTGCTTAAACATTCTAAGATCAATACGAATATTTTTATAGATGGCTCTTGTTTCGTTTTCTTTTAAATCTTTTATTTTGATAGAAACTGATTGCTCATTTTGTTGTTGTATTCTTGCGGTTCCCTGTAGCTGTTCTCTTACAATCCCTGGAGGCAATACATAACGCTCTTCATTTTGCTCTATATTTACGACTCCTACTTCAAAATCATTTAATTGCGAATTTGTCAATTCTTGCGATGGACTAATCGCTGGATCTAAGGTTTTTGTATAGCGTCTATAGTCTCCTCTTACTAATTCTAATTGTCCAAAACGCAACACGACAGGCATTTTAAATTTTGTTAGAAATAGTCTAACAAAACGAATGCTGTTAAAATCTGTAATCCCATTTACGGCAACACCACTTCTTATTGGAATTCTAAACTGATACCATTTTGTTGTTTTTGTGCTTCCGTCTACAAGGTTTACGGTAGTTGTTTTTTCATCAACAATATTGTTAATTCCCTTTACCAAATCGGCTTTATTTAAAGAAACTTTATATTCAAAGTAACTCTCTACCGTATTCATGGTTTGGTCTTTGTTAATATCTTCTACATCTGGATAAGAATTTGAAGAAGTTGGGTATGCTTCTAACGATTGATTTGCTGTAGGCGAATTTCCTTCGGTATTGTTGAACCTTTTATATCGGGTAATAATAGATGCATCTGCATCGTCTAAAGCTCCTCCTCTAAAGTATTGAAAGTTGTCCGATGAAATATCATTGGGATTTAATTGAGCAACAGCAACCCCTTTTGCTGCGAAAAAACTTGATTCATCTTCATTTTTCAAGCCATCAAAACCAATGTCTTGATTGGTTCTCGCAGCGTCATCCACATCAAAAGCATACAATATAGATTGATTGGTTGGAGCATTTCCCCAAGTGGTAGCAACGGTATTAACTCCAGAGCCATCTGCTGGATAGCCATTTTCATAAGCTTTCCGATTATCCTTCAAGATATCTTCAGAAATATTTCCCAAATTAAAATACAGTTCTCCAACCTGATTTAACGGGTTTGTTGGATCAACTCCTACTGGCAATCCTTCTGCGGTTGTAATTGAATAGTCTTCGTACGGATCTTTGACCCAAAACTGAATGTATTCTACATTTGCTTGATCAAAATTATTAGTGGTTAGCGGACGCATAATTCCAGCCCAACGTTTTGTTGGATTGTTCAACGTTGTAGGTCCTGTTCCTATTGAAGTGTCAAAATTATAGGTACCTCTTTCTGATGGAAAATATGCCAAATCTAAGGTTCTTACTAGTCGGTTTTGTGTAATATCTAAATCTGTATTAGGAAACAACTCTGAAAAACTTATTTGTCGTACTTCTGTTCTAGACAACTCTTCATTATCAATATTTGATGGTCGTGCGCCACTTCCATAAAACAACTGATCAATAGAGTACCAAGATAGTTTTGCTCTTCCAAAATTATAATCTAACGCATTACTTTGTCCGTTAAATCCTGCAAAATACTTTGGTGTACTTGCAGTAAACCAATTTAAAGGCGATAGTAAATCTATCGGTATTTGAGAAGCTTCAAAATCATCTATATAAGAGGCCGCTTGTCCGTTTACATCAATACCGCTTGGTGTTCCTGGTAACAAGTATGCAAAGTCTGCTCTTACAGAAAGGTTAGAAGGCACATCTGTATCTACAAAAGGCAATTTATTTGCCCACTTTGTAAAAATTGGGACTTCGGTTGTATAATCTACACTCAGTCCAAAAATACTGTTGTTAATTGGCTCTTGTCCAAAAGAGACTTTTTGAGTAATGGGTTTTTCATTAACATTTAAAAAGGTTCCTCCTAAAATAAATTCGTCAGAAAAGCGATGTTCAACTTCAACCCCCATAAAGGTTTTTTGTTGTTGATTAAAAACAGCATTGTTTTCTGTAGAAACATTAATTGGAACTCCAGAAGCTTGTAATCCTGGATCTATAATTTGCACTTTTCCAAACTGGTAATCTACTACAAAATCTACCCCTTCTACCAATTGCCTTCCTCCGGCAGTTACTTTAACCGAACCTCTAGGAACATTAAAAGCTCCTAAAGAAATGCCGCCTCCATTTTCTGATTTAGCATAGCCTTTTAATACAAACTTATCTTTATTTTGGTAATTGTTTTTTGCGTATGATTTAGTGTCTAGATACAATTCTTCAAAAACATAATCTGTTTTATCTGATGGTGTTGATAATGCATTCGATAAATCTGCTCCAAAAGGTTCGGTTTCTGGAAAAATAACAAACCCTTTGTTAGAGTTTACCGTTACGTTTTCTACATAATCAAAAAAACCATCACCTTCTGGAACTGCAAAAAAGCTTTGATCTAATTTATCTAAATTTAAAACATTCAACAAGGTTTTATTCGCAATTCCTGGCGTTGTTGCATTTTGTAATATATTGGAAGAGATTCCTGTTTGATCATCTCTATATAAGACTTCAAATCTAAATCCGTCTTGTAACAAAGGAAAAACACCTAATGCATACACGTTTTTCATCATCAAACGCCAAGTAGGAAATTGCACCACATTTCCTGCAACCGTTCTTTTGGTGGTTACAATTTCACTTCGTAATAATTTTACAGCAATATTTGCTGGTGCCGCAATTCCATCATTAGAAAACTCACCAACTTTAAAAGAGGTTTCAGAACTTCCAATTACGGTATATTCATAAGCAACTGCTAACACCTCTCCATCAAATAGTTTTCTATTTAAAGAAACAAATCCTAACTGAGGGTTAAAACTAAACTCATCTGCATTTAATTTTCGTGCATTTTGAAGTGAAGAATAGTCTGTTCCTTGTTTCATATTAAAAGGAGCAACCGCAGTACCAATTGTTGAAACATCTCTAATTCCGCCAGAAGTAACCGCTAACAATTCGGATAAATTATTCGCTTTATTTGAAGGAATTTCTCTTCCCATTACCGTGGGTGGCGCTGTGGTTGTTATTGACGAATTTACCAAATCTTCCTGAACAGACTCTCCAAGATCGGCAAAGGCAACAATACTTCTAAAATTTTCAGTATCTGAAGTTCTATTGGTTACCCAAACTTCAATTCTAGTAATCTGAATCGGGCTACTTATTAATGGGTAATTTTTTAAGGAATTTTTATAATTACTTCTAAAGTATTGTGACAAGAAAAAATGTCGGTTCTCATCATAATCCGTTGCTCTCAACTCAAAAGGGTTGATAGATGCTCCTGCTTCTGCAACTACGGTTTTACTCTCAGAATTTTGCTGAGAAAACACACTCGTAACAGTCGTTTTTCCAAATTGCAGCTCTGTTTTTACTCCAAACAAGCTTTGTGCGCCGTTTATCAAGGAGTTTTTAATAGGCATAGATACATTTCCTGCATCTATTTTTCTAATAATGTCATCTTCTGTTGGCGTGTATTCTAATTTGATAAGGTTTTGAAAATCAAAGGTAGATTGCGTGTCATAATTGGCTGTAACCTTTAACCTCGATCCTATTTTAGCCAAAAGACTTACACTTATTTGCTGGTCAAAATCAAAGGTAAAGCTACTTCTATTGTTTTCTGACAACTGTGGATTGTCTACATTCTGATAAATTCCGCCTAACTTAATATTTAAACTTCCCCTAGGAATTACCTCTACGGTATTTCCTCCAAAAATGGATTCAAAAAATTTAGAATTTACATAGTATGTTGGAAGTAAATTTTTCTGCGCCTCTTTACTCCCTTTTTTTTTGCCACTAAGCGCATTGTTTTTACTTATAAAATAATCTTTCATATCGCTCTTTAAACGATATCTTTCATATTCTTGAGGAGTCATAAAAATAGGAGTTCCTATTTTAAAGTTTCCTATTTTTTCTACAAGAATATACTTGTTTAGTTTTTTGTCAAAAACAACCGTATATTTTGAAGGATTATTTAAAAAGAGGCTTCCTCTCTGATTGTACTTAAAACCGTATATTAAAGAAGGAATAGAATCTGATTTTTTAACTGTTTTTGCAGTATCTTTTACAGATGTTGTTTGCGAAAAAGAAGTTGATGCTGCCATAAAAACGACAGCAAACAGTGCTAATATATGAGAATACTTCTTCTTCAAAATTGTTTATAATTTTTTTAAAGCTTGTTTAATTAACACTTCAACCGTTGCGGCACTATTTTCTTGTAAAATAGCGCTCAATACTTTATCAGATTGTTTTCTATTAAACCCTAATACGTCTAGTGCAGATAACGCCTCTTCTTTGTTAGTATTGTTTGGCGTTGTAGAAATCGCATCCATATCAAAGGTTTTTAAGATTTTATCTTTTAGGTCTATGATAACTCTTTGAGCAGTTTTAGCTCCAATTCCCTTTACAGATTGAATCAATGTTATGTTTTCTGTAGCAATTGCTTGTTGAATTTCATCTGTTGACATTGAAGACAACATTGTTCTAGCAATGCTAGGGCCAACACCAGAAACAGAAATAAGCAACCGAAAAATTTCACGTTCTGTTTTGTTTATAAAACCATACAAAGTATGTGCATCTTCTTTTATTGAAAGGTGCGTGTATAAAAGTATCGCTTCTCCATCTGGAATAGAAGAAAATGTATTTAATGAAATATGTAATAAATATCCAACACCTGTACAGTCTACAACCACATAGGTAGGTGTTTTCTCAACCAACCTTCCTTTAATTTGTGAAATCATCTATGAGTTTTTAGATTTTTGTTTTCTTTCTTTTTGCTGTGCATCAACAACTGCAACTGCCGACATGTTAACCATTTCATCAACACTAGCGCCTAGCTGCAAAATATGAACTGGTTTTTTAAGCCCTAATAAAATAGGGCCAATAGATTCTGCTCCATCAACTTGTTTCATTAGTTTATAGGTAATATTTGCAGCATCTAAGTTCGGAAAAATAAGTACATTCACCTTTTTTCCATTCAATTTAGAGAACGGAAATTATTTTGCCAACATTTCTCTGTTCAATGCAAAATATGCTTGCAACTCTCCATCAATTACAACATGAGGAAAATGCCTGTGTATGTACGCTACGGCTTCTCTAATTTTAACAGCACTTTCTGAGTTTGAAGAACCAAAATTAGAAAAAGACAGCATGGCAATGTTTGGTTTCATCCCAAACATTTTTGCCAAGGCATAGGTCATTTGAGAAATTTTTGCCAAATCTTTTGCCGTCGGATTGATGTTGATCGTGGTGTCTGCTAAAAATATAGGGCCTTTTTTGGTCAACATTAAGTTGGTTGCTGCAACTCTTGACACGTCTTTGTCTTTCTCTATCAATTCCATAATCGGTTTTACTACCGATGGATAAGGCCTCGAATAGCCTGTAATCATTGTGTCTACATCTCCTTCATTGACCATCATTGCCGCAAAATAATTACGCTCTCGCATCATCTTTTTTGCTTCTAACAAGGTAATTCCTTTTCGCTGACGCGTTTTCCAATAGGTGGTTCCAAAACGATCTCTACGCTCTTTTTCTTCGTCTGTTTTTGGGTCAATAATTGGTACATCTGCCGTAAATCCAATTTCTTCTTTTAATTCTAAGATTACCTCTTTTCTTCCTAGTAAAATTGGCTTTCCTATTTTTTCATCATGTACTCTTTGGGCGGCTTTTAGTACATCTAAATGATCTGCTTCTGCAAAAACAATACTCTTCGGATTGCTTTTGGCTCTATTGTGTAACAATCTAACTTCTTTACTTCCTGATCCAGAACGGTCCATCAATTCTCCTTGGTAAGCTTCCCAGTCTGTAATTGGTTCTAAAGCAACTCCAGAATCCATTGCAGCTTTTGCAATTGCTGGCGGAATTTCATAAATCAATCGTGGGTCAAAAGGTTTTGGAATGATGTATTCTCTCCCAAAAGACAAACTGATTTCATCGTACACAATATTTACTTGTTCTGGCACTGTTTTTTTTGCCAAATCTGCTAAGGCATAAACAGCGGCCATTTTCATTTCTTCATTAATTTTTGTGGCTCTTACATCTAAAGCTCCTCTAAAAATAAATGGAAAACCGAGTACATTATTTACTTGATTCGGATGGTCTGATCTTCCTGTTGCCATAATAATATCATCACGGGTTTTTATGGCTAAGTTATAGTCAATTTCTGGTTGCGGATTTGCCATGGCAAAAACAATTGGGTCTTTTGCCATTGATAATAACATTTCTGGAGTTACTACATCTCCTTTAGACAAGCCTATAAAAACATCTGCATTGAGCATGGCTTCACTTAAGGTATGTACATCTTTATCTGTTGCAAATTCTTCTTTTTCTTGGGTTAATTTTTCTCGATCTTTTCTGATAACTCCTTTGCTGTCGCACATCACAATGTTTTTACGTTGTACTCCTAGCTTTAAATACAAACGTGTACAAGAAATTGCAGCAGCTCCTGCTCCATTTACCACCACTTGAACTTTAGAAATGTATTTCCCTGTAATTTCTACGGCATTTTTTAATGCTGCTGTAGATATAATTGCTGTTCCGTGTTGATCATCATGCATTACAGGAATGTTCAACTCTTCTTTTAATCTTCTTTCAATTTCAAAAGCCTCTGGCGCTTTAATATCTTCTAAATTAATTCCTCCAAAAGTAGGGGCAATTGCCTTTACTGTTGCTACAAATTTGTCTACATCTGTCGCATCTACCTCAATATCAAACACATCAATATCAGCAAAAATTTTAAAAAGCAACCCCTTTCCTTCCATTACAGGTTTTGATGCTTCGGGGCCAATATCTCCAAGGCCTAAAACGGCTGTTCCGTTTGTAATCACGGCAACTAAATTTCCTTTTGCTGTATATTTATAAACATTATTTACATCCCTTTCAATTTCTAAACAAGGCTCTGCAACACCAGGAGAATATGCCAAAGACAAATCATGCTGAGTCGCATATTTCTTCGTCGGAACCACTTCAATTTTTCCTGGTTTTGGCTTTGCATGATATAATAAAGCTTCACGCCTTTTTCTAGAATCGCTCATTGTTTTGTTGTTTGTTTGAACTGACAAATATACTCTTTTTTAAAAAGGATTATAACGAATAACTCAATGAAATAATACCACAATAAGCCACAAAAAAATTACGTTTTAAGAAAACCTTATACCATCTTTAACAAAATTTATACAGTTCCTTATTGCAGCATAACATATGTTTGTCTTGAAATCACAAAACCTACTCTTTATGAAAAAAGCTATTGTGCTCCTATTTCTTTTCAGTGTTCCCTCTTTTTTTGCTCAAGTAACAGGAGTTGTTACCGATACCAAAGGAAATCCGTTGCCTGTTGTAAGTGTATATTTAGAAAATTCTATTACAGGAACCACTACCAATGAAAATGGAACCTATGAGCTTGCTTTAAAAAAAACAGGAAATCATACCCTCGTTTTTCAATACTTAGGCTTTAAAACCCTTAAAAAGAAGGTGGTCATTGCTTCTTTTCCTTTTAAATTAAATGCTCAACTAACTGAAGTAAAAATTCTTTTAGACGAAGTTTCTATCAATAGCAAAGAAAATCCTGCGCATAAAATCATCAGAAATGTTATTGCCAACAAGAAAAAAAACAAGGCAAAAATTAAACGGTTTACTGCCCATTTTTATTCGAGGGGTTTATATAAAATTAAAAATGCTCCAAAGAAGATTTTAGGTCAAAAACTTGGAGATTTAGGAGGTGGATTAGACTCTACACGAAGCGGAATAGTTTATTTATCAGAAACCATTTCTAAAATAAGCCATCAAAAACCCAACAATTTTAAAGAACATATTATTGCCTCTAAGGTCAGTGGATCTGATAATGGTGTTAGTTTTAACAGAGCTGAAGAGGTAGGTTTTAATTTGTATGACAATACGGTTGAACTTGGAAATGACATCATTTCTCCCTTATCAAATTATGCCTTCGAATACTATACCTTTAAATTAGTAGGTACTTTTTATGCTAAAAACGGTAAACTTATCAATAAGATCAACATCCTTCCAAAACGAAAAAATGATCGCGTTTTTAACGGATTTGTATATATTGTAGAAGATGATTGGGCTATTTATGGCACTGACATTTCTGTCACTGGAGCGCAAGTAAATTTACCGATGGTTAATGTCTTGCACTTAAAACAAAACTATAATTATGCTATAAAAAATGATGCCTGGGTGGTAATTTCTCAAACCATTGATTTTAAAATTGGCATGTTTGGCATCAATATAGATGGGCGGTTTTCTGCTGCGTATAGCAACTATAATTTTAATCCTCACTTTAATGAAACTACTTTTGGAAAAGAGGTGTTGTCCTTTGAAAAAGAGGCCACTAAAAAAGACACTTCTTATTGGAATGTTTTACGGCCTGTTCCCTTAACCACAGAAGAAGTGAGCGATTATATTGTAAAAGACAGCATCAAAGTGATTCGAAAGTCTAAAAAGTATTTGGACTCCATTGACACAAAAAACAACAAATTTTCTTTACTCGCTCCACTAACGGGATATACTTACAAAGATTCATATCAAAAATGGTCAATCAATGTAGATTCTCCTCTAGGAAATTTAAACTTTAACACCGTTCAAGGGTGGAATTCTACTGTTGGAGTTACTTATTTTAAACGACTCAATAATACTGGTAAATGGCTGAGCACAGGTGCTGATTTTACATATGGATTGTCTGACAAGAAGTTTCGCCCAAAAGCACATATTACCTATAAATGGGATAATTTAAGTCGACCTATTTTACAAATTTCTACAGGAATTACAACCTCTCAGTTCAATGCAAAAAACCCTATTTCAAGTTTTCGAAACACGATAAGTTCTCTTTTTTTTGAACGAAATTACATGAAATTTTATGAGAAAACATTTGCTAATATTTCTTTTTCAAAAGAACTTTTTAACGGGTTTCGCATGAACTCTTCTTTAGAATTTGCAGACAGAAAACCATTAGTAAATACTACAAATTATAGCACTAGAAATGTGAAAAATGTAACTTATACTTCTAACGACCCTCAAGATCCAACCAATTTTTTACCCTCATTTACCGCTCATAAAATTTGGACATTTCAAGTTGGCGCAAGCGTTCGTTTTGGTCAAAAATATTTATCGTATCCAGACCGAAAATCAAATGTAAATAATCCTGCATACCCGGCGTTATACATTGGATACAAAAAACTATTTGGCGCAGATGATTCTCAAAAAAATTCTGATATACTATATGCCCAGCTCAATCAACATATCTCTTTAGAAAGTTTTGGGTCTTTTAAGTATAAAATAAAAAGCGGCCTTTTCTTAAAACAAAAAGACATTTCATTTATAGATTACGCACATTTTAACGGAAATAAATTAGCCGTTTTTCCTGCTGGCGGGACGTTAAATAATTTTAATTTATTGGACTATTACGCATACAGCACCAATGATAAATACACAGAAATTCATGCCGAACACAACTTTAAAGGGTTTGTTTTAAACAAGATTCCGTTGCTAAATAGATTGAACTTTCATGTGGTTGCAGGTGCAAAAGGATTGTTTACTGGAAATAGGAAGCCCTACACAGAAGCTTCTATTGGAATTGATAATATTGGTTTTGGGAAATGGCGTTTTTTACGGATAGATTATGTGATTTCTAAAGGCGGAATCAATCAAAAACAAAGCGGATTTGTTTTTGGACTGAGTTTATTTAATTGAGATCCTTTATATTTGTATTCTATGAAACTACAACTTTTGTTTTTTGGTATTGTTAGCGATGTGCTAAAAACTTCATCCTTAGAAATTGAGCTTGCAAACACCTGTTCTGTTCAACATTTAAAAGCCCAATTAGTTGCAATGTATCCTGTTTTAAAAAACATGGATTCGTACGCAATTGCAGTCAATGAAACCTATGCAACCGATACAACTACTTTACAAGAAAATGATGTTGTGGCCATTATTCCGCCCGTTAGCGGAGGGTAAAAATCAATTCGTCATTGCAAATGAAATGAAGCAACCTCTCTAAAGATTGCCACAATTTTTTTCAAAAGTTTCGCAATAACACATTTTATTTTGATTTCAAATATTTCTTATCAATATAAAAAGTGCCAAAAGGTAAAATAGAAGCAACTAAAACAATTCTAAAAGTTTTACCATTCCATTTTTCAGGAGTTTTTAGCATAAAAGCCAGTACCACATACACTATAAATAAAATTCCGTGTGGCATTCCCAGCATTTTCACATAACTAGGATCCTCACTAAAGTATTTAATTGGGGTTGCAATAAACAATAGCAACAAATAAGAAACTCCTTCTAAAAAACTTACAATTCTAAATATATTTTTCATTTTAAAACTTCTAAAATTAGAATGCAAAGATACGTTTTGATTTCCTATTTTTGTAACAGTTATGTCTAAAACCTCTATTAAAATTACTTCAGAAAAACTCAATTTACAAGAATGTTACGATTTTGTAATATCAATTATTATTTGACTTTTTTATAGGATCTCGGTGTGTGTTAAACACAGAATATACAATAACTCGATTCTGATATTCTTCGTAGATTATTATGTATGGAAATCTTTTTAACGGAACTTCACGAAAGACTGGATTTCTCTTTATTTCAAATAATGCCTTTTCGTTTTTTAAGGTTTGGAAATACCCGTCTAAATAATTTAAAAAAACTTCTCCTAATCCAACTTGTTTGGATTCATACCATGCTATTGCAGTATCTATTTCTTCTTGAGCTTTAGGTTCAATGATTAATTTAGAACCCATACTTCTCTTTTAATTCTTGCTTTACTTCGTCCCAAGTAGAACCATCTGTTTCGCCTACATGGTATTTCCGACGACGTTCTTCTACAATTTTATAGTGTTTTTCAGAAACTGACGATGAAGATTCAACAGCATTCATAGCATCAAAAACACCATCAAGGGCTACAAGTTTTGAATCATCTTGTATAAAGAGGTTAAATTGCTCTATTAATTTACTTCTTAATTCTAGTACTCCCATGATATTAATATTTGATACATACAAAAGTACATAATTCATTCCAAACACATTCTTTTAAAGAAACATAGGTCAAGACACAACAAAGGATTCGCTTTGACACTATCACATGGGGTGCTTAAAATTAAATGATATAAATATAATAATGAAATTCCCTATTTTTGCAACAACCATGAGCAAAATAGCCATAAAAATTACTTCAGAAAAACTCAATTTACAAGAATGTTACGATTTTGTAACCGATGACTCTTGTGGCGGAATTACTGCCTTTGTGGGAACTGTTAGAAATAGCACACAAAACAAAGAGGTAACACAATTAGATTTTTCTACTTACAAGCCAATGGCAATAAAAGAAATGGAGAAAATTGCACAGCTGGCATTGGAAAAATTTTCAATAGAAAAAATTGCTATTCACCATGCAGAAGGGCTCTTACAAATTGGAGATATCCCTGTAATTATTACCGCTTCAGCAGCACATAGAAAGGCTGCTTTTGATGCTTGTCAGTTTGCAATAGACACCTTGAAAGAAACAGTTCCTATTTGGAAAAAAGAACATTTTTCTGATGGCGAAATTTGGGTAAATGCCCATCCGTAGTTCAAAAACTATGCAAAAAACGATCCACTATCAACGGACCAAAAATGATGAAGAATTAAAAGAAATTTTAGTGCTTCAAGAAAAAAGTAGCCCGCAAAACATCAGTCCTTTAGAAAAAAAAGAAGAAGGCTTTGTGACCGTTCAACATTCATTAACACTCTTAAAAAAAATGCACGATGCCTGTCCACATATTGTGGCAAAACACCATGAAAAAGTAATTGGGTACGCCTTGTGTATGTTGCCAAAATTTAAAAAAGAGGTTCCTGTTTTAATCCCGATGTTTCATGAAATTGACAACGAGTTACTTCTCAAAAAAGAGCCTATCAATTATCTGGTAATGGGACAAATTTGCATTGATAAAACTTATCGAAAACAAGGGGTTTTTAGAGGCTTATATCATTTTATGAAACAAGAAGTTCACAACTCTTTTAATGCGATTATTACTGAAGTTGACGTTAAAAATGTACGCTCATCTAATGCACACAAAGCCATCGGATTTAAAGAACTGAAAACATACACTTCCAATGGTCAAGAATGGGAGTTGATATTGCTAGAAGTCTAACTAAATCCTTGTAACCCTCCAACCAAACTTACAATATTTACTAATGGGAAAGTCTTTTTTAAACTTTTTGTTACTTGATAACTTGTAATTCCTTGTTGGCAAACGATCACATATTTTTTATCCTCTTCAACAACAAGATTGTGTGTATTTAATTCTGACAAAGAAATGTGTTTATCAATCGAAAAAGGGTAGTTGGTTTCTTGATTTTCAATCACAGAAACAATGATGACCTTCAATTGTTCGCTATTCAATAATTCCTTTTTCAACGCATCCGCAGAAATTAGCCAAGCTGAATTTTGGGTTTCACAATATGCATCTACATACGTTTCTTTGTTAAAAATTTCTAAGATTCTTCGCTGACGCTCAGAATGGCAAGAATCTAACGAAGTTAGTTGCATTTTCAATTGAGAATTTTCTAAACTATTATAAATCAACAACTTATTTATAAGCAGAGTTCCAATTCCTGTAATCAATTTCAATACCTCATTTACTTGTTGCATGGCAATGATTCCTACAATAGCATTTAACGTTCCCGCTTCCTCACAATTTGGAACATCTGTTGCCATTTTGGGAAATGCATCACGCAAATTCGCACTAAAATCTCCGTTAGGCTGTGCAACATTAAACGTCGCAACATAGCCGTCAAACTTGTACAAAGAGCCATACACCAATGGTTTTTGTTGCAATACACATGCATCATTAAGCAAGTATTTGGTGGGTAAACTATCCGTTCCATCAACCACAATATCTGCCTCAGAAATCAACTCTAAAACATTGCTTTTGGTAATTGGCGCATTAGAAAAAGTAATGTGGGTAAACGGCGCTCTTTGTTTGATAAACTCTGCCAAGACTGCAGATTTTGACTTTCCAATAGCATCTAGCGAATAAAAAACTTGACGGTGTAAATTTGTGGTATCTATCGTATCAAAATCTATCAAATGGATTTTCCCTATTCCACTTGCTGCTAAATGCACCGCAATCGGGCTTCCTAAACCACCACATCCAACCACCAGCACTTTTGCATTTTGTAGTTTTTGCTGCCCTTTTTTCCCTATTTCAGACAAGGTAATTTGACGTTTAAAAAGTTGTTCTTTGGTGATATTCATCTTCTTAGAATCTCTGTTCGTATCGTCTCGTTATGATACGCTTTTTAGTTCTTTTTTAATTGCTTCAAATTCTTCTGGAGTGTTGATGTTGCGAATCAAATTATCATCAACTTCTACAATTTCAACATCAGAATTAATCAATGTTTTTCTAGGACATGAATATCCTTGTGCTAAATATTGCAATAAAATAGTATATGCTTTTGGCTCGTAAATAGCAATCAATGGCTCTACAAATTCCTTTCCTTTTCCTTTAATTGCTGTTGCAATTTTAGATGGATTTCTTTTACTTAATAACAACTGAATCAACGCATCATTTACAAAAGGAAGGTCTGTTGCTAGCACCAACCAAGCAGAATTTGGATCTTTTTGAAAAGCAGAGCAAATTCCGCCAAAAGGACCTAAATTTAAAAACGCATCGTGTATTTCATTTTTATTTCCGGCATCATTTTGTACCGAATAGTATGTTTTTAACTTATTGTTTTCTAATAAGTCTTTTACATGTTCTTTTTGTGGTTTTCCGAAATAAATTAAATCTCCTTTATCTGTTCCCATTCGGGTACTTTTTCCTCCAATCAACACCAATCCTTTTGTTTTCGGAATTGTTTCTTGTATCAATTTTGAAATATGATTCGTAATGTTTTCAATATCTGACAATTCATATTGTGGAATTTCTTTCCAGTTCGGAAACTTCTCTTTTAACGATTGAAACGGCTCAATTTCTTTCGTTAATTTGATAAAGAATGCTATCTCAGAAATCTGATCAATTCTTTTATTGATAGAGGCTTCCTTTTCTGAATCTAAAAAAACTAATTGCTTCACACCAGCGTAATGATTCCCATTGACAAACACATAATCATATTGAGAAAATTGTAAACGTTGTGCAAATTTATTGATCTTTCTAGAAGTAGTTATTTGTAAGTTTCCGTCATGATGAAACACATATTCTGCTAAGTTATTTTTTGCAACATCTTTTGCGTGTGATGCATCAAAGTATGCCAATTTATAATTGGACAGCTTTTTAGAAACTTGCTGAACCAAATCAGCAATGACTCCACATTTTGTTCCGAGAATAGCAATTTCACTCGGAGCAAAATTAGCATTATTTCTGCGAACTAAATTGGTATGTTTTTTGTGTTTCATGCTAAACTTGTTTACGCTGAATTTATTTTCGTGTTTCAATATTTTTTGTCATTTCAACGTTAAGAGAAATCTCTCTCTCTTTTAACATGAGGTTCCTCAATCGACAAAAAAGTCTCATTTCGGAATGACATATAATTATTTTATTTTTTAATATCCGATTTTCCGCCTGTTTTTTCTTGTAATTTCACTTCTTTAATTACCATTTTTTGTGAAATAGCTTTACACATATCATAAATGGTTAAGCACGTAATATTTACTCCTGTTAAGGCTTCCATTTCTACACCAGTCTTTCCTTCTATCGTTACCTTACAAAACACTTTTATATGTTCTTCATCTACAATATCAATATCAATATCTACTCCATTAATTAATAACGGGTGACACATCGGAATCAATTCTGAAGTCTTTTTTACCGCTTGAATTCCGGCGATGATTGCCGTTTGAAAAACGGGTCCTTTTTTAGTAATTAACTCATCGTCTGTAAAATGAGAAACAATTTCCTTTCCTAAAAACATGGTTGCTTTTGCAACGGCAGTACGTTTTGTAATGTCTTTGTCTGAAACATTCACCATGTTGGGATTGTTTTTTTTATTGATGTGTGTAAAACTCATTTAAAAATTATTAGTGTTAACTATTTCGTTTTTAACTACTTGTTCTCGATACAAATTTGCTCATACTTCACAAATTCACTCGAACTGACAACCATAATGCAACATCGATTGAACCTAGTGCTTAAAAAGAAAATCTAATTAATCTTGAGATGTTATTTAAATTTCTTCTTTGCTAAATTAGGAAGTTTTTCACACTCATTATGAATCAAAGCTTCTTTTTTAACTCTAGACCATTTTTTTAATTGCTTTTCCGTTTCAATCGCCATTTCAACATTTGTAAAACTACAGTAAAAAGCCAATTCTACTGGTCTTCTTTTATACGTATAACTATCCTTATGCTTACCTGACTGATGTTCTACAATTCTCTTTTCTAAATTTGAAGTAATTCCTGTATAATAAGAATTATCTGAACATTTTAGTATGTACACATAATAGGTTTTCATTCTTTCGAAGTGTTCTCGATACATTTTCAATTCACTAGCGCTCATTTAAAACACTCGAACTGACAATCTTTTTTAATAATAATTATTCTTTAACTGTCACATCGAGTGAATTTTGCTTTCATTAGAAAGTAGAAATTTGTATCGAGATGCCATCAATTTAAATGCTCTCGATACCGTTTTTTATCATTTCAATCGTAAAAATCACTCAAAACCTTAATTAACGATACCGAATCACAGGGAAAACGGCCCCTTTTTTAAACTCGGTTTGATCACTTGGCAATTGTATAAAGCCATCTGTTTGCACCAAACTTGCCAAATCTCCAGAACCATTTCCTCGCATAGGAAACGCCACCAAGTGCCCAAATTTATATTCCAATTTTACTTGTAAAAAGTACGTCATCTTTGGTTTAAAAGAGAGGTCTTCTCCTAGAATAGCGGTTTCTTGCTCCAATTTTAATCCAACTGACTTATGATACCAAGGATAAAAATACGCCAAACAATTTACATAGGTAGAAATAGGGTTTCCAGGAAATGCGAACACAATTGTGTTCTTTTGACTTTTATTCTCTGAACGTTTATTTACCCCCTGTGACACATTGTCCTTCACTTCGACATCGCTCAGTGATTTATTACTTTCTTCATCCTGATAAACATCTTGCTCACTCATACCAAAAGTGTCTGTGACACCGAACCAAAATGGTTTTCCGGGGCGTTGTGCTACTTTATGAAACAATTTTTCTACCCCCAGTTCTTCCAATACTTCAGGTAAAAAATCGTATTTTCCTTTGCTAACTGCTCCGCTAAAAAGCAAGACATCGTATTCTTGTAAATAGGTTTTTATTTTCTCTTTTAAAATCTGCTTATCATCCGTTATGTGTGCTGCATCTGAATTAATGTGTAAGCTCTCTAACAGCGAGACCAAGGTGTACACATTGCTTTTTCGTATTTGGTGTGCTAAAGGGTTTTGATCTACTTCAACCAACTCATCTCCTGTAGAAACAACCATTACCTTAGGTTGCCTTGCAACTTTTACAAGCGATTTCCCAACAGTTGCCAACACGCCAATTTCTGCAGCAGAAATTATTGTGTTTTGTGAAATTAACAACGCTCCTTGTTGCTTGTCTTTTCCTTGTTCGTGAATATTTTGGCCATCATTGATGGCATTTATTTGAATTGTAGCAATGCCGTCTTTTATCTCAACATCTTCATATCTAATTACAGCCGATGTATTATTTGGTAATACAGCGCCTGTCATTACTTCAATACAATTTTCTGGATTTTGTAACGTGATTTGTCCACTTCCTGCTGCTTGAATCCCTTCAATTTTAAAGCTACTCTGACCGTTTTTAAACAATGCATAATCAATTGCTATTCCATCCATTGCAACTCTGTTAAAAGGAGGAAAATCTCTATCTGCAAGAACCTCTTCTTTTAATACTCTTCCAACAGATTGCATCAATGAGATTTCTTCAACGCCAAAATTTTGCGTTGAATTTAATATCGTTTGTAAAGCCTCTTGTACTGAAATCATATCATGTCAAAATACCATTCGTAGGTAAATTTTAATTAATCATCAAACAAATTAATGAAATTATCCAATTAAATTTTTTTATAAAAAGTCTAGAAAAATAATATGTTGCTATTGCTATTATTGTGATAAAAGGTAGATAAAAATAAGGGAGAATAGCTCCAATGTTAGCACTTGGAACGACATCAACATTGATACTTATTATCATTGAAATCAACATTCCAACAGGCATAAAAATAACATTGAATTTAGGTTTCTTTATTAATGTTTTCAAATCTTTCATAATTTAATAGTTCTCGACTGCGTTCGAACAGGCATTATTACATTAATTCATTCTTTCATTACCTCATTAACTCATTGATCTACCCTCCAATTGTACTCATACTTTCAGAAACGTTTCCTTTTTTTCGGTTGACTTCTGCTACAAAGCCATTTTTGGGCTTCTCTTTTACTAAGGATAAAAACAGTTCTTTTAAGTCCTCATTACTAGCTCCTTTTCTTAAAAATTCGCGAAGGTTAAACACACCATCATCAAACAAACAGTTTTTAAATGTGCCTGTTGATGTAATCCGGATTCGGTTGCAATCGCTACAAATAGTTCGTGTAAATGCTGGAATAATCCCCACCGTTCCTTGATGATTTTCAATAGAAAAATTACGAGAGGTCGATGATTTTTCAGAAGAAACTTCAGTAAGCTCAAACCGTGTTTTTATCTCTTGTAAAATTCGATTGTAATTCCAATTTTCTTGTGTTTCTCGCTGCCCTTCTCCATTAAAAGGCATTTCTTCTATAAACCGAACTGCGATGTTTTTATCTTTTGTTAAGGCTGTAAAATCGGTTATTTCATTCGTGTTAATTCCAGATTGTACCACCACATTTAACTTTAAGTTTAAGCTGCTTTTCTCCAATGCTTCCATCGTTTTAAAAACATCGTCAAAAACAGTTCTACGTGTAATGGCATTGAAAGTATCGACTTGTAAACTATCAATACTCAAATTGATGTTCTTTACTTTTTTGAGTTTTTCTAACGCCTCAATATGTTTAAAAATTAAGACTCCGTTTGTAGTGATATTAATATCTTCTAGTAAATCATTATGAGACAGCATTTCTAAAAAATCCATAAAACCTTTCCGAACAAAAGGCTCTCCTCCAGTTAAGCGCGCTTTGGTAACGCCCAACTCTGTCAATACACGTATTACACGGTACATTTCTTTGTAGGTTAGCAACGCTGCTCTAGGCACAATATCAATTCCGTGAGCAGGCATACAATATTGGCAACGCAAGTTGCAACGGTCGGTTACTGCTAACCGAACGTAACTTATTTGTCGTCCAAAACTGTCTGTCAATTTACTCATGATAAAACGCCTGTTTTTTTTCGCATATGCAACAAAATTAGCGAAAAAAAACGTCGTGTCCACTAAAGAAAACGACATTTACATTTTATTTCTAAATGCACAATAGAGTTCTATGTTGTACACAATATTTAGTACCTTTGAATTAATTTTTTTACATGGAAATGAATATTGACTTGGTGTATCTATGGGTAGACGGGAACGATCCAGAATGGTTGGAAAAAAAACAACTTTTCATGAATAAGAAAATTAATACCACAGGACGTTATCAAGACAATCAAGAACTAAAATACTCTTTACGATCAGTTGAAAAGCATTTGCCTTGGGTTCGGAAAATATTTATCGTTACAGACAACCAAGTTCCGCCTTTTATAGACACCAGCCATCCTAAAATTGAAATCGTTAATCAGTCTGATATTATTCCAAAGAAAATAGGACAAACTTATAATTCTGTCATTATCGAGTATTTTATTTATAAAATCCCAGATTTATCGGAACATTTTCTTTATGCAAACGACGACATGTTTGTCAATGCTAATGTATCGCCTTCGTTCTTTTTTAAAGAAAGAATTCCTACGGTAAGAACAACCCACAACCCATTGATAAAAAGAAAGATACAGCTTAAAAAAGCACTTAACGCAAATATAAACAACTATAGATTGAGTATTGAAAATGCGTATCGATTATTTGAGAAAAAATTTAACGTGTTTTTTCCTGTGACTCCACATCACAATATAGACTCCTATTTGAAAAGTGACTATAAAGCGGTCGTTGAAGATGTTTTCAAAGAAGAATTAGAAGCTACTTTTTTAAACCGTTTCAGGGACAAAACAGATATTCAACGGATACTCTTTAGTTATTATGCTATCGCAAAAAAAAGAGGGAAATTGACATATGTAAGCCGTAAAGAATCTTGCCAAATAAGAGTACATAAAACAGATTATCAAAGGGTCATTACTAAATACAACCCTGCTCTTTTTTGCTTAAACGATACAGAACACGCTACTGATAATGACAGAAAACATATTCAGCCATTTTTAGAAAAAATGTATCCTATTAAAGCGAAATTTGAAAAATAATAGTTGCTTGAGAGTTCTATTTTACAACTCAAAATTGGACTTTTCTGGCAAGATAATTTCAAATGATTTTTTTAGATTTTCGTGCGTTTGTTCATAGTTTCTAATATGTACATTGTCATTTAAGCAAACCAAAGAATAGGATTGCTCTCGCACGGCTTTGATGGCTTTTTTTGACTTAATCATCAGTGGAAACATTTTTGTATCCTGATACGTATTGTAAGGAATAAAATTTGAACTGCAAATTTGCCACGTTTTAAATAATTCTGGAGTGTAATCTTTACTGCTACGAAACCTATGGGTAGACATCTCTTTCAATTCTTTTTCACAATGCTTCCAAACATCTTCAAAAGTACTTTTCAAAAACGGTTGCGCATTATGAGGGGTGCGTAAAGTGATGAATTTGTTATAATACTTGAGTAAATGATTCAGCCTTGCTCTTTTTCCATAAGATGGGTCAAGCCATTTCCATGAATCTTTTTTAAAAACCTCTTTTTTATCAAAATGTTTGTTGATGAGTCGTATATTGTTTTTCAGCATTTTTTCGAACTGAGACAAGCCTGTGTTTGTACGAAAGGCAGCAATATCTTTTGGGAGTCCACCTTCAAAAAATCGTTTAGGAGAGAGGTGATTTGTAATAAAAAAATCATCGTTGAAGTACACAAATTGTTCCGACAAATTCGGAATCTTATGCATATAGATTTCAATCAAATTGGAATTAAAAACAGGAAGATATTGCTCGGGAATATAATCTTTGTGACTTACAAAGTTTAGCTTGGGATGATTCGCATTGAGCCATGTTGGTTTTTGCCCCGACGTTACAAAATGAATTTTTCGAACCCATGGAGCAAACTTTTCAACACCACGAAACCAATATTTTAACAATCCGTTATCTCGAAAACGGGCTTCTGACAACTCATTAACGGTATTATCAATTTTCCCAGAATATTGAGAGAATTCGTCTTTCCATGTAGGGTCATCCATATCAACCCAAGTAACTACAAAATCTATTTCCATTGTTTCATTGTTAAAAAATCATTGTAAACACTAATCTGATTTTTGGTCTTTTACAACTTTAAACTGCTACCGGGCAATCTCTACAATTACATACAGACAGGTTTTTTTATCCGTTTTGTTAATAAATTAACTACTTTTTAAAGCAAAGAAGAATGCTAATGTAGCGTTTTTTTCTTATTCAACAAAACGTTTCCATCCCAAAGAAACCCTTTGTTTAAGACCAATTACTTACCTTTTTATTCTTCTGAATCTTCCGTTTATTTTAATAAGAAATAACTCTTCATCAAAACACACAAATTAGCGATAGAACCTATTCATTATTGCTCTTTAAATTGTTCTCAAGCCATTGCAATATTCTTTCACGATCTTTCTTAGTGGCCATATCTAAGCTTTGAACACACATAAATTTAATCTCTTTATTCTTTTTCCATTTAGCCAGCTTTTTTGTTATATATCCTGGCCCTTTGTTCACAGGTTTTAAATACACTTCTTGTGTCGTTTCAAAACAACTATTGTTATTAGATATTTCGATATGATTTGCAAGAGCTACGGTATTGTATTGGCTGTAATGCCTAAGCCTATAGGATGCGTTTTTTATAAAAATATTTTTATGCTCCTTAAAAAACTGTTCTAAACGTAATTTATTCAGAGGATTAGGAGTATGGGCTGTTCTGAAATATTTTTTTTTAAATCCTAAAATTTCAGCAATCCAATATTGAGAAATTTTAAATACTGGGTGTAGATTCGGTTCCTTAATTTGAAAAATTCCTTTTTTAATTTGATTCAGTAACCTTTTTCTCAACAATAAAATTGAAGGTCGAGATTTCCATTGACCTCTCATAACCGGGCTTCCGTTTCTAAACCAGTCTTCAGGGCAAATTGTTCTTACAAGAAAAAGATCATCGTTAAAGTAAACAAAGTTATCTGCCAAGCCTTTAATTCTCCACATAAACGTTTCGATAGACAAACTATTAAAGGTTGGTAAAAATTCTTCATAGCCTTCAAAAATTTCTTTATGGTCGATGATCTGAACATCTTTTAACCGATTAGGAAATAACGTTTTTATATCTTTATCTAGTTTAGGGTTTTGACCATCAGTAACAATAAATATCTTTCTAACAAAAGGTGCGAATTTTAAAATAGATAGCACACAATATTTTATTTCGTTTACAGATTCGAAACGAGTTGTATGAGCACCAGACACTCTATGCTGTTTTGAAGTGTTTAGAAATTTTTCTATTTTTTGCTTATGCTTGGGTTCACTTCCATCAACCCAGGTAATAACCACATCAATCGCTGAATTCTTTTTCATCACCTCCATTTCGATTATAAATTTTGAACAAATATATTGAATTATTTATCGATTTTTGAAACAGCTAAATCGACATCCTCTAAAGTAAAAAATTTAATTGCACTCCTTTTTTTAAAACAAGCGCATAAAAAAACTCCCAAACCGAATAAGGCTTGAGAGTTTTATATTTTCATCTTATTCTTATTAAACCTCAAAAGGCTCAACAGAAACATATGATTTATTGTCTCTTTTCTTTACAAATTGTACAACACCATCTACTCTAGCGTGTAATGTATGGTCTTTCCCCATATATACATTCTCTCCTGGATTGTGTGTGGTTCCTCTTTGGCGAACAATAATGTTTCCTGCAATTGCAGCTTGACCTCCAAATATTTTTACTCCTAGACGTTTCGATTCTGATTCTCTACCATTCTTCGAACTACCTACTCCTTTTTTATGTGCCATGATGTTATGGTTTTAAAATTGAAATTTTATTTAGTTAATGCTTCAATTAATTCAGCTTTCTTTAAAGAAGTGTATCCTTTGATACCTTTTTCTTTAGCCAATGCTTTTAATTCAGCAACTGTCATTGTGCTTACATCTACAGAAGCAACTGCTTCTTTTACTTCAGCTTTTGGAGCAGCTTCCTTTTTAGGAGCAGCTTTTTTAGCTGTTTTCTTTGCACCAGAAGCAGCGATAGATTCGATTTGAATTTCGCTTAAATACTGTCTGTGTCCATTTTTCTTTTTGTAACCTTTTCTACGTTTTTTCTTAAAAACGATTACTTTATCACCTTTTAGGTGACCTAAAATCTTGGCCGTTACTGCGGCTCCTTTTATAGCTGGGGCGCCAATAGTTACTGCTCCTTTGTCTTCAACTAAAAGAACATTATCAAAAGTAATTTTTGATCCTTCTTCTCCTTGTAAACGGTGAACGTAAACTTTTTGGTCTTTTGCTACTTTAAACTGTTGCCCTGCTATCTCTACAATTGCGTACATACGTTTGTTTTATATTTAGCTTTTACTATTAAGCATCACTTTTCAGCAATGCGGGTGCAAATATACATTTTATTTGCAATACCACAATAGTAAATAATTGCGAATTTTACAGACTTAACTTTATCTTTACCAACTTATTAATCCAGTCAAAGAATATTACAATTTTTCTAGTTAATTTCCATTTATTCTATAACTTTGTAACACTTCCCCCGTGCAAACGTCAAATTAAAAAATACTTATTAATCACTAAATTAAAAATCAATGAAAAAAGATCTATTAACTCTTGCTTCTTTTCTGTTTATCTTGACTGCAAGTCAGGCCCAACAAGTAGAATTTGAAGAGTACACTTTAAAAAACGGAATGCATATTATATTGCATCAAGATAATTCTGCTCCTGTGGTAACCACTTCTGTGATGTACCATGTAGGCGCAAAAGACGAACAACCAGATAGAACTGGAATGGCACACTTCTTTGAACACTTGCTTTTTGAAGGCACTAAAAACATCAAAAAAGGAGCATGGTTTAAAATCGTTTCCTCAAATGGCGGTAATAACAATGCCAATACTACGGATGATAGAACCTATTATTACGAAACGTTCCCTTCTAACAATTTACAATTAGGCTTGTGGATGGAATCTGAACGCTTATTGCATCCTGTAATTGATCAAGGAGGTGTAGACACCCAGAATGAAGTTGTAAAAGAAGAAAAAAGAATGCGTGTAGACAATGCTCCTTACGGAGGTTTTTTAGCCAATGTGAAAAAACATTTATTTACAAAACACCCATACAAAGGAACAACTATTGGCGAAATGAAACATTTAGACGATGCCACATTGGAAGAGTTTAGAGCTTTCAATAAAAAATTCTATGTTCCTAACAATGCAACCTTAGTAGTTGCTGGTGATATTGATATTGCGGAGACTAAAAAAATGATTCAAGATTACTTTGGCCCAATTCCAAGAGGAGCAGCTATTCAAAGAGCTGTTATCAAAGAAGATCCTATTACCAAACAAATCGACGCAAAGGCATACGATGCAAATATTCAAATTCCTGCAATAATGATTGCCTACAGAACGCCTTCTTTTAAAACAAGAGATTCTCGAGTTTTAGACATGGTTTCTACTTATTTGAGCGATGGAAAAAGCTCTAAATTGTACAAAAAAATAGTAGATCAAAAGAAAATGGCACTGCAAGTAGGCGCCATCAACTTAGCACAAGAAGATTACGGAATGTATATTTTATATGGCTTGCCACAAGGAGAAAACACCTTGAGCAGTTTGGTTAAAGAAATTGACGAAGAAATTGTAAAAATACAAACAGAATTGATTTCTGAAAAAGCCTATCAAAAACTACAAAACAAGTTTGAAAACCAATTTGTAAACTCAAACTCAAATGTTACTGGCATTGCCAATTCTTTGGCGCGTTTTAATGTGCTATATGGAGACAGCAACTTAATCAATACAGAAATTGATATTTATCGTTCTATTACTCGTGAAGAAATTAGAGCTGTAGCTAAAAAGTACTTGAATACAAATCAACGATTACGTTTGGAATATTTACCTAAGAAAAAATAATTCACAAAAGACATTAATATATTATGAAAAATAAAATTTTATCAATTATAGCGGTTTTAACATTGTCTTTTTCTGCGACTGCACAAATAGACAGAAGTATACAACCAACGCCAGGACCTGCGCCTAGAGTAAAACTAGGCGATGCCACCACATTTACATTAAAAAATGGGTTGCATGTAATTATTGTAGAAAATCATAAACTACCAAGAGCTTCAGCAAGCTTAACCATAGATAATAAACCATATAGCGAAGGAAACAAAGCCGGGTTATCTAGTATCATGGGAAGTTTACTAGGCAGAGGAACGCCTAGTATTACCAAAGATGATTTTAATGAAAAAGTAGATTACCTTGGTGCTCGAGTATCTTTTTATAGCTCTGGTGCCAGTGCAAGTTCTTTAAAGAAATACTTTTCAGAAATTTTATCTTTAATGTCTGATGGCGTTAAAAATTCTCAATTCACACAAGAAGAATTTGACAAAGAAATAAAAGTAACGTTAGACAATTTAAAATCTGGAGAAAAAAGTGTAACCGATATTGCAAGGCGTGTTGAAGATGTGTTAATCTATGGAAAAAACCACCCTTATGGAGAGTTCACTTCTAAGAAAAGTCTTAAAAACATTAGCCTACAAGATGTAAAAGACAATTTTAACACCTACTACAAACCCAATAACAGCTATTTGATTATTGTTGGAGATATTGATACTAAAAAAATCAAAAAAGAGGTAAAACAATTGTTTGGAGACTGGACTAAAGGAACGATTCCTGCATACACACTTCCAGAAACTAAAAACGCACCTCATACAGAAATTGATTTTATCAACATGTCAAATGCCGTACAGTCTGAAATTACAGTGGTAAATAATATCAACCTAAAGTTAGGCGATGAAGATCTATACGCTGCTTTATTGGCCAATAAAATTCTTGGTGGTGGTGGTACCGCTCGTTTATTTATGAACTTACGTGAAGACAAAGCGTATACCTATGGGTCGTACTCTAGTGTTCGTCAAAGCAAATATGCAGGAACGTTTAGAGCAACGGCAAGTGTACGAAATATGGTAACGGATAGCGCTGTGGTAGAAATTCAAAAAGAAATCAACAAAATACGTTTCCAAAAAGTAACTGCAGAGGAGTTGAAAAATGCAAAAGCAGCCTACATTGGTTCTTTTGTCATGAATGTTCAAAAACCAACTACTGCGGCTCGTTATGCATTAAATATTGCGCGGTATAACTTGCCAAAAGATTTTTACGAAAACTACTTAGCAAACATCAATGCGGTAACTATAGAAGAAGCTCAAAATGCCGCACACAAGTACTTTAAAGGAAATAAAGCTCGGATCATTATTACAGGAAAAGGATCTGAAGTATTAAAAAACCTAGAAAAGTTGAACTACAACATCAATTATTTTGACAAAGAAGGAAACCCAACGGATAAACCCGAAATGAACATGCCAATTCCTAAGGGCTTAACTTCTGAAGCTGTAATAAACTCCTATTTTGAGGCTATTGGAGGAAAAGATAAGGTGGCTGCCGTAAAAACACTATTGATGAGTTCTAATGCAACAGTACAAGGAATGGCATTAAACTTAACAACTAAAATGGCTGCCCCAAACAAATCATCAATGGTGATTTCTGGAATGGGACAAGTGCTCTCAAAACAAGTTTTTAATGGAAAAACGGGATACACTGAAGGGCAAGGTCAACACAAAGAGATGACCGCTAAAGAACTCGCAAAAGCAACAGCAAGAACCTCTGTTTTTAAAGACAGCAAATTCAAAACTGGAAAATTAGACAGAATAGAAAACCTTGAAGGCAAAAACGCGTATGTAGTTGTGTTGGACGACACAGAGATTTTTTACGATGTAGCATCTGGGTTAAAAATAAAAGAAGTTGTCACTTCAGAAGTAGGCGGAAAAACAGTAAAAACACCTACTGAGTTTTCTGACTACAAAGAGGTAAATGGAATACAGTTTCCTCATAAAATGACCCTATCAATGGGGCCAATGAAAATGGACTTTATTCTAACAGAAGTTAAAATTAACGAAGGGGTTTCTGACAAAGATTTTGAATAGTTTTTAGAAACAGAATAAAAGAATTAAAAGAGTCAAGACATTTCTGTTTTGGCTCTTTTTTTAGTGGTGTAGCAAAGGCATTTTCAGACCTACAAGGTTTTGAAAACCTTGCAGGTCTTGGAAATATTAAAACGATATGACCTCATTTCTTTTTATTGACCAAATACACGCCAGCCAAAATAACACCGGCGGCTAATAATTGAATTGCACTTAATTTTTCTCCATCTATACTACCCCATAGTACCGCAACAATAGGAATTAAATACGTTACCGATGATGAAAAAACAGGTGTAGAAATGTGTACCAATTTATTAAACAATACTTTTGCTATTCCTGTACCAACTACAGATAAAACGACAACATAACCTAAAGCAGAAGTGGTTGTAGTATTGATTTCAAAAGAGCTAAAAAAGCCCGAAAAAGCGAGCACTAAAAACGCTGGAATAATCAATAATAAAAAGTTTCCCGTAGTAATTGCCAAGGCGCTTACATCTGATAAATATTTCTTTACAATATTCACATTAAATGCATACCCAACAGAGGCTATTAAAATTAAAATCGCATACCAATAATTCTGAGTAGGATTTAATGCTGCGCCTTTTAAAATTAAAATCACGGTACCGATCAATCCCACCAAAATACCTGTCAATTGCTTTCTGTTAAATCTAAAACCAAAAACAAGCGCCCCAAAAATAAAGGTGTTAAACGGAGTAAATGAATTTAAAATAGACGCGATAGAACTATCTATTTTCACAATCGAAAAAGCAAAGAGAAAAGCAGGAAAAAAGGTGCCCAAAGCAGCCGTTATTGCAATGTATTTCCAATGTCTTTTTTTGATTTGTTGTAGACTTTTAAATCCCATCAATAATAAAAACACAGCCGTAATTAACATCCGAAGAGCTCCTAATTGAATTGGTGTTAAACCAATCAATGCTTTTTTCATTAAAATAAAAGAACTTCCCCAAATAAGAGAAAGCACTAATAGGTATCCCCATTTTTGTTGTTGATTATTCATAGGTTTTTGTGCAAACAGCAGCACAAAAATCGTATAATTATATGGTTTTTAATCATTTTTTTGATAAGTTTGCGTTATTAATCTATCATTTAAACCAATTATGAAATTTCAAAAAATTATAGGCCTATTTATAATAGCTTCAATTGCCTTAACCGCTTGTAAAAACACATCTACAAAAATCGATGTTAAAAAAGAAAGTGCTGCTGTAAACACTCAAAAAGTAACACTTGCCATTTCTGGAATGACTTGTGAAATTGGCTGTGCAAAAACAATTCAATCTAAATTGTCTAAAAAGAAGGCATCGCTTCTGCAAAAGTTGTTTTTAAAGACAGCCTAGCGCTCGTAGAATTTGATGCTGACAAAATTTCTAAAACAGAGATCATTGCTTTTGTAGAAGGAATTGCAGGTGGAGACTTATACAAAGCTACTGAAACCACTAAAAAAGCAACCGCTTGCAAAGCAGATTGTAAAAAAGAATGCTGCGCTAACAAAGATAAAGAAGCTTGTACAAAAAAGTGCGACGGTAAAGATAAAGCTGCTTGTAAAAAAGCCTGTGATGCTAAAAAAGCAAGCTGTAGCAAAGACAAGAAGTCATGTACTGAAAAATGTGACGGTAAAGACAAAGATGCTTGTAAAAAAGCCTGTGATGCCAAAAAAGCGGAATGTAAAAAAGAAGACTGCACTAACAAAGACAAGAAGTCATGTACAAAAAAATGTGACGGTAAAGACAAAGCGGCTTGTAAAAAAGCCTGCGATGCTAAAAAAGCCTAGAAGCTTTAATCGCTCCACTCTAAGGTTTCCATCAATCGGACAATGTCTTTTTTGATATAGTGTACTGCCGGTAAAATAGAATCGTAATTGGGTTTGGTATAAAAATACAAAGCTCCTTTTACAAAATGAGCGGTACTATCTGTCAGGTGAAATTGAATTTGCGAAGCTGCATTTCCATAAATTTCATGCAGCGTTCCAAAAACTCTTTTTTCAACATCTGAAAAATCTTGCGTTTCTATTTGTTCTGCTTTTACAGTGTGCTTAAAAACCAATTTTTCAGATTCTATAAGCAGTTCTTTTAGGTTGTTTTTTACCGGCCTGTACGTAATCTTTATAGATGCTTTTAAATTGGGGTAATTAATTTCCATCCAATAATTAGCTTGTTCTACCAGCACTGCGTGTGTAGAGGCTTCAAAAGCATAAGGCTTGTCTGCTTTTGTCTTTTGATAGCTTGCTGTGGGGTACGATAAGTTTAAATATGCTTTTGGCTTTGGCAACACCTCTTCTTTGCATGAAATGAGCGTGCCCCCAAGAATAAGTAGAAATATCCAATTACGCATTTTTTCGAGTTGCTTTTACTTGTTTAATACGTTTTCTATCTAACGCCTCTACTGTAAACGTATAGTCGGCAAAGTTTATTTTCTCTCCTTTTTTAGGGAATTTTCCTGAAACCTCTAAAATGAATCCTGCCAAGGTTTCTGACGCTCCTTTTTCTTCTTCAAAAATAGCTTCGTCTTCTACATCCAATACTTTACAAAAATCTTTAATGGTTGTTTTGCCATCAAAAACATAATTGTTTTTATCTAATTTTGAATACGACAAATCTTCATCATCAAACTCATCACTGATGTCTCCAACAATTTCTTCAATAACATCTTCTAAGGTTACTATTCCGCTGGTTCCTCCATATTCATCAACTACAATTGCCAAGTGATTTTTTTTCTCTTGAAACTCACTTAACAAGTCGTCTAATTTTTTGTTTTCTGGTACAAAGAAGGGCGCTCTTAGTAACTTTTGCCATTTAAAATCGGCTTTGTTTAAATGCGCCAATAAATCTTTGGCGTATAAAACTCCCACAATGGTATCAATAGATTCATGGTAGACCGGGTTTCTAGAATAGCCCTTTTTAATGATTTGTGCCAATACATTTTTATACGATTCCTCATCAGAAATTGCAAAAATATCTATTCGAGGTTTCATGATTTGTACCGTTTCCGTATTCCCAAAACTAACAATTCCTTCTAATATTTTTTGTTCATCTTTTGTGGTTCCATCATCAGAAGTTAACTCTAATGCTTGCGATAGTTTTTCTACAGAAAACCGATTTGTTTTCCCTCCAAGTCTTTTTTCTACAACGCCTGTTAAACGAGTTAAAGGCAAACTCAACGGAGTTAATAATGTACTTAAAACAGCTATTGGCTTTGCCATCAACTTAGAAAATTGCAACGAATTTCTTGTGGCATATACTTTGGGCAACACTTCTCCAAAAAGTAAAATTAAGAACGTTACTAAAACAACTTCAATACTAAATTTAACAATATGGGTTGAGATTGAAATAATCCCCCAATCAATACTTACATCTTTACCTTCAAAGACAAACTCTCCTAAAGAGGCAAACAACAATACAATTAAGATATTGATAAAGTTATTTGTAATTAAAATAGTAGCTAATAATTTTTTGGGTTGTTGTAACAATTTTACAACTACGCTTTTCCCTTTTGTCTTTTCCGACTGCTCGTCTAATATTGTTTGTGACAGCGAAAAAAAAGCGACTTCTGTTCCAGAAATCAATGCAGAACATATCAATAAAAAAATTAATATGATACCGTTAATCGTAATCAGCAAATTAAAGCTGGCGGCAAATAAAAAGGTGGTACTCGCGGGATCTGGATCCAAATTTTAAAATTTTAATTGCTAAAATGGTAAGTCATCATTTTCATCTACAGGGCTATCTGCACCAACATTCTTTTGTTTGTCTGCTACTGGAGGTCCGCTTTCTGAATTTTTTTTAGTAGACAAGAAAGTCATGTCAACAACATGAATTTCTGTGGTGTATCTTTTCTGCCCCTCTTGCTCCCACTGTCTGGTTTTAATCCTTCCTTCGCAATATACTTTATCGCCTTTGCTTAAATATTTTTCGCAAATTTCAGCTAGTTTATTCCGAACAACAACGTTATGCCATTCTGTATTTGTAACTTTTGCTCCTGTTTGTTTGTTGGTATAGCTTTCATTGGTGGCAATTGGAAACCTTCCAATAGAGTTTCCTCCATCAAAATAGTGCATTTTTACTTCGTCTCCCAAATGCCCAATGAGCATTACTTTATTTAGTGTTCCTGCCATAATCAACAATCGTTATTCAACAATCAAATGTACTAAAAATATCAATGTGACGGATTGAAGTCTTTTAAAAAGTTTGCAATTAAAACAGGAACAGGATACTTATTTACTGCCGACCATGAAATCATTGATTGTTCTAAACTAGCCACTGTTACAATCCAAAATTTTGTATACAAGTGCTGATGCGAAAGTTTATGAACAATTTCCTTTTCATTAAAGAGCGATATTTGATATTTTTTTAACGGTAATTGGTTGAATTTTTCAGAAACAACAAGCGCTGTTTCATCAATACTTTTCTCTGATTCTAGCACCGGAAATTCATACAGTCCTTGCCAAATTCCTTTTCCTTTGCGTTCGTTTAAAACGGTTTCTTTACGGTCTGTAAGGATTACTAAGTAATTAAAATAACGTTTCCGAACCTTGATCTTCTTTTCTTTTACCGGCAATTTCTTAATCTGTACTTTCTCTAACGCAACACAACTTTCATTCAACGGGCAAGTGGCACATAATGGGTTTTGAGGTTTGCAATGCAAGGCTCCAAAATCCATTATTGCTTGATTGTGCGTTCCTGGTTTTTTTACATCAATTAATGTTTGCGCCAGTTCTTTAAATTCTTTGACTCCTTTTGATGAATTTATAGGCGTGTCAATACCAAAATAACGCGCTAAAACTCTGTACACATTCCCATCAACAACTGCTTCTGGTAAATCAAAACAAATAGATGAAATGGCAGAAGCTGTATAATCTCCCACTCCTTTTAGTTTTTTAATCTCATCATAGGTCGTTGGAAAAACACCTTGTAGTTCGTTTGCAATGTATTTTGCAGAATGGTGTAAATTTCTAGCACGAGAGTAATATCCTAATCCCTGCCAGAGCTTTAACACCTCTGATTCTGCTGCATTTGCAAGGCCAAAAACCGTTGGAAACTCTTCTGTAAACCTTAGGTAGTAAGACAATCCTTGGTTAACGCGTGTTTGTTGCAACATGATTTCTGACAGCCAAATAAAATAGGGGTTTTTCGTTTTTCGCCAAGGCAAATCACGATTATTTTGTAAATACCAGTCAATTAATCTATTAGAAAATTTCATTTTTAAAAACTTACTGCAATAGTACATCATATTATTCACATAATTTTAAGCAATTCATTTTTTGGAATAGATTAATTATCATATCTTTGCAGCCGCAATTTATAAAGATAAACAGTTAAATATATAACATGACAAAAGCAGATATCGTATCGAAAATTTCAGATAAATCTGGAATTGAAAAGGCAGATGTTTTAGCAACAGTTGAAGCATTTATGAGTGAAGTTAAGGATGCATTAGAAAATGGAGACAATGTATACTTAAGAGGTTTTGGTAGTTTTATCATCAAAACTAGAGCAGAAAAAACAGGTAGAAATATTTCTAAAAATACCACTATCAAAATTCCTGCACATAATATCCCTGCTTTTAAACCAGCTAAAACTTTTACCGAAGGGGTAAAAAGTAACGTATTAGTAAAGTAATAACAGTATTCATCAAAACCTTTTTTAGGTTTTTAAAACAAGTTAAATTATGCCAAGTGGTAAAAAAAGAAAGAGAGCTAAAATCTCTACACACAAACGTAAAAAAAGAGCGAGAGCAAACAGACATAAGAAAAAGTAAGTTATAACTTACTTTTTCTTAGCTTTGCTTAGCAAACTAAAAATGTTCATTGACAAGAAGTTTAAACACTTCATACAGGCAAAAACCCTGTAACATTATTTTAACCATCTACACAATTCTGTGTAGTATAAAACCAAATTCAGAATGAAAACAGAATTGATTATTCGTTCCAGTTCTTCTGATATTGATTTTGCCTTACTAAGAGATGGTAAACTTATTGAATTAAATAAAGAGACAAATGATAATAAATTTTCTGTTGGCGATATTTTTATTGCTAAAATAGGAAAAGTATTGTCTGGCTTAAATGCAGCTTTTGTAAATGTTGGCTATCCAAAAGATGGTTTTTTACATTATCATGATTTAGGTGCACAAGTGCAATCTTTAAACACATTCCTTAAGAAAGTAAGCACAGGTAAATACAAAGAATTCACTTTAAAAAATTTCCGCTTTGAAAACGATATTAACAAAGGCGGCAGCATTAATGATGTTTTAAAAACAGGACAAAACTTATTAGTGCAAATTGTAAAAGAGCCTATTTCTACAAAAGGACCTCGTATCAGCTCAGAGCTTTCAATAGCCGGCCGGTTTTTGGTCTTAGTTCCTTTTTCTAACAGAGTTTCCGTTTCACAAAAAATAGAAGATTCGAAAGAAAAAGAACGCCTCAAAAGACTTGCTCAAAGCATCAAGCCAAAAGGGTTTGGCGTGATACTAAGAACAGTTGCTCAAGGTAAAAAAGTAGCAGAATTAGATCGAGATTTACAAAACTCTTTAGACCGTTGGAAAACAATGTGTAAAAGCATTGCGAACACAAATACACCAACAAAAATATTGAGCGAACTAAACAGAGCATCTTCTATTTTAAGAGATGTAATGAATGATTCTTTTACAAACATTATTACCAACGACAAATCTCTTTACACAGAGATTAAAGATTATTTACAAGAAATTTATCCTGAAAAGGTAAATATTGTAAAATTGCATGACACAAAAACACCTGTTTTTGAGAAGTTTGGTATAGAACGCCAAATCAAAGCTTCTTTTGGAAAAACAGTTTCCATGAGTAAAGGTGCTTATTTGGTTATTGAACATACCGAAGCATTGCATGTAATAGACGTTAATAGCGGTAATAGATCTAACAAAGCCAATTCTCAAGAAGATACAGCATTGGAAGTTAATTTAATTGCGGCAAAAGAAGTTGCCAGACAATTACAATTAAGAGATATGGGAGGAATTATTGTGGTCGATTTTATTGACATGCAAAGTTCAGAAAACAGAAACAAACTTTTTCAATTCTTGAAAGATGAAATGTCTCTTGACAGAACAAAACACAAAATTTTACCTCCAAGTAAATTCGGTTTGATACAAATTACTAGACAAAGGGTTCGCCCTGAGCTAACTATTAAAACTAGAGAGCCCAACCCCAATAAAAATGGAGAAGTTGAAGCTCCTATTGTTTTAATAGATCAAATTGAAAATGAGCTAGAACGAATAATTTCTAGTAATAAAAACTACAAAGAGATTACCTTAAACGTACATCCTTTTGTAGCATCCTATCTAAAAGAAGGGGTGACATCTGTTCGTTTCAGATGGTTTTTAAAATACAAAAAGTGGATTCATATTTTACCTAGAGATGCTTACCAATACTTACAATATCGATTTTATAAAAAAAGTAAGTAAGGCAATTCGAATATCGAAATAAAAACCCGCTCCGATACCTATTGGAGCGGGTTTTTTATGGAATATGGTTTCACAAAATTAAAACCAAAAACCTAAATTAAAATACCAATAATGGTTTTTAGTGTCTGGAGACCATGAGTGCTTTAACTCAATTGGTCCTATAAGCGTATTAACACTATACCCAAGGGCATACCCTGATTTGGTGTCGTCAAAAAGAACTCCATTTTTAAGCACACTCTCTTTTACCCTGGCGTAATTCCCTAAAAAACTGACATACTGATTTCTAAAAACTTGGTATCTAAAATAAAATGTCGATTTTACAAATGATTGTTCTGAGAGCGCCCCAATATCATATCCATAAAAAGAAACAAAAGTGTTGATTAAATTTTGATTGTACCCTCCTAAATGAAAATCAAAATATTTAGCTCCAACCATACCTAAAGTAAAGCCTGCTTCAGAGATATATTCCATCGTAAAGTTTTCAAAAACTGTTTTTACAACGCCTATTTTTCCTGATATTTGAGAAAATTGAACAAAATTTTTGTTGTAATTCGACGACCACAAATACCACCTAAAATTCGCATCAATTTGCACTCCTTTTTTGGGAAAATATTTGTGATCATAGGTGTCTAGCTTCAGGTAAGAAATTCCGTTTATATAATCACTTTTATCAAAGAAAAAGGGATCTTCAGAACCGGTAGAAATAGTATTGGTTTTTGCCACAATTTTTTTGTGCTCAAGCCCTATACCAAAAGCAAATTTTCGATCAAAAGTTGTTTGAATATGAATTGAGTTTGTAAAATCTACATAGTTTAAATCCAATTCATTAATTCCCTCTTCATTAAAAGAAATTCCTGCCCCAAATCTATTGTATCTAGAACTAAATCCGAAGCTGTAATAAAACCCATTGTCTATAAAATAATTCAAATTATATCTTGGCTTATCTCCTATAATTAAATCAACAGACAATACATCATTTTTAAGCAATATATTTTTATGATTGTAGTTGATCAACAATGCAGATTTATAAACCAAATCATAATGCACCCCCAACCTTAACTCTGCTTTTTCATCACTCTCTCTCGTTGTTATGACTAGCTTTCTTCCAGTAGCATTCTTCTCGAATATAAAATCTACTCGTTGAAAACTACCTGTTGATGTTAAATAATTCATCTTCTTTGACATTTCTTCATAAGAAATCGAATCGCCTACACGCAACTTAAGGACTCCCAAAACATACGTTTTTGTATAGTTTTTTCCGCCTTTAACCTCAATCTCATTCACTAAAAACCTTGACAGTTCGGTGTTTTTTTTGAGGTGTTTTTTCTTTTGAATTTGTAAGGCTGAAATGCTATCAAAAATTGCCAAAAACGGAAGACTAGCTTCCTTTCCTTTTTCTACTATTTGGCTCGCCTTATCAAAAGAAACCACCGAGTACATAGAAATATCTGGATGTATATATACATCTGTATCTGCAATTTGAGCAGGGCTTTTCTGATACATCTGATAACTTGTAATCTGGCTTAACACATCTAAAACAGATTTTATTTTTTCTTTTTTAAATAACTTTCCCTGTACATCTACACCGATAATAATATCAGCCCCTGTTTTTTTCATCTCATCTATTGGAAAATTATTTGCAATTCCTCCATCAATTAATAACTTGCCCTCAGCTTCTACAGGAGTTAAAATGGTTGGAAAAGAACTACTTGCTCTTAACGCTAAAGGCAAATACCCTTTGGTTAACTTTACTTGCGCTCCCGTTTCTACATCTGTTGCAATGCAAAAAAACGGAATTGGTAATTTTGAGAAATCACGTATCGTATCTACTGAAGACAATAAATAGGTCAAATAATTCAATACATTTTGCCCTTTAGAAACTCCTTTCGGAAGCCCTATTTCCCCTTCATAAACAGGCAATACAAGGGTGTTTTTTTCTCCGTACTCTTTGTCAAAAAAAGCTTTAGATCTTCTCGGGTTGACATCTTTCAACACCTTGAAAAAATCTGTATCTAACATGATTTTTTCAATCTGATTAGCATTGTATCCAGCGGCATATAAGCCGCCAATAATTGCACCCATGCTTGTGCCACCAATATAATCTACTTGAATTCCTGCGCTGTCTATTGCTTTTAAAACTCCAATATGCGCAAAGCCTTTTGCGCCACCTCCACTTAAAACAAGCCCAACTTTAGGTTGCTTGATTTGCGCAAACAAGGTAACAGATGACAACAGTAAAAAAAATAGCAATTTTTTCATCATGATCTTGAAATATTAAAATAGTCCACTATTTTTTGAGCTCTCGAACTTCCTATTTCAGCTTTTAGTTCTTCAAATGTAGCATTTTTTACTCTTTTTGCCGATTTAAATCTTCGCAACAATGTGGTAATTGTTTGTTTTCCAATGGCAGGAATTTGCTCTAACTCTGATTGAATAGCCGTTTTACTTCGCTTGTTTCTATGCAATGTAATTCCGAATCTGTGTGCTTCATTTCTTAAAAATTGAATGACTTTTAAACTTTCAGATTTCTTGTCTAAATACATCGGAATGGAATCTCCTGGGTAATAAATTTCTTCAAGCCTTTTTGCAATTCCGATAATGGCAATTTTTCCTCGTAAACCCAACAAGTCTAAACTTTTTAATGCTGATGACAATTGCCCTTTTCCGCCATCAACAATAATCAATTGAGGCAATGGTTCATTTTCTGCCAATAGCCTTTTATACCTTCTAAAAACCACCTCTTCCATAGAGGCAAAGTCATCTGGCCCCACAACTGTTTTAATGTTATAATGCCGGTATTCTTTTTTACTAGGTTTCCCATCTTTAAAAACAACACAAGCAGCAACAGGATGTGTTCCTTGAATGTTTGAATTGTCAAAACATTCAATATGTCTAGGCTCTTCTTGTAAACGCAAATCTTTTTTTAGTTGTGCCATAATTCGTTTTACATGCCTGTCTGGATCTATAATTTTTAATTGCTTAAAACGATCTTGCCTAAAGTACCTTGCGTTTCTTTCAGACAATGCTACAATTCGTTTTTTATCTCCTAATTTTGGTACGGTCACTTTTATTTCTGCACCTAAATCAACAGAAAAAGGCGTATAAATTTCTTTGGATTGTGAATTAAAACGTTGTCGAATTTCTATGATCGAAAGCGTTAATAGTTGTTGGTCTGTTTCTTCTAGTTTTTTCTTAATTTCAATGGTATGTGACTGAATGATTGCGCCATTTGCAATTTTAAAAAAATTGACATATCCGAAGCTTTCATCAGAAACAATAGAAAAGACATCTACATTATTTATCGACGGGTTTACCACAGTAGATTTTGCTTGGTAATTAGCCAGTAAATCTATTTTTTCCTTGATTTTTTGCGCCTCTTCAAATTCCATATTTGTTGAAAATCGAAGCATTAGCTCTTTAAATTTTTCTAAAGATTCTTTGAAGTTTCCTTTGATGATATTTCTGATTTCGTCAATATCTATTTGATAATTCTCTAAGGTTTGCATGCGTTCACAAGCGCCTTTAAAATTGCCTAAATGATATTCTAAACACACTTTGTACTTGCCATTGTTGATGTTTGCTTCGCTTAAATCGTACTTGCATGTTCTAAGAGGATACAGCTCTTTGATTAAGTCTAACAATGCTTTCACTGTTCTTACCGAAGTATAGGGACCAAAATATTCTGAGCCATCTTTTAATACATTTCGAGTCAAAAAAACTCGAGGAAAACGTTCTTTTTTGATGCAAATCCAAGGGTAGGTTTTGTCATCTTTTAGCATGATATTATACCTTGGCTGGTATTTTTTTATCAGGTTGTTTTCTAGCAGTAGCGCATCGGTTTCAGTTTCTACAACAATGTGTTTTACAGCAGCTATTTTTTGTACTAAAACTCTCGTTTTTCCTTGTTCGTGGGTTTTTGTAAAATAAGAAGCTACTCTCTTTTTTAAATTTTTAGCTTTTCCAACATACAGAAGCACCTCTTCTTTATCATAGTATTGGTAAACACCTGGAGAGTTTGGTAAGGTTTTTAATTGAATTTCTAAGGCTGTTGGCATCTTACGAAAATACCATTTTTTTTAGAGGCAAGGCTTCCTTATCAAATTTAAAAAAGAACAGCTGTTATATGCTCGGTATTCAGAAAAGAAATAGCGCTTATAGATTGTTTGAAGTAGTTGGTCCGTTTTCTTCTTTCGGAAAGGCTTGTTTGTTAAAAATAAACAACAACAGTACGCCAATGGTAATAAAAGAATCTGCCCCGTTAAAAATAGCGTTAAAAAAGGTAAAACGATCTCCGCCTACAAAGGGAATCCAATTGGGCAAGATTCCTTCCCACATCGGAAAATACAACATGTCTACAACTTTTCCATAAAAGATTTCTCCATAAGGATTCTCGGAAAACAAGGTAGCTACTTTGTAGGTAGAAGCATCAAAAATAACCCCATAAAAAACAGAGTCGACAATATTGCCAACCGCGCCAGAAAGAATCAAAGAAATGGCTATAATAACCGGTTTTGATGCGTTTCTTTTAATGGTATTATGCAGCCAATAAACAATTCCAGAAATGGCAACCAACCTAAACAGTGTTAAAAATAATTTTCCTGCTTTTCCGCCAAATTCAAAACCCCAAGCCATTCCGTTATTTTCCGTAAAATGAATGATAAACCAATCCGAAAAAACAGTAAACTCTTCTCCTATTGTAAAATGCGTTTTTATATAAATCTTGCTAATTTGATCTATTAGAAGCGCTATTACAATTGTAAAGATGGCAAGTTTTTTTTTTGACATAGAACTGGGTGATGTATATATTGCTAAAAAAAGCCTCCGAATTGGAAGCTTTCTTATTTATTGTTTTCTTTTTGCTTCGATGCTTAAGGTTGCATGAGGCACTAATTTTAAACGCTCTTTTTGGATTAACTTCCCTAAAACTCTACACACTCCGTAGGTTTTATTTTCAATACGAAGCAATGCGTTTTTTAAATCTCGGATAAATTTTTCTTGACGAATTGCCAATTGCACATTCGCTTCTTTACTCATGGTTTCAGAGCCTTCGTCAAATGATTTAAATGACGGAGAAGTATCATCTGTTCCGTTATTTGCATCATTTTTGTAGGAACTCTCTAGCAGGGTCAAATCTTCTTCAGCACGTGCTATTTTTTTTAATATGATTTCCTTGAACTCTTGTAAGTCTTCATCAGAATATCTAATTTTCTTTTCGATCATAATTCTTACAGTTTATGTATTTCTATTTTACTTTCAATGGCATCAAACTCAATGGCTATTCCATTGTCTAATTCGTCAACAAAAACCAATTCTTGGGTCAATGTCTCACTCATTATATATGTTTCATTTTCTAATACAGAAGCTTGTAAGTTTTTATACTTTAAAATGGTCAACTTAATTTTATCTGTTACTTCTAAACCTGAATCTTTACGTAAATTTTGAATTCTATTGATCAATTCTCTAGCAACTCCTTCTTTCCGTAATTCTTCTGTAATGGTAACATCTAACGCAACTGTAAGCCCATCAGCATTGGCAACTAGCCAACCTTCTATATCTTTTGATGAAATTTCTACATCTGAGCTTGCCAAATTTATACTTTTTCCATCAATTTCAACAAAAAGATTTCCTTCTTTTTCAATTTTAATGATTTCTTCTTGAGAAAAACCTTGTATTGCGCTGGAAACCGACCTCATGTCTTTACCAAATTTTGGGCCTAACGTTTTAAAATTGGGCTTTATTTGTTTTACTAAGATTCCTGAAGCATCTTCTAACAGCTCTATTTCTTTTACATTTACTTCCTGTTTTATTAAATCAGAAACGGCTACTATTGCTGCTTTTTGAGAAGCGTCTAACACCGGAATCATGATTTTTTGTAAAGGTTGGCGTACTTTAATTTTTTCTTTAGCCCTTAAAGACAACCCCAACGAAGAGATGGTTTGTGCATTTTTCATTTTACGCTCTAAATCTTTATCTATAGCGGCTTCATTAAACGAAGGAAATTCTGCCAGATGTACGCTTTCAAATTTTTCTTTTTGACTTGCTTGTATCAAATCTTTGTATAACCTGTCCATAAAAAATGGGGCTACTGGTGCACTTAATTTTGCAACTGTTAGCATACAAGTGTATAGTGTTTGATATGCAGAAATTTTATCTTGTTGATAATCTCCTTTCCAAAAACGTCTTCTGCTCAAACGAACGTACCAGTTGCTTAACGATTCTTGTACAAAATCAGAAATTGCTCTTGTGGCTCTTGTAGGTTCATATTCGGCATAAAAAACATCTACTTTTTTGATCAGTGTGTTTAGTTCTGACAATATCCAACGGTCAATTTCTGGGCGTTCTTTCAACGGAATATCTGCTTCTGCATACGTAAAATTATCAATGTTTGCATACAATGTAAAGAACGAATAGGTATTGTAAATAGTTCCGAAAAACTTTCTACGAACTTCTGCAATTCCCTCTAAATCAAACTTTAAATTATCCCACGGATTTGCATTGCTAATCATGTACCAACGTGTGGCGTCTGCTCCATATGTTTTTAACGTTTCAAAAGGATCTGTTGCGTTTCCTAAACGTTTCGACATTTTTTGCCCGTTTTTATCTAATACCAATCCGTTTGACACCACATTCTTATAGGCTACAGAATCAAAAACCATGGTTCCGATGGCGTGTAAGGTGTAAAACCATCCTCTTGTTTGATCTACACCTTCGGCAATAAAATCAGCCGGATAGGTTTCTTTGTTGTCAATCAATTCTTTGTTTTCGAACGGATAATGCCATTGTGCATAGGGCATTGACCCTGAGTCAAACCATACATCAATCAAATCGCTTTCTCGTTTCATAGGCTGTCCTGAAGCAGAAACCAATACAATAGTGTCAACAACATTTTTATGCAAATCAATGGTGTCATAGTTTTTTTCCGACATATTGCCTACTTCAAAATCAGCAAAAATATCTGCTTCCATAACTCCTGCATCAACAGCTCGTTTCATTTCTAATTTCAATTCTTCTACAGAGCCTATCAAAATTTCTTCTTTGCCATCTTCTGTTCTCCAAATTGGTAATGGAATTCCCCAAAAACGAGAGCGAGACAAATTCCAGTCGTTCGCATTTTTTAACCAGTTTCCAAAACGACCGGTTCCTGTTGATGCTGGTTTCCAATTAATGGTTTTGTTTAATTCATGCATCCGTTCTTTTACGTCGGTTACCTTAATAAACCAAGAATCTAACGGGTAGTATAAAATAGGCTTATCGGTACGCCAACAGTTTGGATAACTGTGCACATACTTTTCTACCTTAAATGCTTTGTTCTCTATTTTTAATTGAATGGCCAATTCTACATCTACAGATTTTTCTGGTGCTTCGCCATCATTATAATATTCGTTTTTAACGTATTTACCCGCATATGCACCCATTTCTGGTCTAAATTTTCCTTGTAGATCTACCAAAGGAACTGGGTTTCCATCTGCATCTAACACCAACATTGGCGGGACTTCTGGTGTTGCTTGTTTGGCAACCATGGCGTCATCTTGTCCAAAAGTTGGCGCTGTATGTACAATTCCTGTTCCGTCTTCTGTGGTTACAAAATCGCCAGAAATAACTCTAAACGCATTTTCAGGCTTTTCATATGGCAAGGCAAATTTTAAGATTTGCTCGTATCGAACTCCTACTAAATCAGCGCCTTTACACTCACTCAAAATAGCAAACGGAATCTTTTTATCTCCAGCAGTATATGCTGATAATTCTTCAGTAGTTGCGACTTCAAAAAACTTTCCACTAAATTGTTTAGCAACCAACTTTTTTGCCAATACCACTTTGATAGGCTCAAAAGTATATTGGTTGTAAGATTGCACCAATACATAGTCAATCTTTGCTCCAACAGTTAATGCCGTATTACTTGGCAAGGTCCAAGGAGTTGTGGTCCACGCTAAAAAGTGTACCGCTCCATCAACTTGTAAAAAGCTAGGTAATGTTTCTTTGATGGTTTTAAATTGCGCAACAACGGTGGTGTCTGTAACATCTTGATAGGTTCCGGGCTGATTCAATTCATGTGAGCTTAATCCGGTTCCTGCTTTTGGAGAATAAGGCTGAATGGTGTATCCTTTGTACAACAAATTCTTATTGTAAATTTGTTTTAACAACCACCAAACACTCTCCATGTATTTCGGCTTATAAGTAACATATGGGTCTTCCATATCTACCCAATACCCTATTTTACGAGTCATGTCGTTCCAAATGTCTGTATACCGCATGACCGCTTTTTTACACGCTTCGTTGTAGGCTTCTATCGTAATTTTAGTTCCAATATCTTCTTTGGTAATTCCAAGCTCTTTTTCTACCCCTAATTCTACTGGAAGGCCATGTGTATCCCAACCGGCTTTACGTTTTACCTGAAAGCCTTTCATGGTTTTATACCGCGGAAAAATATCTTTGATAGCTCTTGCCAATACATGATGTACTCCTGGTAATCCGTTTGCAGAAGGTGGCCCTTCAAAAAAGACAAATGATTCTTTTCCTTCTCGAGAGCTAATACTCTTTTCAAAAATATTATTTTCTTCCCAATATTGTAAGGTTTCTTCTGCTACTTTTGGTAAGTCAAGTCCGTTATACTCAGTAAATTTCATGCGCTTTGTATCCTTCTGTATATTCAATTTGCGAAATTACATATTTTCTTTGATTTCTAGGGTTTCTCACATAAAAAACTCCCATTTTCAGATGGAGTTTTCATTTTCTTTTAGAAGAAAAAAAGATTCTCACTACATTCCTCGTTCTTTTTTGAGCTTATCATAGGCTTTTTGGATTTGTAAAAATTTCTCTTTCCCTCCTTTTAAGTGCTCTTCACCTAAGTCTTGTAGCTTATCTGGATGGTATTTTTTAGCCATTTTTCTGTATGCCTTTTTAACTTCAGCGTCTGTGGCTGTTTTTGAAATTTCTAATATTTTATACGCACTATCTGAGGCGTCATAAAACATGGCTTTTATCGATTCAAAATCATAGTGATTGATATTTAAATAGCCTGCTATTTTTTTAATTTCCTCTACTTCAGAAGTTGTTACAAATTCATCTGATTTGGCAATACCAAATAAAAAGTGTAACAACTGCAACCTCGATGCATGTGGCATGTGCTGACGAATTTGCACGCAAACTTGATGTGCTGAAACCTCTTTTTTTATAATTCCATTAAACAGTTTAAAAGCATGGTTGGCGCGTTCTTTACCGTACATGCCAACAAATTGAGTTCTTACAAAATTCAATTCTCGCTGATCAACCTTCCCGTCTGCTTTTATTACAATAGACGCCAAGACCAATAAGCTAATTTCAAAATCTCCCGACTGCGTATTGTGTGTACCTCTTCTTGATTGCGCCATTTGTTGCTCTCTAAGAATGTCTTCTTTAGAAAAGCCATCTACAAAACTTCCTACCGCATAACCAATAATACTTCCTATTGGCCCTCCTAAGGTAAACCCTAATCCTGCTCCCAACCATTTGGTAAAACTTCCCATTCTTTTTTTTTAAGGAGCAAAGATAGGTTTTCTCTTGCAGCAACACAAAGGGGTGTTCAGTGTTCAGTGTTCAGTGTTCAGTAAATAAACAAAAAAGCGATCAGCTCTATTTATAGGACGGACACGTGCAATTTTTTCTTCCTGTCTCCCTGCCTGCGGCAGGCAGGTTGGCTCTTGATCTTTATAATAAGATTTCTCGCTACGCTTCGAAATCACAACTACTTCCTAAACCAAATTTTAAATTCATCTCAGAAATTATCAAAAATATCTGTATCTTTGTTTCCTAAAAAATAAACAAATTATGTATCCAGAAGAATTAGTAAAACCGATGCGAGATGAGTTGATCAACGCTGGTTTTGATGCTTTATATACTGCTGAAGATGTAGACACTGCATTGACAAAAGAAGGAACTACCTTAGTAATGGTAAATTCTGTTTGTGGTTGTGCGGCAGGAACTGCAAGACCAGGGGCAATTGCTTCTTTAGGCGCAGATAAAAAACCCTCTCATTTAACAACTGTTTTTGCAGGCGTAGAAAAAGAATCTACACAAAAAGCTAGAGAATATATGATTCCTTTTCCTCCATCATCTCCGGCAATTGCCTTGTTTAAAGATGGAAATTTAGTACACATGCTAGAACGCCATCATATTGAAGGTAGATCTGCACAAATGATTGCACAAAACTTAGCACAAGCTTACGAAGATTTCTGTTAACTTCGGCTAGGCTCAGTTACCAAAATTGACGCAAGATTTTTAAAAACAAGAATCAAGACTAAAAACCATTCAAATTTGAGTGGTTTTTTTATTTTTACACTATGAACAAAGCACAGATTATAGAAAACACCTTTGCTTTTGTAAAAGAAACCTTAAAAGGTGCTGAAGGTGGACATGATTGGTTCCACACGCATCGCGTGTTTTTAAATGCAACACAAATCGCAAAAAAAGAAGAACCTATTGATACATTTATTGTTTCCTTAGGTGCATTGCTACACGATATTGCTGATAGTAAATTCTATAACGGCGATGAAACTATTGGGCCAAAAGTGGCTCGTGAATTTTTAGAAAAACAACAGGTTTCTGAACACATTATTGAACATATAGAAAACATTATCAAGCATATTTCATACAAATCTAGCCTATCGGCAGACAGGGGAGGTAATTTTAAACAAGGTTTCCGTTCTAAAGAATTAGATGTTGTTCAAGATGCAGATCGTTTAGATGCTATTGGCGCTATCGGAATAGCACGCTGCTTCAATTATGGCGGATTCAAAAACCGCGAATTGTACAATCCAGAAATTCAGCCCAACCTACACATGACAAAAGAAGAATACAAACATGCTGCTTCGCCAACCATCAATCATTTTTACGAAAAATTATTGCTCTTAAAAGACACCATGAACACCAAAACCGGAAAGCGAATTGCTGCTGATAGACACAAGTATATGGAGCAATTCTTAGAACAGTTTTATGCAGAGTGGAACGGGAAAAAATAACTTTCAGTTGTCAGTTTACAGTAACAAACCAAGTGCAACAAAATTATTTTCCTGAAAAATTAGCTTTTCTTTTTTCTAAGAACGCGGTAGTTCCTTCTTTAAAATCTTCGGTGCCAAAACAATCTCCAAATGCTGCAATTTCTACAGAGTAACCATCTACTCCATCTTTAAAATTTGCATTTACAGCGTTAATTGCCCCAGCAATTGCTTGAGATGAATTTCTAGAAATTTTACCCGCTATTTTAAGTGCCAATGGTATCAATTCTTCTTGAGTAGCTACATGGTTTACCAATCCGTAGTTTTTAGCCTCTTCAGCAGTAATCATTCCTGCGGTCATCACCAATTCCATGGCTCTTCCTTTTCCAATTAATTGCGGCAAACGTTGCGTACCTCCATAGCCTGGAATAACACCTAAAGAGACTTCTGGCAGCCCCATTTTTGCATTGTCTGAAGCAATTCTAAAATGACAAGCCATTGCCAATTCCAATCCGCCTCCCAAAGCAAAACCGTTTACAGCAGCAATTACTGGCGTGCTTAAATTTTCTACAAAATCAAAGAGCATTTTTTGTCCTTTTGCTGCCAAACTCCCACCTTCATCTACTGAAAAATGTGCAAATTCAGAAATGTCTGCACCCGCAACAAAAGCCTTTTCTCCACTGCCTGTAAGGATTATTACTTTTACCGCACTGTCTGCTGCTAACATTTCAAAAGCGGTGTGCAATTCTTCTATAGTTGCTTTGTTTAAGGCATTTAATTTTTTTGGTCGATTAATGGTAATCGTTGCCAATCCATTTTCTACTGAGGTTAATACGTTTTCAAAAGTCATCTTGTTTATGTTTTTGGTAGCGTTACGGTAAAAACCGTTCCTTTTCCTTCTTCTGAAGTAAAAGAAATGGTTCCGTCGTAGGTTTCTATTATTTGTTTTATCATTGGCAGCCCTAAGCCCATTCCGCTTGTTTTTGTGGTAAATTTAGGTTCAAAAATTAATACTGCTACATCTTCTTGTATTCCTTTTCCATTGTCAGTAACGGTAATTTTAAGGACTGATTTTTCTGAAGAAACATGCACTTCTATCTTTGGATTTTCTTCGTTTTCTGTTGCTTGAATTGCGTTGGTTACCAAATTAGTAATAATCCTAATTAACTGTGTTTTGTCTAAATTTATTAACAGTACCTTCTCTGCACTTGTATAATTGATATAAGCTTCATTAAAAATATCTAAGGCAGATTTTACAACAGACACCGCGTCAATTTCTTCTTTTTTCCGAATGGGCATTTTAGCAAAATCTGAAAAAGCTGAGGCAATAGAATTCATCACATCTATTTGTTGAATTAATGTCTGGCTATACTCTTTTACTTTTTCCTTAATCGTTGGGTCTTCTGGGTTGAATTTTTGCTCAAAACTTTGTACCGTTAAACGCATCGGCGTTAATGGGTTTTTAATTTCGTGTGCTACCTGTTTTGCCATTTCTCTCCATGCTTGTTCGCGCTCGCTTTTTGCTAATTTTACAGCGCTTTCTTGCAGTTCATCAATCATGCTATTATAAGCAGTAACAAGGGTGTTTATCTCTGAACTTACTTTTCCCAATGCTATTTTTTCATTGCGTTTATGCAATCGAGTAGTATGTATTCTATCAGAAATGGTCTTGATAGATCGTGTGATATAACTTGATAAAAAATATGCCAACGCAATGGCTACCAAAAACATTAATAAATATACATATGCCAGTCTGTACATAAATTCTTTCAACTCTCTCTTTTGCTCTGAATTGTCTTGAAAAAACTTGAGCTGCAACACCCCAATTCTTTTCAATTTTAAATCTGTTATATAGCTGTACGAGGTTTCATTACTTCCGTTTTTTACCTCAGTATTGTTAAAAATTCGATGAGGATTTTTTGCCTCCAACTCTTTTAGAATTTCTGACGAAATTTGTTTCTTTATTGTGTCTTTAAAGGGATTTATTATGGATGTTTTGAGTAAGTTTCCGTCCAAATCAAAAATTGAAATATCTAATGTATGAACTTTAGAAATATCAAAAATTTGTTGCTGAAATAGTTTAGACAAGTTTGCTGCAGTAACGGTCTCTAAATTGGCTTTCTTTAATAATTGTGATATTCTAACTTTTGTTGCCGCTTCTTTACGTCCAAATCGTTCTATATTGTATTCTTTGGTTTCTTCGTCGTATTGATAAATAGTTACTGCAACAATCAAAATAGAAGCTATCAATACCAATAAAATCATGGCAAGAAAAATTCGAATTCGTAATGATATGTTTTTAAAATTTATCAATCGTTTATTTTGAAAGGACAAGGTAAACAAAATTATATGTTATTCTCAAAAATCAGAGTAGAACAATACTACGTTTTTTTTTAAATTATAGGTTCATAACACCTTTTTAGATTCTCGCTCCTGACTGCCGGTTTTACCTGCCAAACCTTTCTGCCGAAGGTAGAGGTAGGAGACTGGTTTGCGAGAATAACAAAAATTGTTTTAGCATTACTACTAACCAACAATATTCACAATCTTACCAGGAACTACAATCACTTTTTTAGGTGTTCTTCCGTCTAATTGTGCAATTGTTTTTTCATGTGCCATTACAACATGCTCAATTTCTTCTTTTGATAAATCTAGTGGCAACTCTAAAATAAAACGCATTTTTCCGTTGAAAGAAATTGGGTAATTTTTTGAACTTTCTACCAAATGTTTGGATTCAAAAACAGGAAAACTCGCTGTAGCAATTGAATCTTTATGGCCTAATAAACTCCACAATTCTTCTGCAATATGTGGTGCATAAGGCGATACTAAAATTGCTAACGGTTCTAAAACAGCACGTTTGTTACAGCTAAGTGTTGTCAATTCATTAACTGCAATCATAAAGGTAGAGACTGAGGTATTGAACGAAAAATTTTCAATATCTTCTTCTACTTTTTTAATGGTTTTATGCAAGGTTTTTAATTCCTCTTTTGTTGGTTTGTCTTCAGAGATTTCAAAAACTTCTTCATTAAAATACAATTTCCAAAGCTTCTTTAAGAAACTAGAAACGCCTGAAATACCAGAAGTTTTCCAAGGTTTTGCTTGTTCTAACGGTCCTAAAAACATTTCAAACAAACGCAATGAATCGGCACCATATTCTTCGCAAATAGCGTCTGGATTGACCACATTGTATTTGGATTTCGACATTTTTTCTACTTCTCTACCCACTTTATAAGCTCCGTCTTCTAACATGAATTCAGCATCTTTATAATCTGCATTTAATGGATGGTTTTTAAACCCTTCTAGATCTAATTCATCGGAGGCGTTTACCAAAGAAACATCTACATGAATTGGCTGTACAGTAAGTCCTTCAATAAGTCCTTTAGAAACAAACTTCTGAGTTCCTTCTTCTCTATACACAAAAGCACTCGTTCCTAAAATCATTCCTTGGTTGATGAGTTTTTTTGCAAATTCATCAACAGGCAATACCCCTTTGTCAAACAAGAATTTTTGCCAAAAACGAGCATACAATAAATGCCCGGTAGCATGTTCAGATCCACCAATGTACAAATCTACTTCTTTCCAATAATCAACAGCTTGTTTGCTTACGAATTCGCCCTCATTGTTCGAATCCATATAGCGGTTAAAATACCACGAGCTTCCTGCCCATCCCGGCATGGTATTTAACTCTAATGGGTATACCGTTTTGTTTTTCAACTTTTCATTTGGCACTACTTTTTTTCCACGTGAATCCCAAGCCCATTCAAGGGCATTCCCTAAGGGTGGCTTTCCATCTTCTGTTGGTAAGTAGTTGGCAACTTCTGGTAGTACAATTGGCAAGTATTTTGCGTCAATCATTTGTGGTATTCCGTCTTTATAAAACACCGGAAAAGGCTCTCCCCAGTACCGTTGTCTGCTAAATACGGCATCTCGCAAACGGTAATTTATTTTGCCAAAACCGATGCCTCTTTTTTCCAATTCATAGATGGCTAATTTTAATGCTTTCTTATAATTTAGACCACTTAAAAAGTCGGAATTTGTAATTTTAGTTCCGTCTTTTCCTTCGTGTGCTTGTTCAGAAATATCTACATCTTCAAAAATATTTGGGATGTCAATATTAAAGTGTTTTGCAAAATCATAATCTCGTTGATCTCCACAGGGAACTGACATAACAGCTCCTGTTCCGTAGCTAGCCAACACATAATCTCCAATCCAAATTGGCACTTCTTTTCCTGTAAACGGATGTAATGCGTAAGCGCCTGTAAATACTCCCGAAATGGTTTTTACATCTGCCATTCTATCACGTTCACTTCGTTTTGCTGTCGCTTCTATATAAGTGTTTACCGCTTCCTTTTGAGCGTCTGTTACAATTTTTGATACAAGCTCATGTTCTGGAGCCAGGGTCATAAATGACACTCCAAAAATAGTGTCTGGCCGTGTGGTAAATACTTCAATTTTATGAGACTTCTCGCCTCTCAACTCCGCTCGAGATAACACGCTCGAAGTGACATCACTTTTACTTTTTGAGTGTTGAGCTTTTGGAAATTGAATTGCATTATTAATTTTTGAAACTGCTGTCAATACATTTTCTAGTACTTCTTTGTCTGTAAAGCGAACAATATTAAATCCTTCACTTTCAAAATAAGAAGTCCTTGCTGTTTCGTCTTTTTTTCCAGAAAACTCTACAATAATATTTTTTGCCAAGCATACGTAATCAACCAAAAATGCACCGATCGTGTATTTTTTTCTGAATTTTGCGGCTCCTTTTTTATTTTTTAATTCATCCCAAAGAAGGCCTTCTGCTTTTGATACATTCAAGCGTAATTCCTTCAACGTTTCCAATTCTTTAAAAGATAGCTTTGCTGTACTTTTAGCTTTTAGCGTTTTACTTTTTACCTTAAATGAAACCATGGCTCCTTGGCTTCTTCCAATCCAATTGGTTTGAGAATCTTTTAAAGGTTGTGGCCAATCAATTGTTTCAAGTCCGTCTAACAATCGTTGTGCGTAGGCAGAAATTCGCATAGACCATTGGGTCATTTTTTTGCGAACTACTGGATGACCTCCACGTTCTGAAACGCCGTTTACAATCTCATCATTTGCCAAGACAGTTCCTAAAGCCGGACACCAATTTACTTCAGTATCTGACAAATAGGTCAATCGATATTGCAATAAAACTTCTTCTTGTTTTGTTGTTGAAAAAGCCTTCCATTCTTCCGCAGAAAAAACAGCGATATCCTCATCAGCAACGGCATGAATGTTTGCATTTCCTGCTTTTTTAAACATTGAAATCAATGTAGAAATAGCTTCCGCTTTGTCAGTATCTTTGTTGTACCAAGATTCAAATAGTTGTATAAAAATCCACTGTGTCCATTTATAATATTCAGGATTTGAAGTGCGAACTTCTCGAGTCCAATCAAATGAAAATCCAATGCGATCTAATTGTCTTCTATAAGTATTGATGTTTTCTTCGGTTGTTGTTGCCGGGTGCTGTCCTGTTTGAATTGCATATTG
>JAQWOR010000018.1 GCA_029245785.1 Polaribacter sp.
ACTACTAATTAGGTTAAAAGAATCATCAATAACTGATTGCTAGTTCTCAAAACCGTAATCTCTTTCTACTTTACATATGCGAACTTGGTATTTCTTATACCACATACTTCTCCCTTTATTTCTTGCTTCAGTATGTTCAACATCATTTTTCCATTGTACAATATCTTCCAAAGATTCCCAATAAGAAACGGTAATTCCAATTTCGAATCTAGCCGATTCAATCCCTAAGTAGCCTTTTTGCTGCTTTGCTAATACTTCCATTCTTTTAGACGTCTCTTCATATCCTTCTAGGTTGTCAGATACTATTGTAGAAAAAATTACTGCATAATAAGGTGCTTTGGGTGTATTTGCTATCATAAAGCTATGTGTGTATTCTTAATTAATATTGTAAATTTGCCGTTGATAAATGTACACCAATGAATGCAGATAAAAAAGTAGCTTTTTACACACTTGGATGCAAACTGAATTTCTCTGAAACGTCAACCATTGCTCGCAGTTTTGTGAATGAAGGTTTTGATCGTGTAGAATTTGAAGAAAAGGCAGATGTATATGTAATCAACACCTGTTCTGTAACTGACAATGCCGATAAACGTTTTAAATCGATTGTAAAAGCGGCGTTGAAAAAAAATGAAGATGCTTTTGTAATTGGTATTGGTTGTTATGCACAACTAAAACCTGAAGAGCTAGCAGCTGTTGATGGTGTTGATTTGGTGTTGGGTGCTACAGAAAAATTCAACGTTACAAGTTATATTAACGATCTGACAAAAAATGACATTGGCGAAGTGCATTCTTGTGAAATTGAAGCAGCCGATTTTTATGTAGGCTCCTATTCTATTGGAGATAGAACTCGTGCATTCTTAAAAGTTCAAGACGGCTGTGATTATAAGTGTACCTACTGCACCATTCCGTTGGCACGTGGAATTTCTAGAAGTGACACTGTAGAAAATGTGCTAAAAAATGCCAAAGAAATATCAGAAAAAGGCATCAAAGAAATTGTACTGACATGTGTAAATATTGGTGATTACGGAAAAGGAGAATTCGGCAATAAAAAGCACGAGCACACCTTTTTAGAATTGGTACAAGAATTAGACAAGGTAGATGGAATTCATCGCTTGCGAATCTCATCCATAGAACCCAATTTATTGACCAATGAAACGATTGATTTTGTGTCGACTTCGGATGCTTTTGTTCCTCATTTTCACATTCCGTTACAAAGTGGAAGTGATGAATTACTAAAAAAAATGAAACGACGTTACCTACGTCAAACCTATACAGACAGAGTTGCTAAGATCAAAGAAGTAATGCCAAATGCGTGTATTGGCGTAGACACCATTGTTGGCTTTCCGGGAGAAACAGACGAACTGTTTTTAGAAACCTATAACTATCTAAACGAGCAAGACATTTCCTACTTACACGTCTTTACCTATTCTGAAAGACCCAATACAGAAGCTGCAAAAATGGACGGGATTGTACCTAAAAAAGTACGTGCAAAACGCAGTAAAATGCTTCGAGGACTATCAGTTAAAAAGCGTAGAGCCTTTTATGAAAGTCAACTCGGAAACACTCTGACAGTGTTGTTTGAAAACGAAAACAAAGAAGGGTATATCCAAGGATTTACAGAAAATTATGTCAAAGTAAAAACACCTTGGAATCCTGAATTGATCAATACCTTACACGAAATTACCTTGACCAACATTGATGAAGACGGCTTGGTACGTTTTAATTTTGTTAAAGAAACTATTTCTGCATAAGATGTCTAAAACCGCTATTTATTTTGTTCCAGGAATGGCCGCTAATAGCAAAATATATGAGCGTATACGATTAGACAAAAATCGCTATACACTGCATTTTTTGGAGTGGGAAATTCCACTTTCAAGAGATGAATCTATTAGTGATTATGCCAAACGAATGTGTGAAAAAATCACGCACAACAACCCTGTTTTAGTTGGTGTTTCTTTTGGAGGTGTACTGGTACAAGAAATGAGCAAACACATTACTGCTCGAAAAATTGTGTTGATTTCTAGTATCAAAAGCAATCAAGAACTTCCAAAGCGATTGAAATTAGTTCAAATTACAAAGGTTTACAAACTGTTTCCAGCACGGTTTCTTGAAAACTTAGAATCGCATATCAGTTATTTTTTGAACGATTATCAACAGAAAAAAGCCGATGCCTATAAAAAATACATGTCGGTCAGAAATCCCGATTATTTACATTGGGCTATTTACAACATTCTGCATTGGCAACAGCAAAAACCTTTAAACAACACGCTTCATATACACGGAACAAACGATCGTGTTTTCCCTATAAAACATATCAAAGACTGTATTGAGATTGAAGGAGGTACACATATAATGATCTTATCAAAGACAAGCATCATTTCAAAAATTTTAGAAGAAAATTTAACAGGTTTGTAACATATAATTGAATACATTTATACGATCGTTAAAATCGTATCTTATGAACAAAAACAGCCGCACTTTCGCCTTATTAAGTTTACTACTCCTCACGTTTATTTTTATCAATGCGATCAGCACATCGAAGATAAAAACGCCTAAAAATACCAGTGAAAAATACGAAATAAAAGCGTTAAAACTGCCGCCATACTTGAATTTAGCTGGAGAAAGAATTCCGTTAGAAAGAGCAGACATCAAGGAGCGAATGGACAGAGAATTACTGGTAAATACTTATTGGCAATCCAACGGTTTACTGCTGATAAAAAGAGCACACAAATACTTTCCGGTTATTGAACCTTTGTTGAAAAAATACGGTATTCCAGATGATTTTAAATATTTAGCAGTTGCAGAAAGTGGCTTGCAAAACAATTTTTCTCCAGCAGGTGCAGCAGGATTTTGGCAGTTTTTAAAATCATCAGGCAGGGAATATGGCTTGGAAATCAATAAAAATGTGGACGAACGTTACCACATTGAAAAAGCCACCAAAGTTGCAGCCGAATATTTGATCAAATCAAAGAAGCGTTTTGGCAGTTGGACCTTGGCTGCTGCTGCTTATAATGCTGGAAATGCACGTATTTCTAGAAGCCTAAAAACACAACAAGTAGCTAGTTTCTATGATGTGTTATTGAATGCTGAAACTTCGAGATATGTCTTTCGAATTGTCGCGCTAAAAGAAGTACTTTCCAATCCGGAAAAATATGGATTTTTGTACGATCAAGAAGATCTGTATGTGCATCAAGAGTACAGAACTGTTAAAGTAGATACCGTCATTCAAAATATTGCTTCCTTTGCGAAACATTTTGACACCAATTATAAAGAATTAAAAATTCACAATCCTTGGTTGCGTCAAAATAAGCTGAACAATAAGAGCAGAAGAATGTATGAGATTAAGATTCCTGTAAAGTGATTTCGTAATCTATTTTTAGTTATGTTATTGCCTTCTCGAGTTCTCTAGAGAAGCAATCTGTCTGTTTCGAGTTTCAATTTGAAAGATTACTTCAGTCGTACCTCCTTCGTAATGACGAAGAGTTTTTAACTTTTACTTTTTAACTTCCTTCACTCTTCCTACAATTCCAGATTTTAAAAGTACTTTTATTCCGTGTGGATGTGTAGCTGAATTGGTTAAAATTCGCTGTACAATGCCTTCAGTTAACGTTCCTGATCGCTGGTGATGTTTTTGTACAACAGCAACGTTTAATCCTATTTGTATGTTTTTCCGAGAAGTACCGTCCATCTATAAGTTGTTTTTTACCGTTGCATATTCTGAAATGATATCATCTACAACTTCTTTAGCAGATTTTATTTGATGAATCAATCCTGCAACTTGACCAATTTCCAATTCACCATCATCCATATCACCTTCAAACATGCCTTTTTTAGCTCTTGCTCTTCCTAACAATTCTTTAATTTCTTCAAGAGTAGGATTGTGTTGATATAGCTTTTGTATTTGCTGATAAAACTTATTTTTCATCAACCGAACAGGTGCTAGTTCTTTTAAGGTTAATTGTGTACCTCCATCTTTTAGAGCTACAATGGCGTTTTTAAAGTTGTCATGTGCAGAAGATTCTTTTGTCGCTGCAAATCGGCTTCCAATTTGTACTCCATCTGCACCCAATACCATCGCCGCTAACATCCCTCTTCCTGTTCCAATACCACCAGCAGCAATTACAGGAATTTTTAACTGTTCTTTTACCATCGGAATCAAGGTAAACGAAGTGGTTTCTTCACGACCATTATGTCCACCTGCTTCAAAACCTTCACAAACAACAGCATCTACTCCTGCCGCTTCTGCTTTTAAAGCAAACTTAACAGAGCTCACCACATGCACTACTGTAATACCTTTTTCTTTTAAAAAAGTCGTCCAAATCTTCGGATTTCCGGCCGATGTAAATACAATTTTAACGCCTTCCTCTACAATGATGTCCATGATTTTTTGAATCTCTGGATACAACATGGGTACATTAACGCCAAAAGGTTTGTCAGTAGCTTTTTTGCACTTCTGAATGTGCTCTCTAAGCACTTCAGGATACATAGATCCTGCTCCAATTAAGCCCAATCCACCAGCATTGCTCACTGCAGATGCTAATTTGTAGCCACTTACCCAAATCATTCCTCCTTGAACAATGGGATAGTGTATGTTAAAAAGTTTGGTAATA
>JAQWOR010000027.1 GCA_029245785.1 Polaribacter sp.
CGGTTATGGCTCGTGCCCAAACGGTATCTGTTGTTGCTAGCATTGGGTCGTTTCTATTCTCAAAAGCAATTGCTTGTGCATTAGAAAAAGCGTTGGTATTTGCCGTTGCATCTGCCAATGTTGGATAAAAGACAAAGGTTTCGTTGGCGAAATCTGCAGAGATATCAGAGGCAACTTCATTTAAATTAAAGAAACTTTTACCATCAGTATCGTTATCACATTGTTTTAATTCTACAAAGCTTGTAATGATAGGTAGTGGGCTCACTACCAAATCCATTGTTTTGGAAGCGTCAAAACAATTGGTATTATCGTTGTTTTCTACACGGATAAATACTTGTTGTGTGTTTTTGATTGTGTTTCGATATGGGTTTGCTTTGTCTATAGGGTTTGTAGTGCTACTTGTTTGTGCATCTAGTAATGATGTATGATAGGAAACGGTGTATTGCGTAGCACTTAAAGTTCCTAAAATCTCCGCATCTTTTGTGGAGAGTACAAAACTAGTTACAAAACCATCGGTATCGGTTCCACTAGCAAGGTCATCACAAATTTCATAAGGAATAGGGGGTTGTGGGACAGGGATTCCTGTAACCGATAAAGAAAAATTAGTCAATGCAAAACATGAGTTTGGTGCATTTTTATTATGCACTCTCACATAAATGCTTTGATTGCTAAATGCGGTTGAGTTGGTATAGGGGTCTGGCAATGCATTGGCCGTTACATTGTTTTGAGCATCTGTTTGGTTGGTAAAATAAACGACGTCAAAAATAGTGGGGTCTAGTCCGTTTAAAACTTGTGGAGTCACAACGGTCTGTAGATCAAAAGCGTTCAGCCCATCGCCATCAGAATCGCAATACAACCAATTGGTAGGAGCTGTTGCATTGGCGCTTTCAAAAACGCCTACATTAAACTCTCCTTCTAATCTAGTGATATTACCGCAGTTATCAGTCATTTCTACCACCAATTTATAGAGCCCCGCGTTATTGGTCTGGATATTGTTTAGTACAAGTGTCGCAGTTGTTCCTATTGTGGTTTCTGTAATGCCATCATTAAACGTCCAGGTGTGCGTAATATTACTACCTGTTACAATTTCTGGAGTAATGGTTTTTGTTTGCCCAATACAAAACTCCAAATCTTGGTTGTTGATGACTTGGTCGGTATCCGTGTCTTTAATTTCTATTGGCAGTAATAGCGATGAAATAAAAGGAGGGAGTCCTTGTGTACCTTTGCCAGTTCCCAAGTCAATCGCGTTTTTAGTGAAAATAACATCTGCAGCATCAGCACCTGGGTTTTCAATGACATCTAAATGGCTTGTAAAGCCATCATAATATGCTAGTGGTATGGTTGCATAAATTTTACCATCAGGCCCCAATTGTAAAGCGCCTCTAAAGCCACCTTCAGGATATGCTGTATTGGTAGTATTTGGATTTTGTTCATGAATCAGCACTTTAGAAGCGGTAATATCTGCGGCTGTTACATCAAACTGAAAAAGTTTGTAAGTAACAGGGGCAATATTATTTCCAGTGCCAGTAAGGCTCTGTCTAAAGTTAGAAGCGGTAGAGATGTAGAGTTTTTGTGAGTTTCTAGAGAATTCAACACCATAGGCTTGTCCGTCTTGTGTTACATTGTTTAATAAAGTAACTCCGTTATTTGTAACTTCTCCTGTTAGGTTGTTAAATGAATATACTAAAGATTCAATTCCAGATTGATTCGCTTGATTGGCAATGGCTAGTTTTGTGCCATCTGGAGAAATTTTTAAATATCCCCTTCTAGCGGAAAAATTGTCAACTGTAGATATTGTGGGTGTTAAATCAACTCCAGTTTCGCTAATTTTATAGGCATAAAATTGGTTATTAATGGCAGAGACAACCCAATAAGTGTTGCAGTCTGCTCCTTTTACAGCTGTTACTTTTTCTGTCCATCCATTAGATTTATTGCCAGATAAATCTTCAAAAAAATCACCATCACCATCTTTATCAATGAGTTGTCCCAAGCCTCCGTTTAAAGACATGTCTATCGTATATAATTTAAATCCAAGTCCAGCTTCTACAGAAGATGGTCCATCATCTACGGTAAATAAATAATAAATACTGGTCGACCCAGGTTTTGGAATTGCCAATGCAGATTGTGTACTGGATGTATTTCCTTTTAAATCATTTCCTGTGCTTCCATTGGTATAGGTCATTGGGGTGTGATTTTTATCCCAAACGGTTAAAGTTGCTATGGTTGGATCAGGAGCGCCTACATAAAACAATAAGCTTCCGTTGCTGTCTGAAAATGTAGTACAGCCTTCGTAGGTGTTTAATTTTCCATCGGTTAAAGCAGTTGGAGGGGTGGTGTTGAAATTGATCCCTGCATTTTGGCCAAAATACCAAATATTGGCTTCTTTTTGTCCGTAGGAAAAAGCAACCACAAACAACAATAGTAAGCGAACAAAAACTTTCATTTAACGAATTTAAAACATGAACGTCAAATATAGTTGAAAAGAATTATAAATCGCGTTTTTTCAGTAGTACAAATGATAGGTATATAAAAATAAATGTCCACATAGAAACAATTAGTATGTCTGTGATTTGAACAGAGAAATCTTTGGTCAAGTCTTCTCCTATCTGATTGGCTACCGATCTTACGGCTCCTAATCTTGTAAAAGGTTCTTTGATTAGGTTTGCCATGGCTTCTAATGGAAAAAATTGCATGACTTCATCTACATAATCTCTGAGTTTCCAGAATAAAAACCCTTTCGAAAATCCTTCAATAATCATCCAAACAAATAGTGCTCCGACTGCAAATGCAGATCGTTTTACCAAGATGCCTAAAAATAATCCAAAAGAAAAGAAGCCTACTAATTTTATAAAGAAAGCGGCTAAGTATTCTAAATCAGATGTAATGATTGCAAACTCGTCATAATCAGAATAAATCAATCCTAATACTAAGGAAACTACAAAAACAAAAAGTGTTGATATGGCTGCAAATGCAACGACGGTATAAAATTTTGACAGGATAAATTCTTTTTTACTCAGTCCGTCAATCAAATTTTGTTTTAGTGTTTTGTTGCTGTATTCATTTGCCATCATAGAGACAATAACCAGTAATAAAAAGAATTTTAGCATGGCGGCAACATAGGTGTTAAAGTGCCAAATGTATGGGAAGTTAAAAATTCCTTGATCTGCTAAATGAAACTTAATAGGTCCAATATCAAATTTAATGGCGGCAACTAATGCAATAGAAGTTAGTAGTGCAAAGTAAATAATGCTTAATACTTTGCTGGCGGCATTGTGTTTTAGTTTGTGAAATTCTATATTGAGTAGTCTAAACATGACTTTGTTGTTTTGCTGGTTGATTACTTATTGTTTGTTAAGTCTAAAAACTGTTGTTCTAGGCTTGGCTTCCGTTTTACCAAATGAGATAAGCTAATGTCGTTTTGAAATAAGAAGGTGTTTATTTCTGAAGCCGAAAGTTCTTTGCTCAACGTAGCAATCAGCAAGTCCTCTTCTTTGTTAACACTGTGAATGGCATCATGATTTTCTAAGAGTTCTATCAATTGACCTTCATTGGTGTCCACTTTCATTTCAAACAAGCCGTTAGAAGCGGTCATTTCATCAACTCTACCTGCATATAGTTTTATACCATTTCTAATCACAACCACGTGGCTACATACTTTTTCTACTTCATCTAACAAGTGCGAAGCCAATAAAATGGTTGTTCCGTTTTTAGTAATATCTTTGATAATTTGTCTAATTTCATGAATTCCTTTCGGGTCCAATCCATTAGTTGGTTCGTCAAGAATTAAAATTTCGGGATCATTTAAAAGGGCAGAGGCAATAGCTAGTCGTTGTTTCATTCCTAAAGAAAAGGTTCTGAATTTGCTATTTCTTCTTTCGTATAGGTTTACGGTTTTCAGTTTCTCGTCAATAACATCAAAAGAAATATTTTTGATTTTACAAATCAATTGTAAATTTTGAGCTGCCGTCATATAAGGGTAAAAGTTTGGTCGCTCAATAATTGCGCCTACTTTTTTTAAGGATTCGTGTGTAGATAAAGTGCCGTTAAACCAACTGAATTCTCCAGAGGTTTTGTTAACTACATTTAAAACAATACCCAGTGTGGTTGATTTTCCGCTGCCGTTAGGGCCTAGGATTCCATATACATTGCCTTTTTGTATGTTAAAAGAGAGGTTGTTTACCGCATGAACACGGCCAAATTTTTTGTCTAAATTCTTAAGAGATAAGATTGTTTCCAATGAAGTTGCAGTTTTTATTGTAGTATGTATGACGAACAATATACAAATTTGTTACAGCAAAAATCATGAAATGAACAGAGTTTTTCTAATAATTGTTAAAGTCAAAATCGTCATCATAATCAAATTCAGTGTCGAATTCTTCTTTTTCAGGGTCTTCAGAGGTAAATTCTTTTACGGGTGCTTTTTCGGGGATTTCACCGACGGTTAAAATTATTTTTGGAGTATCTGTTATTGTTTCGTCAGAAATTTCAATAACTTCAACATAAAAAGACCACAACTGCATAAAGTCGTACACGTAAATAAGCTTGTCATTTTCTAATGGAAGGGTGTCGTTTAAAAAGCACGTTGCCATTGAAATACCAACACCAATTTCAGACATGTCAAATAGCGGAATTTCTTCTCCTTGATTCCAATCGTTATTAGTTCTGTAAAAAGCCGCCATTTCTTGCCCGTTAAATCCAAAAGAGGTTGAGATTGCTTGGTGTAATTCTTCTAGGCTGCTATTGTTATTTACCACAATAGTTCTAATTACATCTTCCTTTGTGTCTAATATGATGCGTATTTTGTACATTCGAGTTTACTTGTGTAAATTAGGCAAAAATACAATAAATTATATGTATTTTTACGTTTAAATAAGAGAGAATGTTAGAAAAATCAGAAATATTAAAACGCTTTAATGAGCGATGTAAAGACACCTTAATGGAAACCCTTGAAATTGAGTATGTCGATGTTGGAGATGATTTTGTAATTGCACAAATGCCTGTAAACTCTAGGGTTTATCAGCCTTATGGAATATTACATGGAGGCGCCACAGCTGCGTTGGCAGAAAGTGTAGGGAGCTTGGCTTCAACTTATTTTGTTGATAATGATCGATTTGTTATTAAAGGAATCGAGTTGAGTATCAATCATGTAAAAAGTGTGAAAGATGGTATGGTTACGGCTACTGCGACGATTGTTCATAAAGGCAGGTCTACACATTTATGGGAGATTAAAGTGGTAAACACATCTGGTGACTTAATATCGATTGCCAAAATTACCAATATTGTGTTAGAGAAAAGATAGTAGCATGAAGCGACTCGGAAAAGAAATAAAACAACTCGATTGACGATTTTTGAATCCATACAACAGTCGGTTAAAGATAAGTTGCCATTTGTGGCTTATAAAAAACCAAATAAAAGTATAATAAAGGGTTTGTTTCAGGAAAATGACACCTTGCATATTGTTAAAAATTATGCTGAATCTGGCTTTGTGTTTGCGCCGTTTGATATTGAAAAACAAGTAATTTTAATTCCAAATAAAGATGCTGTTCTTTTAGAAGAGGAGGTTGTTGTTGAAGAATTTGGCGAATTAAATAGTTCTCAAGGAATTTCAGAGCTGTATGTAGTGTCTGCTTCTGCTAAAAAAAAACACATCAAACTTGTTGAGAATGGAGTAAGGGCTATTAAAGATGGGCTGTTTAAAAAGGTAGTACTGTCAAGAAAAAAAACCATTGCTCTGAGTGGTTTTGATATTGTTACAAGCTTTCAAAAATTAACATACAATTATCCAAATGCATTTGTGTATGTATGGTTTCATCCAGCAATTGGTTTGTGGTTGGGCGCAAGTCCAGAGACGTTGCTAAAAGTTACTGAAAATCATTTTTCAACAATGGCACTTGCCGGAACGCAAATAGACAAGGAGTTAAAAGAAGTTGTTTGGCTTCAAAAAGAAAAAGAAGAACAGCAATTTGTGACGGATTATATTGTAGATGCGGTTTCGAAAGTGTGTGTCGATGTTCAAAAAAGTGCCACTGAGACTGTCAAAGCGGGGAGTTTGTTGCATTTAAAAACAGCCATTTCTGGAAATCTTAATACTCAAAAATTCACACTTAAGACATTGATTAACGCATTGCACCCTACGCCTGCTGTTTGCGGATTGCCTAAAGAAGCTGCCAAGTGGTTTATTGCAGAAAATGAAAGCTATGACCGTTCTTTTTATACGGGTTTTTTGGGAGAATTGAATATGGATGACTCTGAGCTTTATGTAAATCTTCGTTGTATGTGTGTTGAAAACAAACTTGCACATTTGTATGTTGGAGGTGGAATTACAAAAGATAGTGACCCTGAATTAGAGTGGCAAGAAACGGTTTCAAAAAGTAGAACTATAAAGAAAGTACTTTCATAGCTGTAAGAAATCAAAAAACCGTTCCAGTTTCGATAATTCTCGACAGGAACGGTTTTTTTTGTAAATTAATTTGAATTAACAGTGATATGCGTTAAAACAACAACTTTTAACCAAGAACAATCTTCGATTGTCTAAATATCTTCAAAAGAAATGTCTGTAAAACTTTCAGTAGTTTTTGTTTCTTCAGTAGTTTCTTCTTTTTTGTAATCTTTTTGATGGCGTTCGCTAATTACTTCTTGCCCTTTTTCATTGACAATAAATTCTGTAGCTGCTTTTAGCATTTCGTTAAATTCAGAAAAATCTTCCTTATATAAATAAATTTTATGCTTTTGGTAATGGAAAGAGCCATCGTCATGGGTGAATTTTTTACTTTCGGTGACTGTTAAATAATAATCATCTGCTTTTGTAGCTCTTACATCGAAAAAATAGGTTCTTCTTCCTGCTCTTAAAACTTGCGAAAATATTTCATCTTGCTCTACTCTCTCTTTCATAATAATGGTATGCTAAAATTAAACGTTGTTTTTTGTTTTCCGAACAAATCTAAAAAAATATTTTAGGTATTCTAAAGAAACCCTATATTTCTTTTTCTAAAAGTTGTTGTTCATACAGTTCTTTATAGTATCCTTCTTTTGTTATTAATTTATTATGAGTTCCTTGCTGTGTAATTTTCCCAGCGTCTAGTACAATAATTTTCTGTGCGTTTTTGGCAGATGAAACTCGATGACTGATGATAAAAGTGGTTTTTTTTTCGGAAACACGATGTAAATTTGTTAAAATTTCTTCCTCGGTTTCTGTGTCTACTGCGGATAAGCAATCATCAAAAATTAAAATTTCTGGATTTTTTATAAGGGCTCTCGCAATAGATACCCGCTGTTTTTGTCCGCCAGATAAGGTAACGCCTCTTTCTCCTAATATTGTATTGTAATCGTTTTTAAAGTCAATGATATTAGCGTGTACTGCCGCGTTTTTTGCGGCCGTAATAATTTCTTTCTTTGTTGCTGTTTCTTTTCCGAATTTGATGTTGTTTTCTATCGTATCAGAAAACAAAAAAGGATCTTGTGGTACAAAGCCAATTTGATCTCTAAGAGAGTTTAGGTTGATCTCTTTTATAGGAACTCCGTCAATTAAAATGCTACCTTCTTTTGTATCGTAGAGTCTTGAAATTAAATTGACAAGGGTTGATTTTCCTGAACCTGTTTTTCCTAAAATCGCAACGGTTTCTCCTGTGTTTACTTTAAAGCTAATGGAGTTAAGCGCTGTAATGTTGGTGTCGTCATACGTTAAGCAAACCTCTTTAAACTCGATAGTGCCTTTAAGATTTACATTTTTAGTGGCGGTGTTTTTTATTTCGGGAGTTTGTTTTAAGAATTCATTAATTCGTTGTTGCGAAACTTCTGCTTGTTGTACAATAGAGGTAACCCAGCCAACAATTGCAACTGGCCATGTTAAAATATTTACGTACAATATAAATTCGGCAATCACTCCAATTTTAATTTCTCCAGCAATGTATTGTTTCCCTCCAATGTAAATTACCAGCAAATTACTAATCCCAATAAGCAAAACCATAAGTGGTAAAAAGATGGCTTGTACTTTATATAAATCAATGTTTTTTTGTTTGCTGTCATTTATTAGTTGGTCAAAATTTTTGATAATTGATGCTTCTATTCCGTATGATTTGACCACGTTTATTCCAGAGAAAAACTCTTGATTAAAGGTGGTTAGTTTTGATAAGTATCGTTGTACAATGGTACTCTTTTCATTGATTACTTTACTCAATATAAAAATAGATATTGATAAAACAGGAAAAGGGAGTAAGGTATATAAGGTTAACGTTGTGTCTATTTTTAGCATTTGATAAAATCCTACGGCAAACAATACAAGCATATTCATGCTATACATAATTGCAGGACCAAAATACATTCGTACTTTAGATACGTCTTCACTAATACGGTTCATTAGGTCTCCCGTTCTGTTTTTTTTGTAAAAATTTAAAGAAAGCTGTTGATATTGTTGGTAAATTTCGTTTTTCAAATCAAACTCTATCAACCTAGAGGTTACAATAATGGTTTGCCGCATTAAGAACGTGAAAAAACCTGCAATAATTGCAACACCTATGATGATTAAAATGTTTAAGAATAATTCATGTTTTACTTCTTCTAAACTAATTGTTTCTAACTTATAATCTTCAATAAGATTGAAAGATTTTCGAATTACCTGCGGAATTTCTAGCAATAAAAACTTTGAAAATACAGTAATGATAATTCCTATTGCTAATCTGAATTTATATTTTAAAAAGTATTTATGTAAGTATTGTAATGCTTTCATTAAAAAAAATGACGATAATTTATAGATTTAGTTTTTCTATGCTTGTCAAAAATAAAATTTAAATTATTAATAAATGTATAATTTAACCCCTGTTTTTTTGATTTGATTTGTTAATATCATATTTTTGCAATTGAATTTTTAAAGAATATTTAATTTTACTATAAAAATGACTACAACGATACTTGAAGCAAAAGACTTAAAAAATGACCCAGTATTTGGACAAAACTCTTTTGATGGACATGAACAAATTGTTTTTTGCAACGACGAAGATACAGGTTTAAAAGCAATAATTGGAGTACATAATACGGTTTTAGGACCTGCCTTAGGAGGAACAAGGATGTGGACATATCAAAGTGAATGGCACGCATTGAATGATGTGTTGCGTTTATCGAGAGGTATGACTTTTAAAGCGGCAATTACAGGGTTGAATTTAGGAGGAGGAAAAGCCGTAATTATTGGCGATGCAAAAACGCAAAAAAATGATGATCTGATGCGTAGGTTTGGTCAGTTTGTAGATTCTTTAAGTGGAAAATATATTACTGCTGAAGATGTTGGAATGGAAACAAGTGATATGGATGTGATACGTGAAGTAACTCCTCATGTTACTGGAATTTCAGAAAGTAAAGGAGGCGCAGGAAACCCTTCTCCAATTACTGCATATGGTGTTTATATGGGGATGAAAGCAGCAGCTAAGCATCAATTTGGTACAGATGATTTAGCAGGAAAAAAAGTATTATTACAAGGAGTTGGGCATGTTGGAGAGACGTTGCTAAAACATATTACTGATGAAGGAGCTCAGGTAATCATCAATGATATCAATGAAGCTCGTCTAGAGGAATTAAGTAAGAAATACAATGCCAGTGTAATACTTGGAAATGATATTTATGGATTGGATGTTGATATTTATGCGCCGTGTGCTTTAGGAGCAACCATTAATGACGCAACCATCAATCAATTAAAAGCAACAGTTATTGCGGGGGCAGCAAACAATCAATTGGCTGACGAGGTAAAGCACGGAAGATTGTTGCGAGAAAAAGGAATTGCATATGCGCCAGATTTTTTAATCAACGCAGGAGGGATTATCAATGTGTATGCTGAGTTGGAAGGATATGGGAAGAATGAAATTATCAAAAAAACAGAAAATATATACCATACAACATTGGCAATTTTTAAGCAATCTGAAGTAGAAAACACAACAACACATAAGGCGGCGTTAGATATCGCTCAAGAGAGAATAAACACTCGTAAAAAGGAGTTAAACAACTAGAAAAACTCAATAAATAGTTTTACTTTTGCAACGCGATAGAATTTTCTTTCGCGTTTTTTTTAAACAAGTTCTTTAGAATGATCAATAGAAGACATATTCGAGTTAAGGTAATGCAATCAGTTTACGCAATGATAACTTCAAAAGCGAATGACTTGATTAAAGAAGAAAAATTCTTAACATACAGTAATCAAAAATTATTAGACTTATATGTGTTACAGCTTCAATTGATGGTTGAAGTTCAGAAGTTTGCTACTAATAAATTGAAGATTTCTAAACAAAAACATTTAGCAACCAACGAAGATTTAAATCCGAACACAAAATTTATAGACAACAAAGTTATCGGCAGCTTACTTAATAGTACGTCTTTAACAACGTATGTTATCGATAAAAAATTGGATAACTGGAAGGAAAAAGATGAGTATGTAGCGATCATTTGGGCCAAACTAGAAAAAAGCACACTGTATAAAGAGTATATGAACTCTGAAGAAAACTCTTTTAAGTTTGATAAAAATTTTACTCTCAACTTTTTTAAAGAAATAATTGCTCCAGAAGAAAAGCTTTCTGAGTATTATGAAGACGAAACAATTAGTTGGTTGGATGATATTCCGTTTGTAAATACGTGGGTTGTAAAAACGTTGAGTAGGGTAAAAAAAGACCACGAATTTGTAGTTGGAAAACTATATAAAGACAGTGATGATGAAGAGTTTGTATTAGACTTGTTTCGGAAAGTGATGTTAAACCATAGCAGTTTTGAAAAAGAAATTAGCAATAAGACGCCCAATTGGGAAACTGAAAGAATTGCTGATATAGACATGATTTTAATGAAAATGGCAATTTGTGAGTTTTTAAATTTCTCTTCCATTCCTGTTCGAGTAACAATCAACGAATATATAGAAATTGCAAAAGATTATTCTACAAGTAAAAGCAGCTATTTTATCAATGGGGTTTTAGATAAAATCTCTAAAGACTTATCTAAAGAGAAAAGACTTGTTAAAATAGGAAGAGGATTGCTATAAATTACTATTTTTACAAAAAATAAAACATATTCATCATGAAAAAAACAATTGTATTGAGTTTGCTAGTTGTGTCTTTAGCTTTTACCGCTTGTAAACCAGAGTCTGCTGCGAATAAAGTAAATAAGGAAAAATTAGTAGAAGCTCAAAAAAGAGATTTGAAAACAAGTATAGGAGCCCCGGTTCTTAAGTTTGATAATGCAGATTATAATTTTGGGACTGTGGTTGAGGGAGCCATTGTAGAGAGAACATTTGTGGTTACAAACACAGGAAAATCTCCATTGTTAATTACAGACGCTATAACTACTTGTGGATGCACGGTTCCTTCTTGGCCAAAAGATACACCAATTGCGCCAGGAGACTCTGTAGACATCCTTGTAAAATTTAATACTGCTGGTAAAGTAGGAATACAATCTAAAACGGTTACTTTGTTTACAAATACAGTTATTGGTAGAGAAGCTGTTAGATTAAAAGGATCTGTTACTAAAAAAATAATATAAATAATCATGAATATTTTTTTACAAGCAAGTGCAGGAGGAATAGGAAGTATGTTGCCATTTTTAGCAATGATTATTGTGATTTATTTCTTTATGATTAGACCACAAATGGCACGTCAAAAGAAAGAGAAAAAATTTCAAGCAGAAATTAAAAAAGGAAGTAAAGTTGTTACAAGTAGTGGAATTCATGGAAAAATCATGGAGTTCAATGAAAATGACAAAACCGTAGTGATAGAAACAGGTGCTGGTAAAATTAAATTTGAACGCTCTGCAATTTCAATGGAATTAAGTAAAAGGTACTTGACTCCAACAGAAAAAAAATAACGACAAAAGAACGGTACTATAAAAAAAAGCTTTCAATTATAATTGAAAGCTTTTTTTTTGCAATAAATAGAACAACCGTTTGTGCTTTAAATTGCTTTACGTAGCTTGCAGTGAATAATTGAATACAAATTGACTGCATGTATAAAAGTAGAAAAGTACGAGAAAATAAAATTCCAAAAGCCTTTTTTGTGGCTTTGGTATTTGCCTTGTTGTTTTGGTCGTTGATAAAACTGTCTAAAGATTATAAGGTTGTTGTTTCGGTTCCGGTTAGCTATGTAAATTTACCGCAAGATAAATTGATTCAAAAAGCGCCTTTAGCCAACATTGAGGTTCAGGTTCAAGGAACTGGATTTAGGCTGATAGGACTAGGCTTTGCAAACAATGCAATTGATTTAGATGCGAAAAATCTACAAAAAAAAGAAGGCTCAGAATATTTTTTTTTAATACAAAACCAGAAAGCCTCTATTCAAAGTCAATTATCAGAAAGTTATGAAATTAAGGCTATTTTTCAAGATACATTGTTTTTAGATTTAGGGTTGTTGATTTCAAAAAAAGTTCCGGTAATAGCTAATCTGGATTTAGAATATAAGCTAGGGTTTCATTTATTAGATAAGCTAGTGTTAGCGCCAGATTCTATTTTAGTATTTGGGCCAGAGGGGCAGGTAAATGATTTAGAATCATTAGAGTTAGAAGCACGTGAGTTGAAGGATGTTTCTGAAAATATAAAAGAAGAGATTGCTATAAAAAAGCCGATATCGCTAGATAAAATCAAGTATACAAATGAAAAAGTGATGGTTATTGGAACTGTAGATAGATTTACTGAAGGAACCATTGAGTTGCCATTTGAAATTGTAAATTTACCAGAAGGGATTTCTGTAAATACATTTCCTAAAACGGTACGTGTTGTTTATCAGGTAGGCTTGTCTAATTTTAATAAAATTGATAAAAATTCTTTTAAAATTAGTTGTGATTATTCGCACTCAGAATTGAACAATGTAACGTACTTAGTTCCAAAAATTTCAAACAAACCAAACTTTGTAACATCTGTAAAGTTGATTCCAAATAAAGTTGAATTTCTAATCCAAAAATAACAATGATTGTTGGTTTAACAGGAGGTATAGGAAGTGGTAAAACAACAGTGTTAGAGCTGTTTAATGCAATTGGAAATATTGCTATATACAATGCTGATGTAGAGGCAAAAAAACTGATGAACACCTCAGTGGTAATTAAAGCGAAAATTACAAAAGCGTTTGGAGTGGCGTCTTATAAAGGCGGAACATTAAACAAAAGATATTTATCTGAGCTTGTTTTTTCTGACAAAGACAAATTGAAACTATTAAACAGTATTGTGCATCCAGAGGTATATGCGCATTTACAGGCGTTTGTTTTATCAAATAGAGAGAAAACCTATATTGTTTATGAAAATGCCATTCTGTTTGAAAACAACAGTGATATAATGTGCGATTATGTCATTGCTGTTGTAGCAGATGAGTCTCTGAAAATGAAGCGAGTGATGGAACGTGATTTAACGACAAAAGAAGCTGTTTTAAAAAGAATGAACAACCAATGGACCGACACAAAAAAAGCACTACAAAGTAATTATATTATCGAAAATTATGACGTGGCTACAACAAAGCTTCAAATTAAAAGGATTCATAATAATTTAACAAAAAAGAAGGGTTAATATTCTGTAACCCTAATATTTTTCTTAAAAAAATCTTAAAAATTCAATGTTTTAGTTAATATTTATAGAAAATGTTAATTAAGAAAGTAGAAACTGCTATTTTTGAGCAATGGGTAAAAAAATGTTTATTCTTATCGTTGCTTTAATGAGCTTTTCCTTGATTGGAATTATAGCTGTGCAAGTATATTGGATAGGCAATGCTGTTGAAGTAAAAAAGCGACAGTTTAAAAACGATGTTCAAAAATCGTTGGCTAGAGTTTCTGAACGTGTCAATGAAAAGGAATATAGTGAGTTTCAAAGAGTCTTTCAGCCCTATTTTGAAAATAAAGGAAACAGCACAAACAAAGAATTAAGAAAAATCATTTTAGAACAAATTGACACTTCAGGAAAGCAAAAAGCGTCGTATAGCGTTACCATTATTGAAGATGTTATAAAGCTTCCAAATTTAGAGAGTGATTCTGTTTTTTTAAAAAGAATAACAGGACGAGAAGATTTTTTCCAATCCAATAAAATAGAAACAGGTATCGATTTTTCTAAAAACAGCAACATCAGCTCGTTTACAAAAACAAACTGGTTTTCTGATGTAGATGATCGAATAGGTATACGGGCTTACCAACAATTTAAAACCTTAACACCTATCCATCAAAGAATCAATAACAGAGAACTAAATTCGGCTTTAAAAGATGAGTTTTCAAAACGGGGAATCAAAATTGATTTTAAATACGGAGTGTATAGTAAAGATGGCCTTTTAACAAAATTAAAATCAGGATATTACACTGTAGATAAAACCAATAGTATTGGTTACCCTTTATTGATAAAAGATGACGGAGGAAGTGATTTTACGCTATATGTAACTTTTCCCGATCAAAAAGAACATATTTTGGCAGATATTTCTAATATTTTATTGCTCTCAGTGTTTTTTATATTCATCATTATTGTAGCATTTTCTAGTTCTTTGTACCAATTGGTGATGCAGAAAAGAATATCAGAAATTAAAACAGACTTTATCAATAATATGACTCATGAGTTTAAGACACCTATTGCAACGATAAACTTGGCATTGGATGCAATTAAAAACCCAAAAATTATCAGTGATAGTGAAAAAGTAACCCGCTATGTAAAGATGATTCGTGAAGAGAACAAGCGAATGCATGGACAAGTAGAAACTGTTTTAAGGATATCGAGATTAGAAAAGAATCAGTTAGAAATAAGTAAGACACCGATTAATATTCACGATATTATTGAAGAAGCAATTTCACATGTTCATTTGTTGGCTTCTAATAAAAGCGGAGATATAACGAAGCGTTTTCACGCAGTGCAGTCTGAAGTGTTAGGAAGTCATTTACACCTTACAAATGTAGTAGTAAATATATTAGAAAATGCATTAAAATATTCTGAAGCATCGCCAAATATAGAAGTGTTTACAGAAAGCACCTCAAAATTCTTTACCATTAAAATTAAAGACGATGGAATTGGAATGAGTAAAAATGCACAAAAATATGTTTTTAATAAATTTTACAGAGAACATAAAGGAAATGTTCATAATGTTAAAGGGCATGGACTAGGATTGGCCTATGTAAAAGAAATTATAGAAAACCACCACGGAACGGTTTTTGTAGAAAGTGAAAAAGGAAAAGGAAGTACGTTTACAGTTAAATTACCATTAATTTAAAAACTTTAGTATGGGAAGCAAAAAAATATTATTAGTAGAAGACGATCCGAATTTTGGAATAATTTTAAAAGATTACTTGGCCTTGCATGATTACAATGTAACACATGCAAAAGACGGAATTGAAGGCTTAATTGCGTTTAAAAACAATGATTTTGATTTGTGTATTTTAGATGTAATGATGCCTAGAAAAGACGGGTTTTCTTTAGCTACAGATATCCGTATGACAAATAAAGAAATTCCGATTATTTTCTTAACTGCTAAGACAATGAAAGAAGATGTGCTAAAGGGGTATCAGGTTGGTGCAGACGATTACTTAAACAAGCCATTTGACTCTGAAGTATTGTTGTTTAAATTGAAAGCAATTCTTCAAAGAAAAGAGACCGATAAGGATAAAGAATTTGATAAATTTGAATTTAACATTGGTCGCTTCTTTTTTAATTCTAAATTAAGGCACCTTTCTTTTAATAATGAAGCGCTGCAAAAGCTCTCTCCAAAAGAAAGTAAATTACTAAAAATGTTGGCCATTCATAAAAATGATTTAATGCCTAGAGAATTAGCCTTGACAAAAATATGGAGAGATGACAATTACTTTACATCGAGAAGCATGGATGTGTATATTGCAAAGTTGAGAAAATATTTAAAAAAGGATGAAAATGTTGAAATCATAAATATCCATGGAGAAGGGTTTAGAATGGTAGAGAATTCATAACCGCCTTAGTATGCTTCCATACTAAAAAAAGCTCAATGTAATTACATTGAGCTTTTTTAGTACCTTTATATTCAAAATGTTAATTTAGATGTCAGAATTTATTAAAATCTACAACGAAAATCCAAATCCGAAAGAAATAGCAAAAGTAGTTAGCGTATTACAAAAAGGCGGACTGATTATTTATCCGACTGATACTGTGTATGGATTAGGATGTGATATTACCAATACCAAAGCCTTAGAAAAAATAGCAAAGATCAAAGGGGTGAAATTAGAGAAAGCAAATTTTTCTTTTATTTGTAATGATTTAAGTCACTTGTCAGATTATGTAAAACAAATAGATACGCCAACTTATAAAATCTTAAGAAGAGCATTGCCGGGCCCTTACACGTTTATTTTACCAGGAAGCACTTCGCTTCCAAAAGTATTTAAAAAAAAGAAGACAGTCGGAATTCGGGTGCCAGATAATGCCATTGCAAGAACAATTGTGACCACTTTGGGAAATCCAATTGTTTCTACATCTATTTATGATGAAGATGATCTGTTAGAGTACACAACAGATCCTGAATTGATTTATGAAAAATGGCAGCACAAAGTTGATGTTGTTATTGATGGAGGTTATGGAGATAATGAACCATCTACAGTGATTGATTTAACAGACAATATACCGGAAATAATTAGAGAAGGAAAAGGAAAATTAGACATACTATAAACAAAGAATAGGTGCTATTTTAGATCTTTAAAGCGTCTTCTTCCTAAAATAAAATATTGCCAAACAACACTTGTGTGCAAATTATAACTTGCTTTTTTTTGAAGGGCTTTTCTTTTTTTTAAGAATTTAAAAAAGTGTTGATAAAAGCTAAAATGAGCTTTTACAATGGCCCAAGTATGTATTGGTCTCAGTTCTAGAGCAAATTTCACTCCAGCAACTCCGTCTAAAATTAAACGAGAAAATACGACAAATAAAAACCATTTTTTCGGAACATTTTTTACCACATTCAGCAAGCTGTTTCTAAAATTTAAATAGGTTTTATGTGGGTTTGTTTCTTGTAATGTTGCTCCGCCAACATGATATACGGTAGAGGTTCCTGTATATTTTATACGGTAACCTTCATTTTGAGTTCTCCAACACAAATCGATTTCTTCTTGATGCGCAAAATAATCTTCATCAAAACCACCAAGTTGGTGGTATACTTCTGACCGGATAAACAAACATGCTCCAGAAGCCCAAAAAATATCTGAAACATCATTAAACTGTCCGTTGTCTTTTTCTAATTCGTTAAAAATGCGACCTCTACAATAAGGGTATCCATAAAGGTCTACAAATCCGCCACCAGCACCAGCATACTCAAATGATGTTTTGTCTTTAAAATCTAGAATTTTTGGCTGAACAATAGCCGTATTTTTCTCAGCATTAAAAACATCCAAAACAGGAGGAATCCAATTTTCAGTAACTTCAATGTCAGAATTAATTAAGCAATACACATCGGCATTAATATGTTGTAATGCGTCATTATATCCTTTGTCATATCCACCATTTTTAGTGTTCTTGACAATTTTTACTGAAGGGTAGTATTCTTTTACAAAAGCAATAGAAGTGTCTGTAGAAGCATTGTCAGCAACATAAATATCAGCATGTTCAGCACTGAAATTTACGATGGATGGCAAAAATTGTTCTAATAATTTTTGTCCGTTCCAATTCAATATGACGATGGCTGTTTTCAAGGTTGCAAACTTACATTTTAATTGTGATTCTATGCTTTAAAGTTTTCATAATTTGCTATTGTCAGAACCAATATGTGCGTTCTGTGTAGTTTAATAATAGGCAGGGATGTCTTTTAAAAACACATAAGTCTCATTAACAGTGTCTAGCTGACAAAAATAATGTTCCAATCCATTGGTAATCATTAAGTAGTTGGCGTTTAACTTTAAATTGTACCGTGCAATTTGATCAAAAGTATCTTGGTTTATTTTGATATTTGTTGCCTTGCATTCTACAATAATATGTGGTTTTCCTTCTTTGTTAAAAACAACAATATCTGTTCGCCTTTTTAAATTATTGATAATCAATTGCTTTTCTAAAGCGATTAAAGAAGCCGGATACTTCTTTTCTTCCATTAAAAATCGCACAACATGTTGGCGTACCCATTCTTCTGGAGTTAAGACCAAATATTTTTTTCTCAAATTATCAAAAATAAGCGTATGTTTTTCGTTACTTTTGAGTTTGAAAGAATAGGAAGGAAGATTGAGTTTTTGCATTGATCAAATGTAAGCAATCTTTCAATTTTAAATCTTTTAATTTTTAAATTCTTACATGAATGAAATAAAACACATTGTAGCAGATATTAAAAGTGGAAACATTCAGCCTATTTATTTTTTAATGGGAGAGGAGCCGTATTATATTGATAAAATTTCTGACTATATAGAAACCCATGTGTTGGATGAAGCAGAAAAAGGCTTCAATCAAGTAGTGATGTATGGAAGAGATGTTTCTGTAGAAGAAATTATGTCGTCTGCCAAACGCTACCCGATGATGGCAGAACGCCAAGTATTAATTGTTAAGGAAGCACAAGACCTAAGCAGAACCATTGAAAAATTGGTTGCGTATGCAGAAAACCCACAGCCCACTACAGTATTGGTATTGAACTACAAATACAAAAAGTTAGACAAGCGAAAAAAACTCCACAAAGCAATTGCCAAATCAGGGCTGATCTTTGAAAGTAAAAAACTGTATGACAATCAGGTTGCTGATTGGATTCGAAGAGTTTTAAGCGGAAAAAAGTATCAAATAGAACCAAAAGCTTCACAAATGTTGGTAGAGTTTTTAGGGACAGATTTGAGTAAGATTAACAATGAATTAGAAAAGTTAATCACCATCTTACCAAAAGACAGCATCATTTCTCCTATTCATATTGAGGAGAATATCGGAATTTCTAAAGATTTTAATAATTTCGAATTGCGAAAAGCAATAGGAGAGAAGAACGTGTTAAAATCTAATAGAATTATCAATTACTTCGCAGAAAACCCACGTAAAAACCCATTGGTAATGACCATTTCTTTATTGAATAGTTTTTTTACGCAAGTGTTAGTTTATCATGGGTTACCATCTAAAGACAAGGCTTCTGTGGCAAAAGCGTTAGGAGTGAATCCTTATTTTGTTGGAGATTATGTAACGGCAGCAAGAAATTACCCCATGCGAAAAGTTTCTCAAATAATTGCCTTGTTACGAGATGCCGATGTGAAAAGTAAAGGTGTTGGTGCTAACGGAATGCCACAATCAGACATTTTAAAAGAACTGCTATTTAAGGTACTACATTAAAAAAACCAAGTATTTAGTACTAAATACTTGGTTTTTTATCATTTCTGTTTGAGATGATGTATAAGAAAATTACTTTTCTGTTTTTACAGGTGTTGGTTTATCAACTACCAAACGAGCGTCTCTATTGGCAATTTCCCAAGCGGTATGGAACACCAAACGCGTTCTGTTTTCTAACAAGTCATAATTAATTTTATCTGGTGTGTCAGTAGATTTATGATAATCTTCATGTGTTCCGTTAAAGTAAAAGATAATGGGCACATTGTACTTTGCAAAATTGTAATGGTCTGATCTGTAGTAAAATCGATTTGGATCATTTTCATCATTGTATTTATAATCCAACTCAATGTTCATGTATTTTTTATTGATGGCTTCAGAAAGATTGTGTAAGTCTGTGCTCAATTTATCAGCTCCAATTAAATACACAAAATTAGGATTGTCTTTATGCCTGTCATCAATTCTTCCAATCATATCAATATTTAGGTCAACTACTGTGTTTGCAATTGGAAATATTGGGTTTTCTACATAGTATTTAGACCCTAACAATCCTTTTTCTTCTCCAGTTACATGTAAAAATAAGATAGAACGCTTTGGGCCTTTTCCTGCTTTAGCAGCCATTTGAAACGCTTCAGCAATTTCTAACATCCCTACAGTTCCAGAACCATCATCATCGGCACCATTGTAAATTTTTCCATCATGCATTCCAACATGATCTAAATGTGCAGAAATAACTACAATTTCATCAGGTTTTTCTGTTCCTTTGATAAAAGCAACTACATTCTCAGAAGCTTTTATAGGAGTTTTTCTTTTTCTTTTGTTTAGAAAAGCTGCAGGCACTTCTTGAAAATAATCGTCGCCACCTAAAGCAGAAGCGATTCCTTGTGTTACATAAAAATCTTTTAAATAGGCAATTGCTTTCTTCTGTCCCGGTTCTCCAGTATCTCTGCCTTCAAATTCATCAGAAGCATAAACAAATAAGTGTTTTGCTAAATCTTTCTCTGTAATTGATGCTGCATACTTAGCAGCATAATCTACCTGTGTATCTTCTATGGATTTTTTACTAGTGCTACAAGAAATTATTGCGAGCAAGCTAGCAGAAAGTAGTATTTTTTTCATTGAATTGTAATTTTAGGTTTGGTTGTTTGTAGTTGCTTACTTATTAATAAGTAATGGTTTCAAATATAGAAAAACTAATTGTTTTTATGGATTGTAAACTGTCGTAATGTTTTGTTAAATTTTATAATTTCTTTAGAGAAAAGATGTTCTAGTGTGTCGTTGTCAATTAAACTTTGTACTCTTCCGTTAACCAATCCTTTGTCTGACAGAGCAATGAGTTCATCAACTAGGTCAATAGCCAAATTGACTTGGTGCGTAGAAATGATGATTGTTTTTCCTGTGGTGTCTACCAGTTTTTTTAGCAAGCTAAAAATTTTAAAGGTGTGATGCATGTCTAAATGCGCGGTAGGCTCATCTAATATAATAATTGGAGTATCTTGCGCCAAAGCACGCGCAATTAGAACGCGTTGCAATTGGCCGTCACTCAATTCGTAAAATCGATTGTGTTGTAAATGTTCAATTTCGGTTTGTTTAATGGCCCAATGTATTTTCTTAAAATCTTCTGCAGATAGTGTGTCAATCCAGTTGGTATAAGGTTGTCTTCCTAAGGCAATCAATTCAAAAACGGTTAACTGACTTTCTGGCAAGTGCTCTGTTAATACTAAGCTTAAAGAAGTTGCCAGTTCTTTATTGCTGTATTCAGATAAGTTTTTATTGTTTAAAAATACGTTTCCGTCTAATGAATTTTGAACTTTAGAAAGTGTTCTTAATAGAGTAGATTTTCCAATACCGTTTTTTCCTAGCACGGCAACAAACGTTCCTTTTTCAATAGATAAATTGATGTTATTTACAATAACTACCCGCTTTTTTTTCTGTTGATACCCAATAGAGAGAGCTTCTGTTTTTAAGATAATATGTTTGCTTGAAGTCTTCATATTAAACGTATATCTTCTTTTTTCGAATTAACAACCAAATTACAACTGGCGCTCCAAAAAGCGATGTAATTGCATTGATTGGCAAGGTGTATTCGCTGCTTGGCAATTGTGCAATAGTATCACAAATTAGCAATACAATGGCACCGATAATAATTACAGCAGGTATTAATATTTTATGATTTGAGGTGTTGAACAACATCTTTGCAATATGTGGTACTGCAAGCCCAATAAAAGCAATTGGTCCTGAAAAAGCAGTAGCCACACCAGTTAATAGGCTGGTGATTAATAAAATGATGTTTCTACTTTTTTTGATGTGTATACCAAGACTTTTTGCGTAGTTTTCTCCTAATAAAAAACTATTCAGCGGTTTGATAACCATGAAGGTTCCGAAAATTCCAATCACATAGATGATGAAGAAAACTAGTAATTCTTCCCAGGTTAAATTACCAAGGCTTCCAAAGCTCCAAAATAGGTATTGTTGAATTTGTTCTGCCTCGCTAAAATAAGCCAATACACTAATCACTGCAGAGGTTAAGCTTCCAAACATTAATCCTATAATTAAGATAGACATGGTGTTTCGAACACTGTTTGCGGCAATGATAACTGCAGATAAGACTAAAAAAGCTCCTAAGCTTGCCGCAATGGCTAAGCTCCAATTAGAAAATACCAATGATAGCAATGAGCCTCCTAAAAAGCTTGATCCTAAAATTAGTAAAGCCACTCCTAAGCTCGCTCCAGAAGAAATTCCGAGTACAAAAGGCCCTGCCAATGGGTTTCTAAATAACGTCTGCATTAACAATCCACTGATGGACAATCCAGACCCTACTAAAATGGCTGTGATTGCTTTTGGAACTCGAAAATTTAAGATGATTGTTTGCCAAGATTCTTTGCTTGTTTCTTCGCCTATTAGTATGTAGAATATTTCTTGAAACGGAATAGAAACCGAGCCTAGACAAATATTTACAAACCACAGTACAACCAATAAAATTGATAACAATATGAATTGCTTCTTATATGTTTTGTTATTTTTCAAGAATTTATTACTTCGTGTTTTTTTTGCACGGAATTTATTTTTTGTAATTCATTAAAAATTGTACCAATTGTTGAATGGCTTTTCCTCGATGGCTGATCTTATTTTTGTCTTCTGAGGTCATTTCTGCAAACGATTTGTTACTGCCTTCAGGTTTAAAAACAGGATCGTAACCAAAACCTTTTTTACCTTGCTTTTTAGATAAGATTTCGCCTTTACAAATACCTTCAAATACAAAATGCTTACTCTGTAAATTCAAAGAAATGGCAGTTCTAAATTGTGCTTTTCTATTGGGTTTGTCATTCAATTCAGACAATAGTTTTTGCATGTTTTTTTCTGAATCATTTTCTAATCCTGCATAGCGAGCAGAAAAAACTCCAGGTGCATTGTGTAGGCTTTCTACTTCCAGTCCTGTGTCATCAGCAAAACAATCATGGCCAAATTTTTGTGTAATATAATTGGCTTTTAATTGTGCGTTTCCTTCTAAGGTATTCGCTGTTTCTTCAATATCATCAAAACAATCAATGTCTTTTAAACTCAACAATTGAATAGTACTTGGAAGCATTTTTTGAACTTCAGCAAGTTTATTAGGGTTGTTGGTAGCAAAAACGAGTTTCATATATGGTAAAAATTGATACGCAAATCTAATCAAATAGAACAACTATTTGTAATTGCTGTAAATTTATTGATGATGGTATGGTTCATTTTTTAAAATTGTAAATCCACGGTACAATTGTTCTACAACAAACAAACGAATCATTTGGTGGGAGAAGGTCATTTTAGAGAGCGATATTTTCCCTGTTGCTTTTAGGTACACGGTATCAGAAAAACCATAAGGACCTCCAATAACCAATACCAATTGCTTGATTCCTGAATTCATTTTTTTTTGTAAGTACTTAGAAAAATCGATAGAGGTAAAGGAAGTTCCTTTGTCATCTAACAAGACCAATTGATCTGTGTTTTGCAGTTTGTTAAGAATCAATACACCTTCTTTTTCTTTCTGCTGTGTCTCGCTTAAGTTCTTCACATTTTTAAGATCTGGAATAATTTCTAAATCAAACTTGATATAATGCTGTAGCCGTTTTTGATAGGTGCCAATGAGTTGCATCAAATTTTTATCATCCGTTTTTCCGATAGCGAGGAGTTTGATTTTCATGTTGTAAAATTACGAATTCCAACTCGGCAATTACAAATTTGACACATTAAATAATTCGTAACTGGGTAGTTTTTTACTAGAAACAATGATCTTTATGATACCCTTTTACCTGTTTAAATAGACCATAGCCCGTTTTGTGCAGAGATTGATATGATTTTTTTAAATCGTTCCTAAAAGAAGCCCAATCATTTTTTTTTAAAAGTCGTTTAAGCATGGTTTTGTCTAGGTGACCTCCGCTTAAAAAATAATTCCCATTTGGCTTTACGATAACCACCTGGTAATTGTAATTAATTTTAAAAAAATAATTTTTTGACATACCTCGGTCTTTAACCCATTTTATAGTTTTGTATTCTGATAATGTATTTTCAAAAGCATGTTTATATGTGTATATAGCATTGGCTTTACTCTTTTTACTCAATTTCTTAATGCATTTTTCTTGCCTTTTCTCCCAGCGTTTAATATTAGACAAATGTTTTTTTAGAGTAAATTTCAAATGTTTCGCCTCTGTATGATTTTTTGTATGCTTAATGTGCCTAGCGTAATTAATGTCATAATTATATAGAGTATCTCTATACTGAATAATTAATGTAGTATTGGAGTCTATTTTCTTTTTTGTTTCTATGCTCCAGAATTTTCTTAATTGATGAAATTGTTTTTTTGATATTTTTTTAAAAGAGTAGCTGTATAGTATTTTGTTGATCTCTAAAGTGTCGGTATTATATGATAAACATTTTAAAACAGATGCTTTGCATTTTTCACTAAAGAGTAGTGAATCAATAATTTTCATATTCTCATCTATGTAAATTTTCTTTTGTGAACAAACACTTGATACAATAAATAAACTGATAGCGAAGAGTAAAGGTTTTTTTCTTTTCATAGAATGATAGGGTAATTAGTCAAATATACTATATTTTTGAAGTATAAAAAAAGGAATGATCTCACAACAACAATTTAAAAAAGAATTAGAACTCATCATTATCAATGCCGTTAGAGAAGATGTTGGTACAGGTGATCATACATCGTTATCTTGTATTCCTTCAGATGCTCACGGCAAAGCAAAACTGTTGGTAAAAGACAGTGGAATTATTGCTGGAGTGGTCTTTGCAAAAATGATTTTTTCCTATGTAGACCCAACGTTGCAAGTTGAAATATTTATTGAAGATGGAGAAAGAGTGAGCTTTGGAGATGTTGTATTTCATGTTTCAGGAAAATCGCAATCTATTTTAAAAGCAGAACGTTTGGTCTTAAACGCCATGCAGCGAATGAGCGCCATTGCCACTAAAACACGTTCTTTTGCTGATTTACTTAAAGGTACTAAGACAAAAGTATTAGATACTCGAAAAACCACTCCAGGAATTAGAGCGATCGAAAAGTGGGCGGTTACAATTGGCGGTGGAGAAAACCACCGATTTGCGTTGTATGATATGATCATGATCAAAGACAATCATATTGATTTTGCTGGTGGAATTACACAGGCTATCCATAAAACAAAAGCCTATTTGGCAGCAAAAAAATTAGCCCTTAAAATTATTGTAGAAGCAAGGAACTTGAAAGAAATTCAAGAAATTTTAGATAGTGGCGGAGTATATAGAATCTTAATTGATAATTTTAATTACCAAGACACTCGTAAAGCGGTGGCGTTAATAGGAGATCGATGCTTGACAGAATCTTCGGGCGGAATTAATGAAGAAACGATTAAAAAATATGCTGCATGTGGAGTCGATTTTATTTCATCGGGCGCTTTGACACATTCAGTATACAATATGGACTTAAGTTTAAAGGCGATGTAGAGCGGCAAAGTAGTAAAGTTGTAAAGTGTAAAATTAGAAAATATTAACTTATTTTTTCATCTCTGAAGCTTTAAACCGCTATAACATTAAAAAAAAATGACAAACAAATACTTCGATAGCGAAACCTTTTCAAAAGTTGATTTCACTAAGCAGAAAATCAACAAAGGAGAATATGACAATTGCACCTTTAATAATTGTAATTTTGAAGGCATGCACGTGTCCAATATTCAATTTGTAGAATGCGAGCTTATCGATTGTAATTTTAGCAATACCATTGTAAAAGGCACGGCATTTAAAAATGTTCAGTTTGTAAATTGTAAATTATTAGGAGTGAAATTTAATGAATGTGATCCTTTTTTATTACAATTAGATTTTAAAGACTGCCAATTGAATTTTTCGTCTTTTTATCAATTGAAACTTCCAAACACATCCTTTACAACTTGCAGCTTAGAAGAGGTAGATTTTACAGAAACCGTACTTACAAAGTCGGTTTTTGATGATTGTAATTTTAAAAACGCTATTTTTGAGACAACAAATATAGAAAAGGCAGATTTCAGAACATCGATTCATTATGTGATTGATCCAGATAACAACCGATTGAAAGAGGCTAAATTTTCAAAAGAAGGTATTATAGGTTTGTTGCAAAAACATCAAATCAGTATAGAATAAAAACTGGTTATGCTCATAAAAATGAGAACCCATTTGATAATACATGATAAAATTAATAGAAAAAAAATTAGAAAAAATTCCAATACTAAACCTACTGGTTCGGTTCGGGAAAAAAATAAAAATTCCGGGATTACAAGGAATGTCTTTGTACGATGTGTTAGAAATGTACACCATTGGTATTGTAAAAGGAGCATTGACCACAAGAGCGGGCGGTATTGCCTACAGTTTCTTTATGGCAATTTTCCCTTTCCTGCTATTTCTCTTAACGTTAATTCATTATATCCCTATTGATGGATTTCAAGAGGCGTTGATGTTGTTAATTACCGAATCATTGCCTCCAAAAACCTTAGGAGCTGTTCAGCCAATTTTAGATGATATCATAAAAAATCAGAATAATGGATTGCTTTCCTTCGGATTTATAGCGTCTATTTTTTTAATGACCAATGGCGTTAATGCTATTTTTGGAGGATTTGAATACTCATACCATGTTAAAGAGGTAAGAAGTGTGGTAAGAGCGTATGTCATTTCTTTGGGCACCTCATTGGTAATGACACTTTTCTTAGTTGTTACCGTTGCATTGACAATTCTTTATGGAGTTGGATTAGGAAAATTAAAGGCAGAAGGTTGGCTAGAAGATGATTTGTTTTGGTTGCAATCGGGTAGTGGATTGTTGTTTGTTTTTATGGTTTTTACCATTGTTTCTATGTTGTATCATTATGGAACAAAACAAGGAAAACAATCTTCTTTTTTCTCTCCAGGAGCTATATTTACAACAATACTTTCTGTTTTCACCTTTTATTTATTTGGCATCTATGTAGTTCAGTTTTCTAAATACAATGAGCTGTATGGATCTATTGGAACCTTATTAATTTTAATGTTGTTTGTATGGTTGAATGCCATTATCTTATTGTTAGGTTTTGAATTGAACGCAACGATCAACCGCTTAAAACACAAAAAATAAAGCAAGAACACACGCTAAAACTTAGTTAAATTTTTCGGATATTTACGCTCGCAAACAGTTTGTCATTCTTGCGATAGCAAGAATCTCGTAAAGTGAAGCAAAAAACTAAATAGATTCCTGCGTTCGCAGGAATGACAGAAATATTAAAAAATTTAACACTCATAATTAAAAATGAAACCAAGTATTCCTAAAGGAACCAGAGATTTTTCAGCTACAGAAGTCGCCAATCGAAACTATATATTCTCTACGATTCGGACAGCCTTTGAAAGTTTTGGTTTCCAGCCTATTGAAACACCTAGTTTTGAAAACTCAGCTACGTTGATGGGTAAATACGGAGAAGAAGGAGATCGCTTGATTTTTAAAATTCTAAATTCTGGAGATTATTTAAGCAAAGTAGATGCGCAATTATTGATAGATAAAGAACGCAATGCATTGACATCAAAAATCTCTGAAAAAGCCTTGCGTTATGATTTAACCGTGCCGTTTGCGAGATATGTAGTACAGCACCAAAACGAAATTACCTTTCCCTTTAAACGCTATCAAATTCAACCTGTTTGGAGAGCTGATCGCCCTCAGAAAGGACGCTTTAGAGAGTTTTATCAATGTGATGCCGATGTGGTTGGAAGCACCTCATTAGTGCAAGAAGTAGAGTTTGTGCAATTGTACGATGTTGTTTTCAGTAAGTTAAACTTGCTAGGAACAACCATAAAAATCAACAATCGAAAAATCCTTTCTGGAATTGCAGAAGTGATTGGCGCCAAAGATAAATTGATTGATTTTACGGTTGCTTTAGATAAGTTGGATAAGATTGGAAAAGAAGGCGTTATTAGCGAAATGGTTTCTAAAGGAATTACAACGGAAGCCATACAAAAAGTACAGCCCTTATTTCAATTTTCAGGTTCTAATACAGATAAATTAAACGACTTGGAAACAATGTTGCAAGCATCTGAAGAAGGATTGAAAGGTGTTGAAGAATTACGCTTTTTAGTAGATTCAATTTCAGTATTAGGCCTGCAGACAGCCATATTAGAAGTAGACGTTACATTGGCAAGAGGACTGAATTATTATACAGGGGCTATTTATGAAGTGTCTGCGCCAAAAGAAGTAACAATGGGATCTATTGGTGGAGGCGGAAGGTATGATGACTTAACAGGAGTTTTCGGGTTGAAAGATGTAAGTGGTGTTGGAATATCTTTTGGATTGGATAGAATCTATTTGGTGATGGAAGAACTGGGTCTGTTTGGGGCTGTAGCATTGCCGAAGCCAAAAGTGGTGTTTTTAAATTTTGAAAAGGATACCAATATCATCAAAATGAAAGCACTACAAACGTTGCGAGAAAATGGTATCAAAAGTGAATTGTATCCAGATTTTGGGTTGAGTAATAAGCAGCAAAAAAAACAATGGAAATACGCCACAATAAGAGGCATAGAGTTTGTGGTTTCTAGTGTTGAAAACAACCAGTTTGTTTTAAAAAATATGGCAACAGGAGAACAAGTAATATGTTCTTTAAAGGAATTGATAAACAAAGTAAGGTAAAGTAACAACAATGTTGTAAATTTGCGCCCTAATAAAATTAGAATGTTCGAAGTGAATAACAAAATGAGTCAAGAAGGAATAGACGAAATTGGAGAGAACCATGCAGGTTCATCAGCTAAAACACCTTTGCGTGCTGATGCTTTTGAGTTGTCTGATGCAGAAAAAATAGAAAAAATTCAAGAAAATGTTAAAGATATTTTAACCACGTTGGGAATGGATTTGACAGATGATAGCTTGAAAGGAACTCCGAAAAGAGTTGCCAAATCTTTTGTCAACGAACTGTTTATGGGATTGAATCCTGAAAATATGCCAGTGCCATCTACATTTGATAATAATTACAAGTATGGCGAAATGTTGGTAGAGAAAAACATTGTTGTGTACTCTACTTGTGAGCATCATTTGTTGCCAATTATAGGTAGAGCGCATATTGCGTACATCTCTAAAGGAAAAGTAATTGGATTGTCTAAAATGAATCGAATTGTAGAGTATTTTTCAAAAAGGCCACAGGTTCAAGAACGTTTAACCATGCAAGTTGTACAAGCATTGCAAGAAGCATTAGGAACACAAGATGTTGCTTGTGTGATTGATGCAAAGCATTTGTGTGTAAACTCTCGTGGAATTAAAGATATTGAAAGTAGTACTGTTACTTCTGAATTTGGAGGGAAATTTAAAGACGCAGAAACCAAAAGAGAATTTTTGGACTACGCAAAAATGGATACCGCTTTTGAATAAATCTGAGTAGCTTTCAAATCATAAAAAATGCCGTTGAATTACTGAAAATAAATTCAGAACAAGTCTCAACGGCATTTTTTATATTACCTCTTTAAATTTTTCAACCTACCAATACCATTGTATAAAATTAATCCTCCAAAAAACAAATTGAATGCGATGTATATATACTTGCTTTCTGTTTTCAAAGAAAAAATCAAATAATAGATATCGTACTCAGTAGAGAAGGCATAAAACCCTTTAATTATAAAGCTGATCCCAACAATGATATATAGGTACGGAAGTATTTTTTTCATGTCTTTTAATTATTATATAATACCCATTCTCCTTTTTCTAGAAGCGGAACGGCTTGTTTAAATTTCAATTCTTTGGTGTCGCCATTTAGTACATTTTTAATGGTTACTCGTTCGTTTCTTCCAATTTTCGGTTGCTCACGTACAATGGTTTCAACAGGTTGTTGCTGTTGCTTTGAATTACTAATGGCTTGCTGAGAACTATTTTGAACGTCTTCTTTACTCAGGTTTAATTGTTCTCTTTTTTGCTGATGTGCTTCTGAGATTTGATTGTTTCCTTGAGTAGGAATTTCTCCTTTAAACAAGAATGATAACACTTCTTTATTGACAACGGCAATCATTTGTTTGAACAATTCAAAAGCTTCAAATTTATAGACTAACAAAGGGTCTTTTTGTTCGTAAGAAGCATTTTGAACCGAACTTTTTAACTCGTCCATTTTACGGAGATGATTTTTCCAGTTCTCATCAATAATGGCAAGTGTAATATTCTTTTCAAAATCTTTGATCAATTCTTTTCCTTCAGATTGGTAAGCGTCTTTTAAGTTGGTTACAACCTGTAGATTTTTAACACCATCTGTGAAGGGAACAATAATACGTTCATATCTGTCTCCTTCATTTTCATATACCTCTTTAATAACAGGAAAAGCAGCGACAGCATTACGAGCAGTTTTTTCTTGATAATGCTTGTAAAGGGTTGTGTACAACACGTCAACAAGCTCTTGCTCGTCCTTTTTTTCAAATTCTTCTTCTGTAAAAGGAGCGGTCATAGATGAAAGACGAATCAATTCAAATTCGAAATTTTTAAAATTTAGCGTCCCTTTATTCTCTTGTACAATTGCTTGACAGGTTTCGTAAACAATATTTGCAATATCAATTTGCAATCGTTTTCCATCCAAGGCATGTCTTCTACGTTTGTATACAAACTCACGTTGTGAGTTCATAATATCATCATATTCTAACAGGCGTTTTCTGATGCCAAAATTGTTTTCCTCAACCTTCTTTTGTGCTCTTTCAATAGATTTGGTAATCATAGAATGCTGAATTACTTCACCTTCTTTCAAGCCCATTCTGTCCATCATTTTGGCAATTCTATCTGAGCCAAAAATTCGCATTAAATTATCATCCAAGGCAATATAAAATTGAGAAGCACCTACGTCTCCTTGTCTACCAGCTCTACCACGCAATTGTCTGTCAACACGACGAGAGTCATGCCTTTCAGTACCAATTATGGCCAAACCTCCAGCTTCTTTTACAGCATCAGATAATTTAATATCTGTACCACGACCTGCCATGTTTGTTGCAATGGTTACCACACCAGGGTTTCCTGCTTCAGCAACAATGTCTGCTTCTCTTTGGTGTAATTTTGCATTTAATATATTGTGTGGAATAGAACGCATTTTTAACATTCTACCTAACAATTCAGAAATTTCTACAGATGTTGTCCCTACTAAAACAGGACGTTTTTGCCCTACCAATTGTACAATGTCATCAATAACAGCATTGTATTTTTCTCGAGTTGTTTTGTATACCAAATCTTCTCTATCATCTCTAACAAGAGGTTTGTTTGTTGGTATTTCTACGACATCTAATTTGTAGATTTCCCAAAGCTCGCCAGCTTCAGTAATTGCAGTACCTGTCATTCCAGATAGTTTGCGATACATTCTAAAATAGTTCTGTAAGGTTACGGTTGCAAAGGTTTGTGTGGCGTCTTCAATTTTTACATTTTCTTTGGCTTCAATGGCTTGGTGTAATCCATCAGAATACCGACGGCCATCCATTATACGACCTGTTTGCTCATCAACAATCTTCACCTTGTTGTCCATCACTACATATTCTACATCTTTTTCAAATAGCGAGTAAGCTTTTAGCAGTTGATTCATGGTATGGATACGTTCGCTTTTGATGCTAAAATCTCGATACAACTCCTCTTTTTGAGCCGTTTTTTCTTCTACAGAAGTTTCGCTTTTGTCAATTTTTCCAATTTGCACTCCAATGTCTGGAAGTACAAAAAAGTTGTCATCGCTTGTTTTTCCTGATAAATGTATAATTCCTTTATCGGTTAAGTCGATTGAGTTGTTTTTTTCTTCAATGGTATAGTACAAATCGGCGTCAACTTCTGGCATTAATTTATTATTGTCTGCCATGTAGATATTCTCCGTTTTCTGAAGAATTTGTTTGATTCCTTCTTGCGATAAGAACTTGATTAAGGCTTTGTTTTTTGGAATTCCGCGATATACTCTAAGCAGTAAAAAACCTCCTTCTTTTGTATCGCCAGCAGCAAGTAGTTTTTTTGCTTCTGCAAAAACGCTAACCAAATATTGGCGTTGTAGCACAACAATGTCATTAACTAAAGGTTTTAGTTCTGTAAATTCATGTCTGTCTCCTTGCGGAACTGCCCCAGAAATAATTAATGGTGTACGAGCATCATCAATCAATACGGAATCTACTTCATCAATGATTGCGTAATTGGGAGTTCGTTGTACCAATTCTTCTTTGGTATGCGCCATGTTATCACGTAGGTAGTCAAATCCAAACTCATTGTTAGTCCCGTAAGTAATATCAGCATTGTATGCTTTTCTACGAGCGTCAGAATTAGGTTCATGTACATCAATACAGTCAATACTTAATCCGTGAAATTCTAAAAGAGGTCCCATCCAAGCGGCATCACGTTTTGCTAAGTAATCATTTACAGTAACCAAGTGTACTCCTTTTCCAGTCAATGCATTTAAGTAAACGGGTAGGGTAGAAACCAATGTTTTTCCTTCTCCTGTCATCATCTCCGCAATTTTACCTTGATGTAATACAGAGCCTCCAATTAATTGAACATCGTAATGAATCATGTTCCAAGTTATAGGTTGTCCTGCAGCATCCCAAGATGTTGCCCAAATAGCTTTGTCGTTGCTTAATGTAATATGGTTTCTGATGGCTGATAACTCTCTGTCAAATTGTGTGGCAGTTACTTCAATTTCAGTATTGTTTGTAAATCGTTTAGCTGTTTCTTTGATAACAGCAAACGCTTCTGGCATAATCTCATTAAGTACCAATTCAGAGGCTTCATATGCTTGATCTTTTAAGGTGTCAATTTCTGTAAAAATAGCTTCCTGTCTATCAATATCAGCAGTCGTTGCTTCGGTTTCTAATTCGGTAATGGTATCGTCAAAAACTTTTGTAGCTTCTTTGATTTTTGCTTTAAATTCTTCAGATTTTGCACGTAGCTCATCGTTTGTTAAGGCTAAAATAGCGCTTTCAAAGGCAGCTGTGTTTGTTACGACAGGTTGTAGTAATTTTAAATCTTTTTGCTGTTTGTCTCCAACAAATATTTTTAAGACAGCGTTTAAAATGCTCATGTGATGTTTGTTATTTTTATTTCAATAGTTGTATTGAAACTTATTTTATAATTTCTTGATACTAGCTAAATTAGTATTTATTGTCAGGGTTTTTAGAAAGGTCAGATTCTGGGTTAAATGTAAACAAAAAAAAAGCCTCGAATGAGACTTTTTGATGTTAAATTTTGTTTAATATTCATCTTCGTTCCAAAGATAATCTTCTTCGGTCGGGTAGTCTGGCCAAATTTCTATAATAGAATCATAAGAATCGCCTTCATCTTCAATATCTTGTAGGTTTTCAGCTACTTCTAAAGGTGCTCCTGTTCTAATAGAATAATCTATCAACTCATCTTTAGTTGCTGGCCAGGGTGCATCTGCTAAATAAGATGCTAATTCTAGAGTCCAATACATTTCTTAATGGAGATTAATTTTCTGCAAAAATAATTTTTTTAAGGAGAAAACCAACAATTTTTTGATAAATCTGTCAATAAATAAAATGAACGTATTATTTTTTTTCCGGAACCCATAGGGTTTCCTCTACTGCTAAGTATTTGGTCAACTTTCGTGCCAACACAAAAAGATAGTCAGAAAGTCGGTTTAAATAGATCAAGATCTCTGGATGTATTGCTTCAGTATCGTTTAAAGCAGTTGCTAAGCGTTCTGCCCTGCGACAGACACAGCGTGCAATATGACAGAATGACACCGTTTGATGTCCGCCTGGTAATACAAAATGAGTCATTTCTGGCAACTCTAAATTTAGAGCATCTATTTGATCTTCTAAAAAGAGAACGCTGGCTGCATTAATTTTAGGAATATTTAAGCGTTCTTTCCCGCTTTTTAAAACTTCTTTTTCTGGGGGTGTTGCCAACATGGCTCCTAAAGTAAATAGCTCGTTTTGAATTTTGACAAGTGTTTGTATAGACTGTTTGTCAATATCCTGATCACGAATCAATCCGATGTGAGAATTCAATTCGTCAATAGTTCCATAGGCTTCTATTCGTAAATGATGCTTCGGGACTCTTGTGCCGCCATACAAAGCGGTGGTTCCTGTGTCTCCAGTTTTAGTATAGATTTTCATATGCTTATAGGCGTTTTTTTTGACGATCTCATGCTGTTTGCCTACCGCACTTGTCTGCCGATAGGCATGAGGCAGGTTTGCTATTAATTATTCTTTTGAGTAATAAAAAGGTTAATATACTTGTTTTATAATACGAATTTAAAGGTTTATACTCTAATAATAAAATGTTCTTTCTCTTGCTCTTTCCTAAAAAAAACAAGACCTAGTTGATAGGTGTCAATAGTAACTGTAATTTTAGGATGCTTTTTAATAGTTGACCACGCTTTTTCCATTTCCATATTTGTATGGATGTTGTTAAAAACAAACACCGTATTGTTGTGTGCAATCTTTAAAAAAGAGTCAAAACAAGTGTCTATAATTTCTTGTGTTTTGTTGCTATTAAAAAAAACAAAGTCAACTTCTTTTAGAGTGCTGTTAGTGTCTAAACTAGAGTTGTTTAGCGTTGTGATTTTGTTTTTTTTGTTGTCAAAAAGTGGCGCTAATAGGTTTGTTTTTGAGGCGCTTGTTACTTCTAACATACTATTGGGTTGTAAATAAGCTTCAAGACGAAGTAATAGTGCTAATTTTTTGCCAGATGTCGCAGTGCTTTTAGGTGTTTTTGCGTAAAAGCATTGGGTTGTTAAATCATATACAAAGGGAGAATGTACTCCATGCTGATTGGTAGATTTTAGTAAAAAAGAGAGGTATGATTTTAATTTAAAAAACATAACGTTGCTTAGGTGACAAATATAAAATGATAGAGTAATTTAAAAGATGGATTACCTACTGCAATCTTTAAGCATTTTACTTGGTGGTTGTAGGGGCTATTTTTTAATACTCTATTTTATCTTGTTTTTTTGCCCATTCTTGAAAGGGTTCTAAAGCGATTTCTCTACCCACTTGCTCAAATGGAATGCTTCGTTCTTTGTAAGGCAAAGGGATTTCTTTGTAAATAAAAGCATCATCAAAACCAATATTTGCAGCATCTATTTGATTGCTTCCGTAAAAGACTTTGTCTGGTCTTGCCCAATAAATAGCACCCAAGCACATCGGACAAGGTTCGCAAGAGGTGTATATGATACATCCTTCTAATTGAAACGATCCTATGTGTTTACAGGCGTCTCTAATTGCAGTAACTTCAGCGTGTGCAGTTGGGTCATTTGTAGAAGTGACTTTATTGTTTCCTCGGCCAATAATTTTTCCATCTTTAACAATAATGCACCCAAATGGTCCTCCTTCGTTATTCTGCATTCCTTGTAAAGCGGCTTTCACGGCTTCATTCATAAAATCTTTATGTATGTTCATTGGTTGGTTAAATTTATAATGATTTGTTGAATTATTATTTCAGACCTCCTGTCATTTTTGCTGGTTGTACCCATTCGTCGTACTGTTCTGAAGTTACATAACCCAAGCGTACCGCTTCTTCTTTTAAGGTGGTTCCGTTTTGATGTGCTGTATTCGCAATTTCAGCAGCTTTGTAGTATCCAATCTTGGTGTTTAATGCAGTTACTAGCATTAAAGAATTATTGACCAATTCTGTGATTCTTTTATGATTTGGCTCAATTCCAACAGCGCAGTTTATATCAAAAGAAACACAGGCATCGCCAATTAATTGAGCAGATTGCAATAAGTTTGCTGCCATCATTGGTTTAAAAACATTCAATTCATAATGTCCTTGTGTGCCTCCAATGGTAATTGCCACATCATTTCCCATTACTTGTGCACATACCATTGTAATAGCTTCTGCTTGTGTAGGGTTTACTTTTCCTGGCATGATTGAACTTCCTGGCTCATTTGCAGGAATGATCAATTCTCCAATTCCAGAACGTGGGCCAGAAGCCATCATTCTAATGTCATTGGTAATTTTATTTAAAGCAACAGCCAGTTGTTTTAAAGAACCGTGTGTTTCTACAAAGGCATCATGCGCTGCCAGTGCTTCGAATTTGTTGTCTGCTGTTACAAAAGGTAAGCCTGTAAATTCAGCAATGTATTTAGCTACTAAAACATCGTATCCTTTTGGTGTGTTTAAGCCTGTTCCTACAGCGGTTCCTCCAAGAGCAAGTTGACTTAAATGCGATAAAGAGTTTTTTAAAGCTTTTAACCCGAAGTTTAATTGCGCCACATATCCAGAAAACTCTTGTCCTAATGTAAGGGGAGTTGCGTCCATTAAATGGGTACGTCCAATTTTTACCACCTCTTTAAAAGCTTCTGATTTTGCTTGTAAAGTATCTCGTAATTGCTCAACTCCTGGAATGGTCGTTTCAATAATTTTTTTATATGCAGCAATGTGCATTCCTGTTGGAAATGTGTCGTTAGATGATTGTGATTTGTTTACATCGTCATTAGGTTGGATCGTTTTTTCGCCTTCGCCAATAACATTTCCTACAATTTCATGCGCTCTGTTGGCAATTACTTCATTACAATTCATATTAGACTGTGTTCCAGAACCTGTTTGCCATATTACCAACGGAAATTGATCATCGTGTTTGCCTGCTAAGATTTCTTCACAAACAGTGGCAATTAAGTCTCTTTTTTCAGTAGATAAAACACCTAGCTCGCAATTTGCATAAGCAGCAGCTTTTTTTAAATAAGCAAACCCATAAACTATTTCTAGAGGCATAGAGGCAGTAGCTCCAATTTTAAAATTATTACGAGAACGTTCTGTTTGTGCTCCCCAGTACTTGTCAGCTGGGACCTCTACTTGTCCCATAGTGTCTTTTTCTATTCTGTATTTCATCTGCTTATGTCTATTGTCTTTTATCAATCTCTCTTTTTGCCGTACCTATATATCCAAGGTAGAGGCAGGTGTAGCATTCAGATACTTATTTTCTTGTGTCGCTAAATTTTAGCGACGAATGCCTTATCTTACTTAATGCAAGTAAATCAAGTACAAATTTACTAAAAGTATAACAATCAGTTGTCAACAAATAATAGAAATACTTGTTTAAAATAATTTTTAATTATAGGTATAAATAAAAAATATGTACTATTTTTGTGCTAATATTAATTTTATCAAAGTACCCATGTTAGACTTTTCAGAATTTTCAGGATTTTTATTGTTCATGTTTGTTTTTACAACAGGTTTCTGGTTGTTGATTTTCTTATTAACATTTGTGGTTCCTTATTGGATTGGCGGTACGATTTGGGAAAATTATAAATTAAAGAAAGAAGCAAAAAAAGCTGCTAAAAACGCGTAGTTTTTACAATATATAAATTAAAAAAGCTCCGAAGATACTTCTTCGGAGCTTTTTGTTGTTGTAAACAGTAGATGATATTAGCCACTAAATTCTCCACCTCCACTAAATTCTTGATTATTATTACGTCTAGGTTGTCTTTGGTTTTTCTTTTGATTGAATCGATAGGTAAAACTTAATGATACTTGACGCTGTCTCCATTGAAATTCTCCATAGGTTTCTGAATTGGTTGTGTAATTAGTTCCTTGTCTTTTTCTAGAATTAAACACATCGCTAATATTTAAAACCATGGTTCCGTTGTCTTTAAAAAGGTCTTTGCTAAAAGCAATGTTTGCACTAAAAATCCCATCACGTTTGCTTTGAGCATTTTCTTGTGGCCCTCTATACATAAATCTGGTTTGCCATTGTATTTTAGCAGGAAGCATTACTCTTGCACTAAACCTTGTAAACCAAGAAGTGTTTTTGTTGTCAAAACTTTGTCCATTAAACTCACCTCTTGTATCAAAACCATAAAAATTAAAACTACCAGAGATGTTTATTTTTTTGTTAGGTCTTATATTGGTTGTAAACTCAAAACCATAGCGGTCTTCAGACGATAGATTAATTGGCGATCTAACCAGTACAGGGATTCCGTTAATAAAATCACCCCTTTCTTGTGTTACAAATTGCATAACATCTGTAGAATGCTTGTAATATACAGAAGAATTGAAGGTGGTTTTTGACCATTTTTTCAAATAGCCAAAATCAAAAGAGTTTGTGTAGGTGGGATCTAAATCAACATTTCCTTTAAAGATATTTGTTTCTGAAGTTCTTGACTCAAAAGGGTTTAGAAACCAAGAGTGAGGCCTTCTTAACCGTTTGCTATATCCTAACGTAATATTTTCATCGTCAGATAGCTCGTAACCAATATTTACAGTAGGGAAGAACTTGGTGTAATTTTTGTCAAAGTTTTCTTGGGTAGTTAAGAGGTTTATTTTGATATCTGCATTCTCCGCTCTTAATCCTAATAAGTAAGATAGCTTTTCATATTTCTTTCCGTATTGCCCATAAACAGCATGAATATTTTGCTCAAAATCTAAGTTGTTAGAAGGGTCAAATAATGGGTCTATAAGTGGATTGTTGACTTTATAATCAGAGATTTTACTTTCAAAGTCGCTTTTAAACCCTAATTCTAATTGAGATTCTTTTCCAAACGGATATACATAATCGAGTTGTACTAGTTTTCTAGTAGAACTTTGTGTTGTTCTATTGTCTTCTACAAACACATTGTTTTGAAAAATATCTCCAAGTTCGTCTTGATCACTTGTGCTGTACTGTAAATCAATGGTTAATTTATGTCCAGTGTCATTTAATTTAGAGGTGTAATTTAAAGAGTATTGTAGCGTATTAGAATCTTCATTTTCATCCTCTGTTCTATAGCGATTATCAAGTAAAAGACGGGTAGCATCAAAAATAGTTACATCATTGGTTGCGTTGTTTTCTCCTGTAGATTGTCGATAAATGATATTTCCAAGAAGTGAGCTGTTGTCAGTTAAGTAATATTCTATTCCAAAGCTTGTGTTGAGTCCTTTTCTGATTCTTTCGTACTTTCTTCTTTCTGTTAAAAAACCTGTAATTGTTCTTGAGTCATCAAAGTAAGTTACGTCATTTGACGAGTTTCCTGGACCATTTCTGTAGCTGTAGCCACTGTTGGTAAAGATATTGTATTTCTTAGACCTATAATTAAGAATCGTTGATATTTTATGCTGACTAGGGTCTCCCAAGCTAGTATTGATAGATCCGTTAAACCCAGTAACCTTTCCTTTGCGAAGAATGATGTTGATAATTCCAGCAGTCCCTTCAGCGTCATAGCGTGCAGATGGTGATGTAATGACTTCTACTTTTGCAATTGCATCGGCTGGTAACTGACGCAATGCACTTGTGCCATCAAAACCTACCAAAGCAGAAGGTTTACCGTCAATTAAAATTCGAACATTTTCATTTCCTCTTAAGCTTACAGCTCCTTCAACATCAACGCTAACAGAAGGAACATTGTCTAACACATCAGCAACATTTCCGCCTTTTACTGTCATATCTTTTCCAACATTGTATATTTTTTTATCCAAACGGATGTCTACGGTAGATTTTTCAGGAACAATATTAACCTCGTCAAGCATTGCTGCGCTTTCAGTAAGTTTAAAAACACCTAGATTTTCATTTTTTGTAATGGACTTATTCTTGATGTATATGGTTTTAAAAGAAATAAACTCAATACTGATATCATAAATTCCTTTCGCAACTTTTATATTGAATAGCCCTTTGGTATTTGTAATACCTCCGCTAATTTTTTTGTTTTTTAAATTGTTAAAAACTATGGTGGCGTACTCTAATGAGGTTTCAGAATTTGAGTCAATGACATGACCCGTTATTGAAACGGTTGCCGGTTTAGGGCGCTGTGCAATTATTGATGCAATGCTAAACAAGCATACAACAAAAAGAATTCTTTTTTTCATTCGTTATTTGGTATAATTTTTTTAGATGAAATTATAAGACAAAGTATAAAGGTGTTCGTTTAATACCTGTTTGTTAAAGTTGTGTTAAACAAACAAAACTTGTGAAGCAATGTTTTTAAAGGATGTTTTTTATGGCTTCTGGAGGTCTTCCAATTACTGCTTTTTTTCCGTTAACAACGATTGGGCGTTCAATAAGTTTTGGATTTTGAGCCATCGCTTCAATGATTTCGGCATCTGTAAGTTTTTTTTCTTTGAAATTTTCTTTCCAAATGGCTTCGTTTTTACGTACCAAATCAATGGGGTTTATCTCTAATAATGAAAGAAGTTGTTTTAGCTCATCACGGCTTGGAGTGTTTGTTAAATAGGGTACAATTTCAAAGTCTTTTCCAGAGGCTTCTATAATTGCCAGCCCTAAACGCGATTTACTACATCTATTATTGTGGTATATTTTTATCATGTTGTTTTTTTACTGATTACTGATGTCTTTTTGCCCATTTAACATTAAAAACGCTTTTAAAAATCCATCAATTTCGCCATTCATAACGGCATCTATATTTCCTGTTTCATGAGTGGTTCTTACGTCTTTTACCAATTTATAAGGATGCATTACATAGTTGCGAATCTGACTTCCCCATTCATTTTTCATTTTTCCAGCTTCAATATCGGCTCTAGCGGCTTGTCTTTTTTGCAATTCTATTTCGTACAATTGAGATTTTAACATCTGCAATGCGGTTGCTCTGTTGTCATGCTGAGATCTAGAATTAGAGCAAGAAATTTTAATTCCCGTAGGCTTGTGTGTTAGTTGTACTTTGGTTTCTACTTTATTTACATTTTGTCCGCCAGCGCCACTAGAACGTGCTGTGGTAATTTCAATATCCGCTGGATTGATTTCTACTTCAATAGAATCGTCAGCAACAGGATATACATATACAGAGGCAAAAGAGGTGTGTCTTTTAGCATTGCTGTCAAATGGAGAAATTCGCACCAATCGGTGCACTCCATTTTCTCCTTTCAGCCACCCAAAAGCATAATCACCATCAAATTCTAAGGTCACTGTTTTTATTCCTGCACTATCACCAGATTGGTAATTGAGTTCTTTGATTTTGATGTTGTTTTTTTCTCCCCACATCATGTACATTCGCATCAACATTTCTGCCCAGTCACAACTTTCTGTACCTCCAGCACCTGCTGTAATTTGGACTACAGCGCTTAGGCTATCTCCTTCTTCAGAGAGCATATTTCTAAATTCAATACTTTCTAAAAAAGCAACGGTTTTACTATGTTGTTCTTGTACTTCGTTTTCTGAAACCTCACCTTCTTTATAGAAATCAACGAGAACATTTAAGTCTTCATGTAAAGAAATGATGCTATTATAGTCGTTTACCCACTTCTTTTTAAATCGTAAATTCCTCATAAAAACTTCAGCTTCTTTCGGATTGTTCCAAAAATCTGGATCTACAGTTTTTTCTTCTTCATTGCTTATTTCAATAAGCTTTCGGTCAATTTCTAGGTACGTTTTTAACTTGCGTATGCGGTTAGAAATATCTTTAAGCTGTTCTTGTGTTATCATAATCGTTACAAAAATAAATTAAAAAATGACATTTAATATTTTTATCAGACGAAATTGTCATTACTGGTTGTGCGTTCTAATTTATTTGTGCTATCGGAATGTCAGTTCGAGTGATTTTCGTTCCGATAATTATCGGAAGAAAATTGTATCGAGAACTATTTTAAAAGTTAAAAATTTGATTCTCGATACTAATTTTACTCATTCTTATTCATAAAATTCACTCGGTCCTACCTGCGGCAGACAGGTTGACAAATTTTATTTAAAATACATAACGGGTTGTCATTCATATTTTATAGTTTTATAAAAAATATTTTTACCATGAGAAAATTGACCATTCTATTTTTGTTTTTAGCAGTTCAAACCTGTTTTTCACAATTTTTTAAAGACAACAAAAATGTAACCAAGCACAAAGGGTACATTTCTTTTTATTATGATGCGAGTACAGACAAAGTGTATTTGGAGATTAAAAAATTAAATACTGAGTTTTTGTATGTTAAAGCGCTATCAGAAGGTTTAGGTTCAAATGATATAGGTTTAGATAGAGGACAACTAGGAGGAGGTGCTGTTGTTGTTTTTAAAAAGGCAGGAAATAAAATTTTGTTGCTTCAGCCAAATCAAAAATATAGAGCATTGACAGACAATATAGAAGAACAAAAATCTATAGAGGAAGCTTTTGGAAAATCGGTATTGCATGGTTTTGTGATTAAAGAAGAAAAAAACAATGTGTATTTGGTAGATGCTACTTCATTTTTTATGAGAGATGCCCACGGTGTTTCAGGAACTCTGGCTCGGAAAAAAGAAGGAAGTTATCGTTTAGATAAAACCAGAAGCGCTTTTAATATGGAACGTACAAAGGCGTTTTCTAAAAATGTTGAATTTGATGTATTGCTAACCTTTAAAGGAAAACCAAAAGGACGTAATTTATGGACTGTTGTTCCAGATGCAACCTCTATTACGGTATCTCAGCATCATTCTTTTGTTGAATTGCCAGACAACAACTACAAAACAAGAGTGTATGATCCACGATCAGGCTCTTACCAAATGTCATATTTAGATTATGCAACACCAGTAAATCAATCTATAAAAAAGAGATTTATATACCGACATCGATTGGAGAAAAAACATCCAAGTGCCGCAATTAGTGAAGCTGTAGAACCTATTGTTTACTATCTAGATAGAGGAACTCCAGAGCCTGTAAGAAGTGCTTTGCTAGAAGGTGCAAGCTGGTGGAATCAAGCATTTGAATCTATAGGTTATAAAGATGCTTTTCAGGTTAAAATGTTGCCAGAAGGTGCAGATCCGCTAGATGTGCGTTATAATATGATACAATGGGTACATCGTTCAACAAGAGGCTGGAGTTACGGGAGTAGTATTTCTGACCCAAGAACAGGAGAAATAATCAAAGGCCATGTAAGCTTGGGATCGTTAAGAATTCGTCAAGATTTTTTAATTGCTCAGGCTTTGCAAGCTCCATATGCAAACAACAATTCAGAAGATGCCTTTGCGTTAGAATTGGCCTTAGCGAGAATACGGCAATTGGGTGCTCATGAAGTTGGACATACCTTAGGTTTCTCTCATAATTTTGCAGCAAGCACTAATAATAGAGCTTCTGTGATGGACTATCCGCATCCGCAGTTTTCTTTAAAAAATGGCAATATCGATTTTTCGAATGCCTATGCTGTAGGAATTGGAGTTTGGGACAAAGTAACGGTGGCGTATTCTTACCAAGATTTTGTGAGCCATGAAAAAGAAGGGTTGCAAACTATTTTAAAGAATGCTTTTGAAGGAGGACTTCGATATCTTTCTGACCAAGATGCTAGGTCAAAAGGAAGCGCACATATCTACGCGCATTTATGGGACAATGGAGCAAACGTTTCTGATGAATTAGAGCATCTATTGGCAATTCGTAAAAAAGCAATTGATAATTTTTCAATCAATAATATCAAATTTACAGAGCCTTACTCCGTTTTAGAAGATGTTTTTGTGCCGCTTTATTTTTTACATCGTTATCAAACAGAAGCTGTTTCTAAAATTATTGGAGGCTTAGATTATAATTATGTGGTAAAAGGTGGGGCAGGAGATCAGACTATTGTTAAGCGAGTTTCTGGAGATGAAGAACGCAAAGCATTACAGGTTTTGTTAAAAACAATTGAGGTACCAGTTATTGCAATTCCAAGGTCAAAATTATTGTTATTTCCGCCAAGAGCAATGGGTTATGGAAGGTCAAGAGAGTCTTTTAAGAGTAAAGTTGGTGTTGAGTTTGATCCTTTTGGAGCTGTAGAAACTGCTGCTGAAATGACCTTAGAGTTGCTTTTTCATCCACAGAGAGCCTCAAGATTGGTGTTGCATAAAAGTTTAGATGCATCGCAACTAGGCTTGTCAGCATTGATTGATGAAGTGCTTAAAAATACCTTTCAAAAATCACATAGAGACACGTATTATCAAGAGCTACAAAATGTTGTAAACAACCAAGTGTTGAATCAACTTTTTTACTTGGCTGCTAATAAAAACAGCTATAAACAGGTAACGGCAATTGTTGTTAATAAACTAGATGAATTACAAGGTTGGTTGCGAAAAAGAAAATCAAAAGGCGCACAAAAAATGTACGATAGAGCTCTTGTCAAAAGCATCGATACCTTTAAAAAAGCACCTTCAAAATATCAAAAAGTAATGGCGCCAAAAATTCCAGATGGTTCGCCTATTGGAATGAATTAATTGAGATCAAACAGAAAACAAATGACGATAAATTTAATAAGTGATACCGTAACAAAGCCAACGCCAAAAATGTTAGCTGCTATGCTAAAGGCAGAAGTGGGAGACGATGTGTTCAGTGCAGATCCTACGGTGAATGCTCTGCAAGAAAAAGCAGCTCAACTATTTGGAATGGAGGCTGCGTTGTTTTTTCCTTCAGGAACCATGGCCAATCAAACGGCTATTAAATTACATACCCAACCTGGCGATAAATTATTTTGCGATAAATGGGCACATGTTTTTAATTTTGAAGGAGGGGGCGCTGCTTTTAATTCTGGTGTTTCTTGCCATTTAATAGACGGAGAAAGAGGGATGTTTACGGCTAATCAACTAGCAGAAGCTGCTTCTGGCCGTGCAGATATACATGTTCCGTATGCTCGTTTGGTTTGTGTAGAAAACACCACTAATAAAGGAGGGGGAGCTTGTTGGGATTTTGAAGAGTTGAAAAAAATAAAGGCTGTATGTATAGAAAATGAGTTGTCCTATCATTTGGATGGAGCTAGATTGTTTAATGCATTGGTGGCGAAAAATGAAACAGCGCAGCAATACGGAGCACTGTTTGACACTGTTTCTATTTGTTTATCAAAAGGGTTGGGAGCACCAATTGGTTCTATTTTACTAGGTACAAAAGCGCATATTGCAAAAGCATTGCGAATCAGAAAATTACTTGGTGGTGCAATGCGGCAAGTAGGTTATTTGGCAGCAGCAGGAATATACGCGTTAGACAATCATGTTGAAAGGTTGGCAGAAGATCATGCGAAGGCAGCTAAAATAGGAGAGGTGTTGGCATCGTGTTCATACATTAAAAAAGTAGAGCCGATAGAAACGAATATCGTTATTTTTTATGTGAATAATACTGTAAATGAAGTAGATTTTATTCAGCAGTTAAAAGAAAAGAATATCTTAATTACTTCTATGGGGAGCGGAAAATTACGCATGGTAACGCATTTAGATATTACGAATGCCATGCTAGAAAAACTACTCAAAGAATTGCGCTCTTTTTAATGAAGAGCTTCCAAATTGTCTAATTCTTTATAATTGTTGTTTAGTTTTTTTAACAGTTTTCCGTAGGTAACTTTATAGAAGAGCCAAAGAATAAGAAATGCAATTGGCACTACAGCAATTGTACTGATTAAGAACCCTGATAATAAGGAGTTGATATCTGTATTTAATCCTTCTGGGTTTATAACCTTTGCCAAAGTATTTGGTTTAGAAAGAAAAACAACACTTATAATAATATTTGTGATAACAAAACCCGCTAAGTTGTAATAGACATAATATTTTACGGTTTTACGAACTCGTAATATTTTATTCATTAGTCTCTTAGTGCTGTCAGTAATGCTAATGGAGGTATAGTTTTTGTAGAATAGAATTAAAAATAAAAAGATAACGACATAATGCAATAGGGTATATATTTTTAAAAACCCCATAATGTTATATTCTTTATATATATCCATATAGTTGTCTGGAACCATAAAACTAAGTCCCGTCCAAAAAATAAGTTCCAATATTCCAATAATAAAAATCCACTTAACTACAGAGGATGATTTGGAATGTGCCATTCTGTAAATATCAACCTTAGAAACTTTGTTGGTCTCTTCTGGTTGATTTTTCCATGTTTTTTTATAGTTTTCTAACTCCATATCTTATGGGTTTAATACTTTTTTTAACTTTTCCTTTGCCCTGTTCATTTTTACCCTAGCATTGACGTTGCTAATTCCCAATGTATCCGCTATTTCTTTATAAGGTTTGTCCTCTAGGTACAAGAAAATAAGCGCCTTGTCAATGTCGTTTAGTTGTTGAATTGCTTTGTATAAAGCCTTTAACTGTAGCTCTTCTGTGTCATCATAATCCTTTGATTCAATCTTATAAATAAGAGCACTGATGTCTTGTGTTTTTACAGTTCTTGTTGATTTTCTGTATAGAGATATTGCAGCATTCAATGCCACTCGATACATCCAAGTACTAAATTTTGAATCTCCTCTAAATTTGCTGTAATTTTTCCACAATTGTATGGCAACCTCTTGAAACAGATCGTTGTGTGCATCTTGATTGCTTGTGTAAAGTCTACAAATTTTGTGAACAATATTTTGATGCTGTTCAAAATCTGTTAAAAATTTACTTTCTAATTCTTTTTGCACTCGATTGTTTTGGTTAATTCAAGGTATAAGTAGTTCAAAAGTACACAATGTTACAAGACTTTTCAAGTATTTTACAATTCATCCTAAAAAACAGACAGTTCAGTTTGTTTTTGTTTTTCAGACTTAATTGTTGTCGCATATTTGCATCATTAATAACCTGTGCTGAACTTTTATGCTGAATTTATTTCAGTATGTTTCAGTATTCTAAAAAAGAAATGATGAAAATAATTGCGGCTATTTTTGCATGTGTAGTGCTACTTCAGGCTACAGAGAAAAAGAAAATTGGTAAAGTTCTAGAAAAAAGAACTATTACAGTTGTTGTAACAAACGTTACTTCAGATGTTGGAAATGTGAATTTTGCATTATATACGCGAGAAACATTTATGAAGCTTCCAGTACAGACTGGATCAGCAAAAATTAAAGAAGGAAAAAGCACAGTGGTTTTTGAAAATGTTGAGATAGGAGAATATGCGGTAGTTTGTTATCATGATAAGAATGATAATAATACGATGGATTTTGAATCTAATGGCATGCCTTTAGAAGATTATGGTGCGTCTAATAATGTAATAAATTATGGGCCGCCACAATATGAGGATGCAACGTTTGAAGTTGCCGATAAAAATGTAACTTTAGAGATTAAATTTTAACGATGGATACAATTACTAAAAAACTACTTCTTATTTTTTTAATTGGAACCGCTGTGTTTGTCATTGGTACTGCCATCTATGGTGATTTTAATTTTGAGAGCGTTAATGAGTTTCTAATTAATTTTGGTTTTTTTCAACTATATGCTCTTGTGCTGGGAGGTTTGAATATGGCTTATTTTAATTATTTAGATAAAAGAGTATGGGAGGAGAAGAACACCGTAAAGCGAATTGTAGTTGGTGTTGTTGGTTCAGTAGTCTTAACATTGATAGGTTTGTTTTTGTTAAGAATGTGTATAGAAGTCTATTATGGAGGAGTAACGTTTAATGAATTTATTGCCGAAGAGTCTATAGGTAATTATACGTTCGGATTGTGGATAACACTTACCATTGTGGTTGTTTTCCATGTGGTTTATTTTTTTAAAAAAAGTCAAGAGAAAAAAGTAACAGAATCACAAATAGTAGCCAAAACAGAATCAGCAAAATACGAATCATTAAAAAGTCAGTTAGACCCTCACTTTTTGTTCAATAGTTTAAATGTTTTAACTTCTTTGATTGGCGAAAGTCCTGTAAAAGCAGAAAACTTTACCACCAAGTTGTCAAAGATTTACCGCTATGTGTTGGAGCAAAAAAACAAAGACATTATTCCTTTAAAGGAAGAGTTGCAATTTGCAAAAACCTATATGGAGTTATTAGCGATGCGTTTTGAAGACGCCATTAGCTATACTCTACCTGAAAAAATTAGTAATTCTGAGCTAAAAATTGTGCCGTTGTCTTTGCAGTTGTTATTAGAAAACGCAGTAAAACACAATGTGGTTTCTTCTAAAAAACCATTACAAATAGAAATTTATGAAGAAGGAGGCTATCTGGTGGTAAGCAATAATTACAATCCAAAAGAATCTTTAGGGAAAAGCACCAAGGTAGGTCTTAAAAATATTTCGGACCGCTATCGATTAATTACAAAAAAGGAAGTTTCTGTTCAAAAAGAAAACGGAAACTTTATTGTGAAAATACCATTATTAACAAAAAACATTACCATTATGAAAACAGATTACATCAATGACAGTAATAAGTATATTAGAGCTAAAAAGCGCATCGATGACCTAAAAGGGTTTTACGGAGGGCTTGTCTCGTATTGCGTAGTTATTCCATTTTTAATTTTTATTAATTACAAAACCAGTTGGGGCTACCAGTGGTTTTGGTTCCCTATGTTTGGTTGGGGATTAGGAGTCATTATTCATGCATTTACAATTTTTGGATATGGAGGCGATTGGGAGAATCGTAAGATTAGAGAATATATGAGTAAGGACGATTTTTAAAACTTAAAACATGGAAGATAAAAGAAAAATAGAAGGAGAAAAATATTTACGAGCTCAGAAAAAGGTTGAAAAAGAGAAAGAGGTTTATGTACATGCTGTCGTATTTGTTTTTGTGATGCCAATCATAATCATTACCAACTTGAAGTTTGTACCAAGATTTCATTATTTTTGGTTTACCTTATTTGGTTGGGGCATGGGGGTGTTCTTACATTGGTTAGTAGTTATTGGGTTTAAATCGTCTCTATTTGGTGAAGATTGGGAAGCTCGTAAGATTAAAGAATACATGGATAAAGATCATTTTTAAAATTTAAAACATGGAACATCAATATTTAGAAGAAGAAAAGTATTTGTCTGCAAAAAAGAAAGTAGAAAAAACAAAAGGTTTTTACTGGCATTTGTTCTGGTATGTACTTGTAAATGGGTATTTATTGGTGATGATTTATAAAAATTTAGATGCCGACGAAAGCTTGTTTGAATATGGACATTTTTCTACAGCATTTTTTTGGGGAATTGGATTGGCTTTTCATTGGTTCGGGGTTTTTGGGAGAAACATTGTTTTTTCAAAAGATTGGGAAGATCGAAAAATGAAAGAATTTATGGACAAAGACAAATTTGATTTGTAAATTACAACCCCTAAAAAATAAGCATGAACGTACTTATTATAGAAGATGAAAAGCCTGCTGCAAGAAGGTTGAGCAGAATGTTGGTAGATTTGGGAGTAGCAGCAGATCAAATGCTGCATTCAGTAGAAGAATCAATTCATTGGTTTCAAAACAATAAACATCCAGATTTGATTTTTTTAGACATTCAACTGTCTGATGGCTTGTCATTCGAAATCTTTGACCATGTAACTATTTCTAGCGCTATTATATTTACAACAGCTTATGACGAATATGCCTTGCAGGCATTTAAGCTAAACAGTATAGATTATTTGTTAAAACCAATTGATAAAGGAGAGTTAAAAGCTGCGGTAGATAAATATAAAAATCAGCAAACTCAACAATCAGAAATACATATAAATTTTGATGATATAAAAAAGTTACTAATACACCCTGTTGATAGAAAGTACAAAAAACGTTTTACCATAAAAGTCGGGCAACATCTTAAGGTTATTCCGGTAGATGATATTGAATGTTTTTACAGTGAAAATAAAGGAACTTATCTGCATACAACATCAAATAGAAACTACTTGTTAGATGGCGCTTTAGAACACCTATCTACAGTATTAAACCCTGAATGCTTTTTTCGAGTAAACCGAACTTTTATTGTGCGCATAGATGCAATTAAAGATATTATAGCCTATGCAAACAGTCGCTTAAAAATTGTGCTAAATTCGTACTCAGAAACCGAAATTATTGTTAGTAGAGAACGAGTAAAAGAATTTAAAAATTGGATTGATTAATGCAATGGGTTAATGAGTTAATGAGGGAATGAGTTAATGAGAGAATGAGTTAATGAGTTAATGGGGAAGTGAGTTCATATAACAATTACGACATTGATACATGGGGCTAATTGTTGGATTGAGACCTCTTTTAATTCAACTAATTTTCAATTGTTTAGACTTGTCAATTTAAGAAAAAACCGTACATTTGCACTCCTTTTTACGAGTACAGATTTAAGAAAGGGTAAAAAAAAGACAATTATTATAAATATCTCTTGGAGTTGTAATCGTTAAAAATCTGAGTAACAACAAGATACAAAGTAAGTTCAGAAATGTCTGAAGAAGCAAAAAAAACTACTCCAGAAGTAGAAAACACACAAGAAACTGTTCAAGAAACAACTGCAGTTGTAGAAACAGTAAACCCAAAAGAATTTTTAGCAAGTTTTGATTGGCACAAATACGAAGAAGGTATTGAAGCTGTTGATGAGAAAAAATTAGCTGAATTCGAAAAAGCATTAGAAGGAACTGTAGGTTTCGTAAACGAACGTGATGTTATTGAAGGAACTGTAATAAGGTTGACTGATAGAGATGTAATTATCGATATCAATTCTAAATCTGAAGGAGTTATTTCATTGAATGAATTTCGTTACAACCCAAGCTTAGCTGAAGGAGATACAGTAGAAGTATTGGTTGACAAAAGAGAAGACAGCTCAGGTCAATTGGTATTGTCACATAGAAAAGCTCGTGTAATCAAAGCATGGGATAGAGTAAACAATGCACATGAAACAGGAGAAATCGTAAACGGTTTTGTAAAATGCAGAACTCGTGGAGGTATGATTGTAGATGTATTCGGTATTGAAGCATTCTTGCCAGGTTCTCAAATTGATGTGAAGCCTATTCGCGATTACGATCAGTTTGTAGAAAAAACAATGGAATTCAAAGTGGTAAAAATCAACCACGAATTTAAAAACGTTGTTGTCTCTCCTAAAGCACTTATTGAAGCTGATTTAGAAATTCAAAAGAAAGAAATCATTGGTCAATTAGAAAAAGGACAAGTATTAGAAGGTGTTGTTAAAAATATTACTTCTTATGGTGTCTTTGTTGATTTAGGTGGTGTTGATGGATTGGTTCATATTACTGATTTATCTTGGTCTAGAATCAATCATCCAAATGAAATTGTTGAGTTAGATCAAAAATTAAACGTTGTAATTTTAGACTTTGATGATAATAAATCTAGAATTCAATTAGGATTGAAACAATTATCTAAACATCCTTGGGAGGCGCTAGATACTGACTTGAAAATTGGTGATAACATCAAAGGAAAAGTAGTTGTTTTAGCAGATTACGGAGCATTTATTGAAGTATCTGAAGGTGTTGAAGGATTGATTCACGTTTCTGAAATGTCTTGGTCTACACATTTACGTTCTGCACAAGATTTCGTAAAAGTAGGCGATGTTGTAGAAGCTCAAATCCTTACCTTAGACAGAGAAGAAAGAAAAATGTCTTTAGGGATGAAGCAATTACATCCAGATCCTTGGACAGATATTACAACAAAATACCCTGTAGGCTCTAAACATTCAGGTACGGTAAGAAACTATACCAATTTTGGTGTGTTTGTAGAATTAGAAGAAGGTATTGACGGATTGGTTTACATTTCTGATTTATCTTGGGTTAAGAAAATCAAACATCCATCTGATTTTGTAACTGTTGGCGATACGCTAGAAGTTGAAGTATTAGAATTGGACGTAGAAAATCGTAAATTGAACTTAGGGCACAAGCAAACTCAAGACAATCCTTGGGATGCTCATGAAGCAACCTATGCAATCGATTCTATCCATGAAGGTACTGTGAGTGAAAAAACAGACAAAGGAGCTACCATTGCTTTTGCTGATGGAGTAGAAGGATTTGCACCTAGCCGTTATTTAGATAAAGAAGAAGGTGGTAAGCTAGCTAAAGGCGATACAGCACAATTTAAAGTACTAGAATTTAGTAAAGAGTACAGAAGAGTTGTGGTATCTCATACGTCAATCTTTAAGGAAGAAGAAAAGAGAAATGTGAAAACAGCCTCTAAGAAATCTGCAGATGCAGAAAAAACTACCTTAGGAGACATTAGTGGTCTTGCTGCATTAAAAAAGAAAATGGAAGAAGGGAAGTAATTCTTAGCTTGTCATTCCTGCGCATTTATCTGCCGAACTTGTCTGCCGTGGCAGAGGTAGAAGCAGGAATCCATACTTATATAAAACGTCGTTGAGATGCTGAATTTATTTCAGTAAGTCAACGGCGTTTTTTTGTGTTATCTATCATGTTTTTAATAGGTTATTAAAAACAATTATCATTTTTATTGCGAATGTCGTTTTTTTTTTTTTATATATCTTTATCCTGTTTTTAAGAAGTAGTTGATCATTCTTCTTTTAAACTTGCTAGCAAAAAGAAAAGAATGTTTTAAAAATTGCGCACATTCTTTTTTAAATTAAATTTTTGGAACCCCTAAACTTGGTGTAAAAACCATGTATGTTTTGTGGATGTATTATGCATTCATTTGGGAAAATCGCTATTAAATTTAAAAAAGAAAATTATGAATATTAAAAAGTATATATCATTTTGGCTCATTTTATCGTTTGTTACGGTTAATGCTCAGAGCAATTATTACTATTACGAAAATCAAAAAGTATACATAAATATTGATAGAGAATATGTCAACTTGAACTCTATTAATAATTTTAACTTCCTTGCTGATTACTCTGCAAACTATATTTCAAAAACTAAATTTATTGAGAATAATGATAGATCCTACGTTGCTACAATAAATAATGAGGCGCGAAGTAGAGTGAATTTAAAAAATTATTATTCTGAAATTAGGGTAAAAAGTTTTATTAGTAATAACATACTCAATTATACAAATTTTATTAATTCATTAAATCAAAATTCAAATACTATAAAAGTATCCCCCTGTTTTAAAACACTCAGTGGAAAAAAACTTGGTTTAACTAATAATTTTTATGTTAAGGTAAGTTCGTCTTCAAATGTTAATGCATTATATGATTATGCACAAAGTAATAATTTGGAAATAATGGGGAAAGATCCATATATGTCAAATTGGTATATATTAAGTTGTTCAAAAAACAACCCTAAAAACGCATTAGAATATGCGATATCCTGTTTATAGACCTATTACGCCGCCTAGAGGTTTGTATGACATCAATAAAACGAACAATCGAAGTATTTTGCCGTATTTTATGAGTCGTATGCTCTCATCATATGTTAGAATTCCTATTTATGATTATCCTAGTACATTTGAAGTCAAATTAAGGGCTGTCAGCAATGATTGCTCACCTAGCGAATGGCTCTCTAAAACATTTCAAATATTTGTAACACCAGGAATTATTCCAAATAAATTTGATTAAATCAATTTCAAAAAAACATTATAAAACAACGAAATAATAACACAAAAAATCATACAATAATGAAAACAATAATTTTAATTTTTAGCATTTTTTTAGTTACAAGTTGTGATAATTCTCAATTTCAATCAACAGAAATTACTCCTGTATTAATTAGTAAAGGAGAAATGTTTAATGGAAATTATAACCCTACAAAACATAATAAAATATTTGATAATTCAACAGAATGGAATTATTTTATTACTGATGTTTGGGCAATAGCAACTATTCCAAATGAAGCAATCGTAAACTTTGACCAACATATTGTAATTGCAACTTTTGACAAACCAAGATCAACAGGTGGTCACAGCATTGATATTATTTCGATTACTGAAAACTCTAATAATATTGTTGTCATTGTTGAAAAACTAAATAATGGAGATTTAACACAAATACCTACACGTCCATATCATTTTGTAAAAATACCCAAAACCACTAAAGAAATAGTGTTTGAATAATGAATACATTAGGTAACACAGCATGTAAAAACAGCAGTTGAGATCTAAGTATAGAGGTTAATGCTTTGTCTTATAATAACTTAAATCAATAATCATGTGGAAACCTTCAACAAAAACATTGCTTTTTTTAATGATTTTAATGTGTGTTCTCGGAGGTTTGACTTTCAGTTGGATTGATTGGGAAGTAATTGAAACAGGAAAAAGTATTGATGTTTATAGAGAAGTTAACCTACCAATTATTTGCTTACTCTTGGCTTTTTCTTTTATAGTACCTTATGTTAAGAAAATCAAAGGAGAAAATTAGTTAAAGCTTAAATAAAATGGCTATTTGTACTATGTTTTCTAAAAATGTTAATGACAATGCAGCAGCTTACTCTAACTGTATTGAATAAATTATTAGTTATGAAAAAAGATAAAATAAAAACGTACTTATTAGCATATGTCCCTATTTTGTTAATTCTACTGATTCAGTTTTTTGACAAAGAAAATAATTATCGTTTTGTTCAGTATATAATTTTTGGGTTAATGATTATAAGTTTGATGTATATCAAACTTATAAAAAGATGATTTTAATAATAATTTAAGCTTAAAAGTAATAACTGAATTTTGATAAAACGTCGTTGAGAAATCAACGGCGTTTTTTTTGTATGTAAAGAACCTTGATTAATTAACCAAAAAGCAGCAGCAAATTATAGAATATGATTTATATTTGTTGTACACAAAAAATGGACGATGACCTTAATAAAATCAATATCAGGAATTAGAGGAACTATTGGCGGACAAGTAGGTGATAACCTAACTCCAATTGATGCCGTAAAGTTTGCAGCAGCCTACGGAACCTTTATCGTCCGTAGAAATCCAGGGAAAAAGAAACTAACAATTGTAGTAGGGAGAGATGCTCGTATTTCGGGTAAGATGATTACAAGTTTAGTAGCCAACACCTTGGTTGGATTGGGGATTGATGTGATCGATTTAGGGCTGTCAACGACACCAACTGTTGAGATTGCTGTTCCTTTAGAGAATGCAGATGGCGGTATTATTTTAACAGCGAGTCACAATCCAAAACAATGGAATGCTTTAAAGTTACTGAATGAAAAAGGGGAGTTCTTAAATGGAGAAGAAGGAGAGCAAATTTTAGCCTTGGCAGAAAATGAAGATCTCAATTTTGCAGAGGTAGATGACTTAGGTTCGTACACCAAAAATAAAACATATGTTCAAAAACATATTGACGAAGTGTTGAACTTAGAGCTTGTTGATATCGATGCTATTAAAAAGGCAAACTTCAAAGTAGTTGTTGATGCGGTGAATTCTACCGGTGGTATTTTTATTCCCGCTTTACTAGACCAATTAGGAGTTAAGTGTGTAGAGTTGTACTGTGAGCCCAACGGGCAGTTCCCTCACAACCCAGAACCATTAAAAGAGCATTTAACCGATATTTCTGAATTGGTAGTCCAAGAAAAAGCAGATGTAGGAATTGTTGTAGATCCAGATGTAGATCGTTTGGCATTGGTTAGCGAAGATGGCTCTATGTTTGGAGAAGAATATACCTTGGTGGCTTGTGCAGACTATGTATTGGGAAGATTGAAAGGCGGAAACACTGTCTCTAATCTGTCCTCTTCAAGAGCCTTGCGTGATGTTACAGAGAAGCATGGAGGAACCTATACAGCAAGTGCTGTTGGAGAAGTAAATGTGGTAATTGCCATGAAAGCAACCAATACAGTAATTGGAGGAGAAGGCAATGGCGGAATTATATATCCAGCATCACATTACGGAAGAGATTCTTTGGTAGGTGTTGCCTTATTTTTATCGCATTTAGCTAGAGAGAAAGTTTCTTGTAAAACATTGAGAGATAGCTATCCGAGCTACTTTATGAGTAAAAATAAAATTCAGCTAACACCACAAATAGATGTGGACAACATCTTAGAAACGATGGCTTCTATCTATAAAAATGAAGCTGTCAATACCATTGATGGCGTAAAAATTGACTTTGCTGAAGAATGGGTACATTTACGTAAATCGAATACAGAACCAATTATTCGAATTTACACCGAAAGCAGCTCGCAAGAAAACGCAGACAGATTGGCAAAAAGATTTATAAAAGAAATAGAAAATGTTATCGCTTAATACAATACGATGAAATCATTAGAAGAGTACTTTCAGCAATTTCGTAAAAACATTATAGGAGTAGATCAAACGTTTCAATCTCCGTATGGGGAGCAAAAGTTAGTGTATACAGATTGGACCGCTAGCGGAAGAATGTATCGACCAATAGAGGAGAAGTTGTTAAATGACTTTGGACCTTTTGTTGCGAATACCCATACAGAAACATCTACAAGTGGCGCCGCAATGACCTTGGCATATCACAAAGCAAGAGCGATTATCAAACAGCATGTAAATGCAAACGAGAATGATGTTTTAATTACTGAAGGTTCTGGTATGACTGGAGTTGTTAATAAGTTTCAACGCATTTTAGGCTTAAAAGTGTCTGAAAATTTAAAAAAGCACACAAACATTCCTGAAGCGTTAAAGCCCATTGTTTTTGTATCTCACATGGAGCATCATTCCAACCAAACCTCTTGGTTAGAAACCATTGCAGATGTTGAAGTGATTCCGTGTAATGAAGAAGGGTTGATTTGTTTAAAAACGTTTGAAAAAGTCATACAAAAACACCAAGATAGAAAGTTAAAAATAGCCTCGATAACTGCCTGTTCAAACGTAACAGGTATTAAAACAGCATACGCTGAAATAGCAAAATTGATTCACAGTTATAACGGTTTGTGTTTTGTAGATTTTGCTTGTTCTGCGCCTTATGTAGATATTGATATGCACCCAGAAGATAAAGAGGCATATCTAGATGCTATATTCTTTTCTCCACATAAATTTTTAGGAGGGCCAGGTACATCTGGAGTGTTGCTTTTTAATAAGAAGCTATACAGGAACTTAGTACCTGATAATCCAGGAGGAGGAACGGTGAGTTATACAAATCCTTGGGGTGATCATGACTATTTTGATGACATAGAAACTCGTGAAGATGGAGGAACTCCAGCATTTATGCAAACCATAAAAATTGCCTTATGTGTGCAACTAAAAGCGCAAATTGGAACAGACAATATAAGAGAAAGAGAGGATGAGATCAATGCCGTTATTTTTGAAACATTAGAAGCCATTCCTAATGTTCATATATTGGCTGGAGAACATAAAAAAAGATTGGGTATTTTTTCTTTTTATGTAGAAAATGTGCACTTTAATTTAATTGTGAAATTGCTAAATGATCGATTTGGAATCCAAACTCGCGGAGGTTGTTCATGCGCAGGAACGTATGGTCATTTCTTGTTGAATGTAGATCGACAAACATCCAAAGCTATTGAAAAACAAATTGTAGATGGATGTTCTGTAGAAAAACCAGGTTGGGTTCGTTTGTCTATTCATCCAACCATTACAGATGCAGAAGTTGCCTTTATTTGTGACGGACTAAAAGCGGTTTGCGCTAATGTAGAGGCGTGGTCTAAAGAATATGATTACGATGCTGCAAAAAACGATTACGTACATAAAACAGTGCCATCAATCGAAAAAGAATTGGTAGCGTCTTGGTTTTCTAGTTCATTATAGAAATTTCTCAGGAACTCTGTCTTTGTGTTTAAAACGTCTGTGAGACCATAGGTAATACTCTGGTTGTTCTCTGATGTATGCTTCTGTAATTTTAAGATATTGATCTGTTAGCTCATAATCTTTTACTTCCTTTGGTGTTTCAGAAATTAGCTCAAATTCTATTTGGTAATAGCCTCTTTTGATTCTTGTTGTTTTATAATTCACATAGGCGAGGTCAAATTTTTTGGAAAGCATCTCGGCACCTGTATGTACAGGAACTTTTATGCCCATAAAATTTGCCCAATAATGCGTTTTTCGTATTTGAGGAGACTGGTCGCTCAGTAAAATATACAAACCCTGTACTCCCTCTAGTGTATTGGCGTGCATGTTTTTTATAATGTCTGAAGTTTTGTAACCTCTAAGCCCAAACTTTGTTCTAGATTTTTTAAGAGTACTGTCATAGTACTTGTTCTTTAATTTCTTGTACGCGCCTAAAACATGAATGTCTAGATTTAATGGAATGGAAATAATCCATTCCCAATTTGCATAATGCGAGCCTACAAGGGCAATGCTTTTTCCTTTTTTAGCAAGGTCATTAATTAGTTTAGGGTTTTTAATGGTGTACCTTTTTGTGATCTCTTTTTTGCTAATTGAAAAAGCTTTGATGCTTTCCATAAAAATGTCTGTAAAATGGCGAAAGAACTTTTTGGAAATTAGATGAAGTTCTTTATCCGATTTTTCAGGAAAAGACATTTTTAAATTGTCAAAAACAATATTTTTTCGGTAGCCCACAACATAATAGGTTACCAGATAAAAAATAGTTGAAATAAAATAAAGCACTCTCATTGGTAGCCTAGAGAATAGCCAAATAAAAGGATATGTTAAGATAAAAAGCAAAAAATGCATCTTGTTAAAAGTTTTGGCAAATATCGTATATAAATTTAGATTACAAAGTCAATAATAAAATGTTTACCTTAATTTTGTGATATAAATTTTACACAAAAATGAATCAAATAGTTTTAGGAATTATCATTACAAACGTCTTGATATCCATAAAAGGTTTTAATGATTATTCTTTTTTAGATACCTATAAATTTCAAGTAGGAAAAATACGCAATGGTGAAAAAGTACGAATGTTTACCTCTGGCTTTTTACATGTAGATTGGTTGCACCTTGGGTTTAATATGTACGCCTTGTATTTGTTTGGAGATATTGTTGCAGCCAGCTTCGGAAGTGTCAGTTTTTTAATCATTTATTTTGGAAGTTTGTTAGCAGGAAATACCTATTCGATTTTCTACCATAAAAAAGAACCTTATTACAGTGCTGTAGGGGCCTCAGGAGCTGTTTCTGGGATTGTGTTTGCTGCAATTTTGTTATACCCAGACATGACCTTGGTAATGTTTCCTTTGCCAATACCAATACCTGCTTATATTTTTGGAGTTGGATATTTATTCTATTCTATCTACGGAATGAAAAAACAATTAGGTAATGTTGGTCACTCAGCGCATTTAGGAGGTGCTATAGGCGGCTTTGTATTAACGCTATTATTGTTTCCTCAGATCTTCTCAATACATCAATCAACAGTATTGTTGTTGTCTTTGCCTATTGTATTGTTATTGATTTTTGGAAAGAAATTAAAAAAATAATCACATAAAAAACACTTAAAAACTCGTAGCTCTGTTTTAATTTGAGCGAGAGATTACGCATTTGGCGTGACGACATTTAGCTAAAAACAAAAATCACGCCTTTTGAGCGTGATACTGTTTTAATTTGAGCGAGAGACCGGGTTCGAACCGGCGACATTCAGCTTGGAAGGCTGACGCTCTACCAACTGAGCTACTCTCGCAGTAAAGCACTGCAAATATAAGTGCATTTTTTATCTTTACAACGGCTTCTAAGGAAAAATTAATAAAAACTTTTATCAGCTCTCATAACTTTCAGAAAATGAAACCCATAGATATCAAAACCTTCGTTATAGTAAAATTTATGTGATTTTGTATTGCCTGTATAGGTATTTAATTCGATAGCTTCACAACCTTTAGATTTTGTGTATTCATAGATCCAATTAAAAAACTGTTTCCCAAGGTTTTGGCCTCTATATGCTTTGTCAATGATTACATGATCCGGCTCAACACTTTTACCAATATAGTGTCTTAAACTATACCATAGTCCGGTGATGCCAATTAATTTTTTATCCAAAAATAAGCCAATACATTCATAATTTTGGTAATTTACCATCTCCAAAACACGTTTTTCTAATAGACCATGTGGTGTTTTGGTGTTTACTATTTTAAGCAATGGCATAATATCTAGAATGTTCTCTTTCGGAATAGGATGTATTTCAATGTGCATTTTGAGTCTAATTTTGTGTAAATATAAAAAGATAATACTATTTTAAATTTTAAATGATTTTAATTAAAAAAATAACAGCAGAAGCAACCTATAAGATTCGATTAGAGGTGCTGAGAAAAGACATTGACTTGCCTTGTCAGTTTCAAGGTGATTTAGAAGCAGAAACACTACATGCGGGAGTTTTTTTAACGGACGATTTGATTGGCGTTTCAAGCTTTATGAAGAGTAGCAATGTGCTATTTACTGATAAAAACCAATACCAACTACGAGGGATGGCAATTTTACCAGAAACAAGAGGGAAGGGCTACGGAAAACAATTGATTGACTTTGCCGTGCAACACCTTCAACATAAAAATGCTACTATATTGTGGTGTAAGGCTAGAGAGCTTGCTGTAAACTTTTACAAAAAAGCCGGATTCTCAATAGTAGGAGACCCTTTTGTAGTATCTGAAATAGGAATACACTATTTAATGTATAAAAAAATGTAAAAAAAATTTTATGTAATAAAAAACCCAAAACAAACTGTTTTGGGTTTTTTTGTAGCGAAGACGGGATTTGAACCCGTGACCTCAGGGTTATGAATCCTGCGCTCTAACCAACTGAGCTACCTCGCCTTGATTATTCGGCTGCAAATATAGCGTATTTTACTCTTGTTGCAAGTGAAGTTTTTAATTTTTTTAAAAAGGAATATTTACCTATATTGCTTCCAAAGAAAAAACGCATAATGAGTAAAATTAAATTTGAATTAGAATTCCCTATACACGCGTCTGCATCAATGTTGTACACCTATTTTGGAACTCCTGCAGGTTTAGAAGAATGGTTTGCAGATAAAGTAAATTCTAGAAGCAAGTTCATTACTTTTATTTGGGATGGTGTAGAAGAACAAGCTAAAATATTGATAAATAAAACCAATGAAAGGGTAAAATATAAGTGGATGGAGAGTGAAGATGATGAATCTTATTTTGAATTTAGAATTGAAATAGATGCCATAACAAAAGATGTGTCTTTAATGATTACTGATTTTGCAGATTCTAAAGAAGATGTGGCAGAGTCTAAAATGTTGTGGGAAAATCAAATTGAAGAATTAAAACATACGATTGGAGCCTGATTTAAAACAAATAAAATATGGAAAGCCTTGTTTATAAACAAGGCTTTTTTTATGATATAAAATGAATTTGTAGTAATTTTTACCTTAATTTTGTAACGGTTATTCTGGTTTTTTAAAATAGATATATGTTAAATTATAATGGCGAATTGTTGAATACAGAAGATTTTAAAATTTCT
>JAQWOR010000039.1 GCA_029245785.1 Polaribacter sp.
GATTAAATCACGAAGTTTTTGCTGAACGGCTGGTGCATAGGCTATTACTGGGCCTTTTCCCATTTCTAATAGACCTTCTTTTTTTTGATCAATCATTGGTGTTGTGGTATCGTGTGTTACATCCGTAACAATCGCAACGTCTGGTTTGATACGATGTGTAATCATTTCAGCTCCACGCAATCCAATTTCTTCTTGTACAGAATTGGTAATGTACAATCCAAATGGCAAGGTCTTTTTATTTTCTTTTAACAAACGTGCCACTTCGGCAATCATAAATCCGCCCATTCTATTGTCCAATGCTCTACAAACAAACTTGTCTTTGTTTAATATATGAAAAACATCGGGATAGGTAATGACACAGCCTACGTGCACGCCTAATTTTTCTACTTCCTTTTTGGTGGTGCAACCACAATCGATAAAAATATTTTCTGGCTTAGGTGCTTCTTCTTTTCCCTTCATACGTGTATGAATAGCTGGCCATCCAAAAACCCCTTTTACAATGCCTTTTTTTGTATAGATGTTTACAATTTTACTCGGAGCAATTTGATGATCACTCCCTCCATTTCTGATGACATAGATCAGCCCATTGTCTGAAATGTAGTTTACATACCAAGAAATTTCATCAGCATGCCCTTCTATAACAACTTTGTATTTCGCCTTCGGATTGATAACACCAACGGCTGTTCCGTAGGTATCGGTAATAAACTCATCTACATAAGGTTTTAAATAATCCATCCATATTTTCTGACCTTCCCATTCGTAGCCCGTAGGAGCTGCATTGTTTAAGTATTTTTCTAAAAATGAAATTGATTTCTTAGTAAGTATCGATTTTTCTGCCATAATGTGTTTTCTCTTTGGTGTAAAAATAATACGATTTTTTAGTATCCGAAGAAATATTTTATAAAAAATTATAGGATTCCCCGTTTGAGTTGCAGAATCTAAAACAAAAATGAATTTTATTTCTCCTGCAAGGTTTTGGAAACCTTGCAGGTATTTAGTTCTGATTGTCTTATCATTTTCGCTGTGCTTCTGGTCAGATATTATATAGAAGGAACGATTGTTGCTATAAAACAATATATTGCGATAGAAAGAATAGAAGACGCTAAAACCCTTTTTTACATTGCTGAAATTATAATATATTTACACTCTTTTAAAAAAAACTCCCTTTGAAATTTATTTTATACATATATATACTAGGACTTTCCGTAAGCTTTTACGGACAGGAAAAAGATACAATTCCTGTAATAACGCAAGACCTCTTAATGAAAGAAGGAGATTTTTTCACCATACAACTTGATGAGGTAAAGCTACTCACCAAACAAAAATTCAAATCTCAAATAGATGTTCGGTATTATTATTGGTTGCGCAAAAAAGTATACAAAGCATATCCTTATGCGGTAATTGCTTCTCAGAGGTTAGACAGTCTTACAGCACGATTAAAAAGGATCAAGAGGAAAAGCATAAAGAAAAAATATACAAAACAGGCTCAAAAGTACTTGGAAGGTGAGTTTACAGATCAATTAAAAAAGATGACCCACACAGAAGGGAGGATTCTAATTAAATTGATCCATCGACAAACAGGTAAAGCAGCATACCAACAAGTAAAAGAATTGCGTAGTGGATGGAAAGCATTTTGGTACAACACAACGGCAAGTTTATTTCGGCTGTCATTAAAATCAGAATACGATCCAGAACACGTAAATGAAGATTTTTTGGTAGAAGACATCCTGCAAAGAGCTTTTGCAAATAACCAATTAGAAGAATACCCTCAAAAAATCGAATTCAATTTCAATGAAATTTACACAAAAAACAAAGGTGTCATAGATGTAGAAGAGTACAAAACGATGTTTGCTAAAATGAAAAAGAAACGATTGCGACGAGAGCGTAATAAAAACTAACTTTTTTTCATTTTTTTAAGGATGTTATGTATGTTGTTTTCAGGATGTTAAAAAATAGTTTGCAAATAGTTTTAAAAAAGTCTTGTAGTATTTAAAAGAGGGTGTATCTTTGCAGCCGCTAAGGGATTTCTTAGT
>JAQWOR010000055.1 GCA_029245785.1 Polaribacter sp.
ATAATAGAAAATAATGAAAAATAAGTGCCTGTACTGTTATAAGGACCTGAAGAATGAAATAGATTTTCACGAAGCCTGTAGCTTCTCTTTTTTTGACACCAAAGAAGCTCCAAAACTGGAATATTCATTAGCACAAATGTCAGAATTGGCAAAAAACATTGTAGAGCGTAGTGTTTCTGTTCCTGGCGTACAGCCCAAACTATCCTTGTCCTTAATAAACGAAGCTAAAGATGGAAGTAATTTTAGACTAACTGTTGTTGGTGCTTTAGGCGGAAATTACATTTTTAAACCGCCATCGACCGATTATCCTGAAATGCCACAAAACGAACACCTAACCATGCGTATTGCGGAATTATTTGGGATACAGACCGTACCCTCTAGTTTAATTAAATTAAAATCTGGAGAACTATCCTATATCACAAAACGAATTGACAGAACTATAGATGGACAAAAGATTCACATGTTAGACATGTTTCAAATCACAGAAGCTTTTGACAAGTATAAAAGTTCTATGGAAAAAATTGGAAAAGCACTGAATGAGCATTCAGATAATACAGTGCTGGACAAAATTTTCTTTTTTGAACTAACATTGTTTAGTTTCCTAATAGGAAATAACGACATGCACTTAAAGAACTTCTCTATGATTCAATCAGCTTCTGGATGGTTGCTAGCCCCTGCTTATGACTTATTGAATGTTGCCATTGTAAATCCAGATGACAAAGAGGAGTTAGCACTCACGCTTGAAGGGAAAAAAAGTAAGCTAAAGCGTATACATTTTGAATCATTGGGCAAAGAGCTATATCTAACTAACAAACAAATTAACAGAGTGTTCCTTCGTTTTCATAAAAAGAGAGATAGTGTGGTAAAATGGATAGACGCTTCTTTTTTATCTGATGACATGAAAGAGAAGTACAAAACTATCTTTAATGAACGTTATGCAAGAATTTTTAGTGAAATAAGCACAAATTGAGGTCAAGCAGCATGTAAATTACCCCTCACTCAAAATACCTTCTGATCGCTACACGATGTTCCGGAATATTCTTGTCGTAGTTCTCAATAATCAGTTCTAAAATTGCTGGCGGCTGTACCCCAACTTCTTTTTTAGACCCATACTTTGAAACATATAAATTGTAGCTGCCATTGTTATTTTCAAAAATTAAAAAATGTTCTGGATTCAGCTCGCTATAAGAAATTTCATTGCCAGAAAATGCTCCTGAAGCATCTTTAAAAAAAGGGTTGAAATCGAAATACAAAAAAACGTTTGTCATATTATACCAATTCTGCCGAAAGCCCCAAGGTTAACAACTTAGAACATCGTGGTTTTAAATCTTTATAAGCTCCTGTTTTTACCGTACACTTCCCTTTGTAATGTACCAAAATTGTACATTGCTCTGCTTGCTCTAAGGTATGCTCACAAACATCAATTAGAGAATCGATCACAAAATCAAAGGTATTTACCTCATCATTATACAACACAATTTCATGTTGGTTGACTTCTTTTTCAAGTACATCAACCTCTTCTTGTATTTTTTCTTTGGTACTCATTCAATTATAAAAAAATAAATATACAATAATTAAACTTTTTGGTATTTTAAAGCTACCCAATTATTTCTCTCAATGGTTTTTTCTAATATCAGCCCATAGCTAGAAACTGCTGCATCAATAATTGAAATATCTTCTTTATAAAAACCGCTCAACAATAAAATTCCGTTTGTATCTAAACAGTTTGTATAGGCGTTTAAATCTTTCAGCAAAATATTTCTGTTGATATTGGCAATCAGCACGTCGTATTTTTTATTTACCAACAATGATGCATCACCTTCGTAAACTGTTATTTGGGTACACTCATTCCGTGCTGCATTTTCAATAGAATTTAAATAACACCAAGTATCAATATCAATCGCATCAATAGGTTTGGCACCTTTCATTTCTGCAAAAATCGCTAAAATTCCCGTTCCACAGCCCATGTCTAGTGTTTTCTTTCCTTCTAAATCAATATTGATCAAGTGTTGCACCATCATGTGTGTGGTTTCATGATGTCCTGTTCCAAAACTCATTTTTGGCTCAATAACAATGTCGTATTTCAATTGAGGGTCTTCATGAAACGGCGCGCGAATACTCACCAAATCATCCACCTGAATTTGCTCAAAATTCTTTTCCCACTCACTGTTCCAGTTGGTTTGCGCAACTTCCTTTTCTGTAAACGAAATAGCAAACTCTTTAGAGTTTAGCACCGAAATATCGTTTAAGATCTTTGTATTCCAATCCTTTTTTTGAATATACGCGGTAACACCTGCTTCATGCTCTACAAAACTCTCAAAACCAGCAACTCCTAATTCTGCAATGAGAATTTCTACCCCTAGCTTTTTAGGAGCCACTGTAAAACCGTATTCTATATAAATATTGTCCATGTTTTTAATTAAAAACGCACCTAATTAAAAGTGATTAAACTATTAAATTGCGGCAATAATAGCCTTAAAATCTTCTGCATTCAATGCCGCTCCTCCAATCAACCCACCATCTACATCTTTTTTAGAAAAAATTTCTTTTGCATTGGCTGGCTTTACACTACCTCCGTATAAAATAGAGGTGTTGTCTGCAACAACTGTAGTATACGTGTCTTGAAGTAGTTTTCTAATAAAAGCATGCATTTCTTGAGCTTGTTCTGGCGATGCTGTTTCTCCTGTTCCAATTGCCCAAACAGGCTCATACGCCAATACAATTTGATTCCAAGCGATCGATTCTAAATGAAACAATCCGCTTTTTAACTGACTTTCTACTACACTGAAATGATTTCCAGATTTTCGATCTTCTAATAACTCTCCGAAGCAAAATATAATTTCCAACCCATTTGCAATGGCAGCATCTACTTTTTCTGCTAAAAGCGCATCTGTTTCTTCAAAAATAGTACGTCTTTCAGAATGCCCTAAAATAACTGTTTTAACACCAATACTTTTAAGCATCCCTGCAGACACCTCTCCAGTAAAAGCGCCATTTATGGCTTGGTGCATATTTTGAGCAGCAACCTCTATGCTTGATTTTCGAGTTCTTTTCACAGCAGAAGGCAAATTGACAAATGGCGGAGCTATAAGCACTCTTGTATCATCATCTAAAGGCATTTTTTTTACCGCCCTCCTCAGCTGTTTTACAAGGGTTTTTGATTCCTTAAAATTGGTGTTCATTTTCCAATTTCCTGCAACGATTTTGTTTCTCATTTTTATATTATTTATATTCTAAATCAAAGATTTTCTCTCTTAAAAACGGTGTTCAAAAATACGTTATTTTTTTAAGGCATTCACAATTTCTGGGTCGGTAACTTTGGTAGATTTGAATAAATCTACGAAACCGTTTTCATTGACTACAAGGTAACGAGGAATCCAATTTAAATCTAAGAAATCTCCAAAATCTCCATCCCAACCTGACTGCATAAAATAATGTTCCCCTTTGATATCAAATCGTTCAATACCTCTTTTCCAACTAGCCACCTCTTTATCTAAAGACAAAAAGAGAAATGTAACTTCTGGAAATTCTTTCTGAAGCTGTTTTGCTCTTGGCAAACCCACAATACAATCTTTACACCACGAAGCCCAAATCTCAATGAGCACTTTTTTTCCTTTGTATCTTG
>JAQWOR010000061.1 GCA_029245785.1 Polaribacter sp.
TAAAAACATGGTGCCTTTTGATGATAAAAGTCCGTTTGTAACTTCTGGAATCCGTATTGGAACTCCGGCGATTACAACACGCGGCTTAAAAGAAACCGATATGGAAACCATTGTTAGCTATATTGATGAAGCCATTACAAATCATGATAATGACACCGCGCTAGAAGCAATTGCTGAAAAAGTATATGATATGATGAGCGCCAGACGCTTGTTTGTGATGTAAGTACCTTAAAAACTACTTGTCTTTATAAAAAACACCTGAGCTTATTTGAAGAGTTCAGGTGTTTTTTTGTGTAACGGTTTTGTGTATGAGTAGTAGCGGAGTTTTACGCACTAATTTTTTAGTTTATTACTGATTTTAAATTTATATTTCGTTAAAGCACCAAAACCGCTATTTCTTCATTCCGTTTGTCAATTGTGCAATTAATGTGCAATTCAATTCAGACTATAAAAAGCATCTGCTCCTTTTTGTCCGCTTGGGTTTTAATTATCTTTTAACGGTCAATTCGGCCAGTTAACGGCCAATTAAATTAACTGCTACTTTGCTCCTCTACCTTTTTCCATAAGTTTACAAAAACCTTTTTCAACTAATTCAGACAATTCTTCTGTAGCAGTTGTTTTTCCAATATCATTTAATTTCTGATAGTCACTATTCGTAATTTTTCCGTTTTCTTTGACATAAAGAATGGCTTTAGCGGTTGGCTTTTGAGCGACTTGGCAATGTGTATGGCTTTAGGGTAGGGTTTGTGTTTTGTTTTATATTGAAACATCAACTTGTTTTGTATTGAAACATTTCATATCTTTGTAGCGTAAACGTAGGAAAAAACAGGTATGAAAACAAAATTATCACAAAAGCAGATCGGTCAGAGGATAGCTGAACTCCGTAAAATTAAAGGATTTTCCCAAGAGGACTTAGCGAAGAGTGTTAATATTTCTCGTCCATCTTTGACTCAAATTGAATTAGGAAACAGGAGTGTTAACATTCTTGAATTACAAGAGTTATCAATGGAATTAGGTTTTTCATTAGATGATTTTATGTCTAATGATTTTGAGATTAATCAAGAAATTAATGCTGAAAAAGAAAAAAGCACTAATATAGTTGAAGAACGTATTGCTGTGCCCAATTTAAAAATTGATAAATTCAAAAATGTATTATTATACATTTTAGAAAAATGTGCAGGAAAACCAAATGTAGGAGAAACAGTCCTTTATAAGTTATTGTATTTTTCTGATTTTAACTATTACGAGTTGTACGAAGAACATTTAACTGGTGCAAAATATAAGAAATTACCATTTGGACCTGTCCCTCAAAAATTAAATGCAATCATTAATCAAATGATTGAGGAGGGAGAATTAAAACGGGTTAAAACTGAATATCACGGTTATCCTCAAACTCGTTATTTGCCTTTAGAAAAAGCAAATTTAGAGAAATTGAAAGCAAGTGAAACAGAAACACTTGATAGAGTTATTGAACAAATGAGCGACTGGTCTGCTGCAGCAATAAGTAATTATTCTCACAAAGATTTACCTTGGTTAGCTTCAAAAGAGGGAGAAGAAATAAATTATGAATTAGCTTTTTATAGAGATACTCCTTTCTCTGTAAGAAATTATGGAGATGAAATTGAACAAGAATGATTTTTGAGGAATTAACTGAATTTAAAAGAGACTTGAAAAAACTCTTGAAAAAATATAGAACACTAAAGAATGATTTAGATGTTGTAAAAAAGGTGTTAGAATTTTCACCTACAGAAAGACCTCCGTTCAGTTTTCGTATTGATAATTTAGGACTGGAAACTTGTGTGATAAAAGTGAAAAAAATTGCTTGTAGAGCATTAAAAGGTCGAGGAGTGAATTCAGGATTACGTTTAATATATGCTCATTTTCCAGAAGAAGATAAAATAATCTTTATTGAGATTTACCATAAAAATGATAAAGAAAATGAAGACAGAGAAAGAATAATTGATAATTTCAAATAAGTATTATGATAGATATAAGTAAACAAACCGTAAAAGTTGATTGACTTGCGTAATAAAAACATCTCGGGTAAAGATGTAGAAATCGCTCTAGGAAAAGCAGACATTACCGTAAATAAAAACATGGTGCCTTTTGATGATAAAAGTCCGTTTGTAACTTCTGGAATCCGTATTGGAACTCCGGCGATTACAACACGCGGCTTAAAAGAAACCGATATGGAAACCATTGTTAGC